>JBFHSP010000015.1:0-29356 GCA_041591085.1 Kangiellaceae bacterium | reverse complement strand
GTTGATGGCACTTCAAAGTGAAAAGTTGCAGTTATATCGGCTTTGTCCGACCCAGCTCTTACCATTGAAACATCGGCCCGTTCGCCTAGGGCAAGCCCCAAGGCATCAATTACAATTGATTTGCCGGCACCAGTTTCACCTGTGATTACAGTCATACCTGTGGTGAAGTCGAGGTTTAAGTTTTCGATAAGAGCGAAGTTCTTAACTTGAATAGTCGCTAACATGAGCAATGCTTCCGAAACGATGAAGCCTTAGTGTAATAGCAGTAATTGAATTTGTCAGCGACTTTTCGCTACTTAAATGAGTAGTTTAAAGTTTTTGGCCCCATCCGAGCTTGGTGCGCAAAACTTCGTAATAATCGTGCGATTTGGGATGGAGAATTTTTAATGGTAGCGAGTGCTTTTTAACTCTAATCGTATCTCCTGGGGAAAGTGCAATATTGGTTTGGCCATCGCAACTGACAATAGGTGCATAACGACTATCTTCGGCGAGAACTAACTCAACGGTGCTGTTGGCATCAATTACTATCGGACGCGAGGTTAAGGTATGGGGAAACATCGGCACCAACACCATTGCGTCAACTTTGGGTGACATAATCGGTCCGCCGCCTGATAGGGCATAAGCGGTTGAGCCAGTTGGCGTTGAAATAATAAGGCCGTCTGAGCGCTGCGAATACACAAACTGTCCATCAATAAATAATTCAAACTCAAGCATTTTGGCGATTTCACCGGGATGTACGACCACTTCATTGACAGCGGTCGAGTTTCCGATAATTTTATCCTGACGGATCACTTCGGTGCTCAATATATAGCGATCTTCTTGATTAAACTGACCTTGAATGATTTCAGTCATACGCTCGCGCACTTCGGTTGGGCGAATATCGGTTAAAAAGCCGAGATGTCCACGGTTTATTCCAACCAGCGGTACTTGATGAATTATTTGACTGCGTCCGGCATTTAGCATTGAACCATCACCACCAACCACAACCACCAGATCGACTTGCTGACCGATGGTTTCTTTTTTAACAAAGGTGGCTTGAGGATTGTTGATATCTGATTGCAGTGAGTCTTGGATCCAAAGCGTGCAGCCAATTTCTAATAGCACATCGTGCAATACTTGGATCGACTCGGCCGCTTGCGGATTACGCGGTTTACCAACAATCCCGATATTTTTAAAAGTAAGTTTGCTTGGTGTCATTAGAGTAATAGGTGGTCCAAATTTGAATTTAACTCTAACCGCTAACTTATTGAAACGCGAGAAAATCTTCTTGATTAACGCCATTTCGCTCTAATCCCAGAAATTTCTAACAATTAGCCTAATAAAATCATCATTTTTGCTTGAATCTTGGCGGCTTGTCCCCATATAGCTCGCAACTTTTAATGCTCAAGCAATGGGTTTTGGGCTGTTTGAAATTAGAACTGTGTATGAGGACCTGATATGTCAGAGCAAAACGACATCCCAGAAAACCAAAATTCGGCTGAAATGAACGAAGAAGAGGCAACTAATCAAGAAGTTTCTGTTGAGAGCTTGCAGCAAGCGCTAGAGCAAGCTCAAGAAAAAATTAATGAGCTCACTGATATGAGTTTAAGAGTACGTGCTGAGGCCGATAATATTCGCCGCCGTGCCGAGCGTGATGTAGAAAATGCGCATAAGTATGCCCTAGAAGGCTTTGTTGAAGCCTTGCTTCCAGTCATTGATAGCTTAGAACAAGGGCTTGCTCAAGCCACATCAACTGAAGAGGGTCTGGCACTTAAGCAAGGTATGGAGCTGACTCTTAAAATGTTTGCCGATACTTTAACGCGCAAAAATGTTGAGCAGCTTAATCCTATTGGTGAAATTTTTAATCCAGAAAAGCACGAAGCCATGTCGATGCAAGAAAATCCAGAGTTTGAACCGAATGCGATTATCGCTGTATTCCAAAAAGGTTACTCACTTAATGGACGAATTGTTCGACCTGCGCGGGTTGTGGTGAATAAGCCAAAACCAGTAAAAATTGATCAAACGGTTTAATTTTTTTGCTTAAAAGTTAAACACAATGGGTTCGGTTCCCTTGAATTGTTCTGAACCGACCCAACATTAGTTACCAAGACAATTTAACAGGCTGTTGACAAGTAACAGCCAATATTTAGAAATTTGAAGTTTGGAGAAATACCATGGGCAAAATTATCGGCATCGACTTAGGAACAACCAACTCTTGTGTGGCTGTTCTTGATGGCAAAGATCCGCGCGTTATTGAAAACAGCGAAGGTGGTCGAACGACCCCTTCAATTGTTGCTTTCACTGACGATGGCGAAATTTTAGTGGGTCAATCGGCTAAGCGCCAAGCAGTTACCAATCCACAAAATACTCTTTTTGCGGTTAAGCGTTTAATTGGTCGTCGTTTTGAAGACGACGTTGTGCAAAAAGACATCAAAATGGTGCCTTATAAAATTGTTAAGGCTGATAATGGTGATGCATGGGTAGAAGTGAAAGGCGAAAAACGCGCTGCTCCACAAATTTCTGCTGAAGTTTTGAAAAAAATGAAGAAAACGGCAGAAGACTTTTTAGGTGAAAAAGTAACAGAAGCAGTTATTACTGTTCCTGCCTATTTTAATGACTCACAGCGTCAAGCCACTAAAGATGCAGGCCGAATAGCAGGTCTTGATGTTAAACGTATTATTAACGAACCAACCGCCGCCGCTTTAGCTTACGGTATGGATAAATCCAAAGGCGATCGCACTATTGCGGTTTACGACCTAGGAGGCGGTACTTTTGATATTTCTATCATCGAAATTGCAGAAGTTGAAGGCGAGCATACGTTTGAAGTGTTATCGACTAACGGTGATACCTTCTTAGGCGGTGAAGACTTTGACCTACGCGTTATCGAATATTTAGCGGATGAGTTCAAAAAAGATTCTGGAATTGATTTGCACAATGATCCATTAGCGCTTCAACGCTTAAAAGAAGCTGCAGAAAAAGCAAAAATTGAGTTGTCTTCAAGCCAACAAACTGATGTGAACTTGCCTTACATTACCGCTGATGCAACCGGTCCTAAGCATTTAAATATTAAGTTAACTCGCGCTAAATTAGAGTCATTAGTTGATAATTTAATTGAGCGCACCTTAGAGCCTTTAAAAATGGCCCTTAAAGATGCCGGTTTAAATGTTTCTGATATTAATGATGTGATTTTGGTGGGTGGTCAAACCCGTATGCCTAAAGTTCAGCAGGTTGTGACTGAATTTTTCGGTAAAGAGCCTCGAAAAGATGTAAACCCTGATGAAGCGGTAGCTGTTGGTGCGGCTATTCAAGGTGCCGTATTAGCTGGTGATGTAAAAGATGTTCTTCTTCTTGATGTGACGCCTTTATCACTAGGTATTGAAACCATGGGCGGTGTAATGACCAACTTAATTGAGAAAAACACCACAATTCCAACCAAAGCATCACAAGTGTTTTCAACAGCAGATGATAATCAAACTGCGGTGACGGTTCATGTACTGCAAGGTGAGCGTAAACAAGCATCACAAAATAAATCACTTGGTAAATTCGATTTACAAGATATTCCACCAGCGCCACGCGGAATTCCGCAAATTGAAGTATCGTTCGATATTGATGCTAACGGTATCTTAAACGTATCGGCTAAAGATAAAGCAACCGGAAAAGAGCAGTCGATTGTGATTAAAGCATCGAGCGGTTTATCCGATGAAGAAATCGATAAAATGGTGAAAGATGCCGAAGCGCATGCAGATGAAGATCGTAAATTCCAAGAGTTGATTGAAGTGCGCAATAAAGCCGATGGTCTTATCCATGCAACTCGTAAAAGCATGAACGATGAAAATATCACGCTTGAAGATGGCGAGAAAGAAGCGATTGAAGCGGCAATCAAAGATCTTGAAACGGTTGTTAAAGGTGATGATAAAGCAGTGATCGAAGCGAAAACTGAAGCGTTATCGCAAGCGTCTGCGAAAATGGCAGAGCGTTTATACGCACAAGCTCAAGCCCAAGCTCAAGCGGCTGAAGGCGGAGCAAGTGCAGAACAAGCTAAGCCTGCAGATGACAATGTTGTTGATGCTGAGTTTGAAGAAGTCGACGACAAAAAGAAATAAGTCTAAACCTTATTAAACAAAGTTTGGTTGTAAAACTTAAACTCAAAAAAGAGACGCGAGCATTAGCTCGCGTCTTTGCCTGAAACCACCCAGATTTACTAGGCCTAAGTTATGTCAAAACGTGATTACTACGAAGTGTTAGGTGTTGATCGAAGCGCTGATGATCAAGCGATCAAAAAAGCGTATCGTCGTTTGGCGATGAAGTATCACCCCGATCGTAATCCAGACTCAAAAGAAGCTGAAGATAAATTTAAAGAAGCCAAAGAAGCATTTGAAATTCTTTCAAATGCTGAAAAGCGTCAAGCGTATAATCAGTTTGGTCACGCAGGAGTCGATCCTTCGCAAGGAGGATTCGGTGCTGGTGCGGGCGGCGCGAGTTTCAGCGATATTTTTGGTGATGTATTTGGTGATATTTTTGGTGGGCGTGCCGGTGGCGGACAACGTCAGCGCCGAGGTTCTGACTTACGTTACAACTTAGAGCTTACCCTTGAAGAAGCGGTTCATGGCACCCAAGCCAAAATTCATGTGCCCACTTATGTGGCTTGTGAGCCTTGCGATGGTAGCGGTGCCAAAAAAGGTACTTCGGCAGTTACTTGTGACATGTGTGGCGGTGCGGGGCAAGTGCGCATGAAACAAGGCTTGTTTACCGTTCAGCAAACCTGTCCTAAGTGTCATGGTCAAGGCACCATGATTAAAGACCCATGTAATAGCTGTCATGGTCAAGGGCGTGTTCGTAAAGAGAAAACTCTAAATGTAAAAATCCCAGCAGGGGTTGATACCGGTGATCGTATTCGTTTATCAGGCGAAGGTGAAGCCGGTGGTCCAGGCTCTGTTCCTGGCGATTTATATGTTCAAGTGCACGTCAAAGATCACTCAATTTTTACCCGCGATGGTAATGATTTGTACTGTGAAATGCCAATCAGTTTTGGAACTGCCTGTTTAGGTGGCGAGTTACAAGTACCAACGCTTGATACTCGGGTAAATTTGAAAGTGCCTCCCGAGTCGCAATCAGGAAAACTGTTCCGTTTACGGGGCAAAGGCGTTACCCCAATGCGTGGTGGTCAACCGGGTGATTTATATTGCCGGATTGTGGTTGAAACTCCAGTTAATCTTAATAAAGAGCAAAAAGACTTGCTCAAACAATTTGAAGATTCGCTTAAAAACGGTAACAGTCGACATAATCCTAAGTCAAAAAGTTGGTTTGATGGGGTGAAAGATTTTTGGGACGGTATTACCAAGTAAACTGTTTCAGAATATTTGAAAAAGGCGTCATTGGCGCCTTTTTTGCTTTATACAACTTAGGCAAAATTACCATCTCTTTTTGATATTTTTTCTTAAAAAACATAATTTTACCGTCTTAATTTGTAAATATTCACACCTCAACATCGCTTTCTATTGTTAGTATTGACGGGTTCTTTTTATCCTGTTAGAACGCCATTGGATTAATTCGGCAAAGGATCTGTATTTAAAGCATTTTCAGCTCCGACCAATTAATTAACATGAACAATAAAGTTTGGGAGATCCTATGAGCAAGTTAACTAATAACTTGTCGGGTTTAGGTCTGACCCTTGCTGCTTCAATGTTTGCATTTACTGCTGTTGTTGAAGCTGCCCCAGGTGATGAGTTAAAACCAACAATCAAGCAAAGTGGCAATCGAATTGCGACTAAGCCACTTAAAGATATCGCAAAAATTTATCCTCCGATTGCGCCTTCTAAGGCTCAGAAATTAAAAGCTTCTGGGGAAAAAGTACCTGGTGACGGAAATGATATTGTCGTGCCCAATCAACCGTTTCCTTTTGATATTGAGCGCAATCGTTCCTTAATGACTCCTCAAACTGACGGAGCTTTACAGTCTCGTATTCCATCAAAACAAATACCTGATCCAGCGGTTAGTTTCGATGGAATGAGAAATCCTATGGGGTATGTTCCGCCAGACACAAATGGTGACATAGGACCAAATCATTACGTTCAAACCGTTAACACCGCCATTGCAGTTTACGATCGAACCGGAACTCAATTATTGGCTCCAACGGCGATTAATTCCCTTTGGGCTGGCCTAGGTGGTTTGTGTGAAACAACTAATCGTGGCGACCCAGTCGTACTGTACGATAAAGCAGCCGATCGCTGGATGGTCAGTCAATTTGCGTTCAATGACAGTATGACCGATAACCGTCAATGTATTGCCATTTCGCAAACGGGAGATCCGTTGGGTGCTTATTACGCATACGACTTTGAATTCTCGAACACTCTTTTTAATGATTATCCTAAGTTTGGTATTTGGGAAGATGGCTACTATATGAGCGTAAACCAGTTTGGATCTGGTTATGAAGGTGTCGCCGTTGTCGCTTATGAAAGAGAAGCGATGCTTGCTGGTGCCGCGGCGCAACAAGTTAAGTTTGATTTAGGTTCCTCTTTTCCAAGTTTATTTGCTTTGCAACCCGCTCATCACACCGGTGTTTTAGCGGCTCCTGCTGGTACGCCCAATTATTTCTTCGCAGTTGAAGATGATTGGTTCCATGGAGCAGCGCAAGATCAAGTTTCAATTTTCGAGTTTGATGTCGATTGGACAACTCCAGCTAATTCAAGCTTTACTTTAGCTGAAACCATGCCGGTTGCTTCATTCGATATGAACATTGAAACCGCTGAAATTGTGCAGCCAAATGGCATCACTCTTGACTCTTTACGTGGTTTTGCCATGTATCGATTGAACTACCGTAACTTGGGTGATCGTGGTGCATTAGTGGTTAACCACAGTGTTGACGCTGATAGTGCCGGCCAAGCAGGTATTCGTTGGTATGAAATCAGTGTTGATAATACTACTGGAAGCATCTCGTTAGCACAGCAAGGCACCTATGCGCCTGCTGATGGAGTAGACCGATGGATGGGATCTGCCGCGATGGATGCCACCGGAAATATTGCGATTGGATTCAGCGCAACCAGTAATACTATTCATCCTTCAGTTCATTATGCGGGTCGTTTATCGACCGATCCGGCCGGTGAATTAACACAAGGTGAAGGGATTATCGTTACTGGTACTGGTTCGCAAGGTTCTGTGAACAGAAGCCGTTGGGCAGATTACAGCTCTTTGTCGGTTGATCCTGTAGATGATTGTACCTTTTGGTACACCACCGAGTATTACACTGCGGGAGACAACAACTCATTGACCTGGTCGACTCGTGTGGGTGCATTTAAGTTTGATAACTGTACTGCATTACCTACCGGTGTTTTATCTGGTACCGTTACCGATTCAGCGTCTGGCGACCCAATTGCAAATCTAAGAGTGTCAGTCGGCACCGTTTCGACTCGTACCGATGCTGAAGGTAACTATGCTATTCGTTTACCGGTTGATACCTATGATGTGACTTTTAACAGTTACTGGTATCAAGAAGGAACAGGAACAGGTTTAGCAGTTGCAGAAGATGAAACTACTGACTTTGATATCGCACTTTCTCTTGCTCCTACAACGACCGTCGCAGGAACCGTTACTGAAGGTGGCGATTTTGGATGGCCTATTTATTCAAAAGTAACGGTGACAGTGCCAGAGGGGCCAGCGGTTGAGACCTATTCCAATCCTATCACCGGCGCATACTCAGTTGAGTTGGTTGCTGATGTAGCTGTGCCTTTTGATGTAATGCCAATTGGTTTTAGTGGTATTTCTGACGCTAATGAAACGGTGATGCCTGCTGAGTTGACAAAAGGACCCTTGGATCAAAACTTTTCGCTTCCAGTCGACTTGGCTTCATGTAGCGCGCCTGGTTACTCAGGATATTCAACACCTGGAGTTTCGCAGAATTTTGATGGTGACTTCTTGACCGAAGGATGGACTACTGTTGACTTAAATGGCAATGGTGGAACTTGGACAAGTACAAATGGCACCAGTTGGGGTAATCGAACGGGTGGTACAGGACATGCTGCAATTATTGACAGTGATGGGGCAGGTTCTATAACTCTTGATTCCGCTCTTGTCTCACCGGTAATTACTGTTCCTGCTGATTTTACGAGTGTAAAGCTCAATTACTTAGCAAATTTCCAAAGCTGGAGTAATGCCGACAATTTTGATTTAGAAATCAGCGTTGATGGCGGAGCTTGGCAAACCGTTCTTGCTTGGACGGGTGATCATGGTGTTTTCGCCGGTCCTGGTGAAGCTGTACAAGCTGAGTTGGTATCTTTCTTATCAGGAGCTACTTCATTTCAAGTACGTTTTCATTATTACAATGCTAACTATGAGTGGTGGGCGCAAGTTGATGATGTTCAAATAACATTTGACGATTGTGCTCAAATTCCAGGAACTTTATATGCGGGTTTTGTTACCGATGCAAATACTGATCTTGCTTTAAATGGTGTCGCGATAGCTGGAGCCAACTCAACGGTTTCTGTGGCTACGACAGCCGATGCCAATATTCCAGACGGTTTGTACTTCTTGTTTGAAGAAGATACCACCACTGAATTAAGCGCAAGCCTTTCTGGTTATGAAACTGCGGCTCAAGCTGTTGCTCCAGTAGCGAATATGTTGGTTCAACAAGACATTGCTCTTAATGCGCCTATGTTTGCAGCTAACCCTGCGGAGTTATCAGTAACTCAAACCGCTGGTCGATCTATGACTGAGGCGCTAAGTATTGATAACGACGGTACTGCGTCGGGTGAATTTAGCTCTTACTTTGTAAAAGGTGATTCAACCAAATTGCAGCATGGACCATTCCATCCTTCTGGCCGTCACTTCGGACCTAAGAACCTCCAAGATTCGAATGTAGCAAATATTCGCTATTTTTCTTCAGAGTCTATTACTCAATTAACTCCTGGTGAAGCATATGGGGCTTTTGGGACAGACTTAGATTCTGGTTGGGGCGTTTCAATCAATCGCGATAATGGTGAATTCTTCATAAGTGACTTAAACAGTCAAACTATTGTTAGATTCAATTCTAATTATGAGCAAACCACAGATGTGATTGACGCTGACTTTGGAGGCGCATGGACCGCAGACTCAGCCTTTAATCAAAGAACAGGCATGTTGTGGAATGTTAATGTTGGCGGAGATAATTGTATCCACGAAGTTGATACCGTAGCTCTTGCTGCAACAGGCAACAAAATATGTCCTGCTTTTGGCATTTCACAACGTGGTCTTGCTTACGATCCAGTTACTGATACTTTCTATGCAGGCTCTTGGAACGATAGTCTTATTCATCAATTTACGACTGATGGAGCGATTTTACGTTCAGTTAATGTTGGATTGAATGTTGCTGGATTAGCATACAACTCCGAAACCGGACATTTGTTTGTTTCTGTTGCAGGCGGCGGTGCTCCTGGAGAATTTGATCTAGTTGTTCTAAATGCTTGGTCTTCTGAACTTGTCAAAATTGGCGGTTACGACATTTACTACGATACTGGAAGCGACGTTGTGGATGTTGTTTTAGGTGGAGCAGCTGGCCTTGATATTGACTGTGATGGTGTTCTATGGATGGTTGATCAGTATGAACAATATGTTATTGCCATAGATTCTGGCGAAACAGGCGCTTGTGAGTGGAATAATGTTCCTTGGTTATCACTATCTTCAAGTGCTGGCAGCGTTGCAGCAGGTGAAAGCGCAAGTATCGATGTCACTTTTGATTCAGCAGGCTTAACGGCAGGTGATTACTCGGCCACATTGATTTATGGAAACGATTCACCTTACGGTTCTGTGTCTGTTCCTGTTTCAATGTCGTTAACGCCTCCATCGTTTGGTACTACTCAGTTTGCAGTCACTTCGGTTGACGTAAACGAAGGTGGCGAAGCTGAAATCACGTTAACACGTACCGGCGGAAGTGATTTCGCAGTAAGTGTTGATTTCGCAACAATGGATGGTTCTGCAACAGCCGGTGTTGATTATACTGCTGCCTCAGGGACTGTTTCTTGGGCGGATATGGATACAGCTACTAAAACCATCACAGTTGATACCAATCAATTGGATGCTCACAAAACCTTTACGATTGTATTGAGCAATGTTCAAGGTGGAGCAACAATGGGAGCGTCTTCAAGTATGGTTGTAACCATTAAAGATCAACCAGAAGGTAGTGGTGCTTTTGGTGGATTAGTTGTTGCTTTCTTATCTCTTCTTGCGGTGTTCCGTCGCCGTCAGATGATGAAGTAATCGTTTGGAAAAGTTGAAGGGCCTTGTGCCCTTCTCTCCAAATTTTCTAGCGAATAAGAAAGAGGACAACATAATGAATAAAATACTATTAAGCAGCCTCGTTTTGCTTTCTGGATCGTTATTAGCTTCAGAAAAACCGATTTCATTTAATCAAGTACAGCTTGGTTATGTAATGACTGATCATGATGGCCCAAATGGTGATCCTGATGAGTTAGGCGGATTTTTGTTAGCAGGCTCTTACGAAATAAATGATAAATTTTATGTTGCTGGAGAGTACAACAGCTCTAGTGATGTAGATGTTGATATCATTTATCAAAAGGCAGGTGTTGGTTATTTTAATGCAATTAATGAGTCGATGGTATTCTATGGTCAACTCAATTTAGTTGCAGTAGAAATTGGTAGCCGTGTTTCAGGTGGTATTGATGATGGTGGTGTCGGACTTGATCTTGGCATTAAATCATCCATGGTTGAAAACATGGTGTTAAAGGCCGGTATTGAATACTACAGTGTTGAAGATGCAAAAACCTTTGTCGTTTTAGGCGCTGACTATAAATTCAATTCTAACTTTTCTGCCTTTGCCGATTACAAAACAGAGTCAGACGACAGTCATTTTGTTTTGGGTGTCAGTTATTCTTTTTAATAATTATTATTTAGAATAACCTATCGAAAAAGGGATGGCTTGCCATCCCTTTTTTATCATTAAGGAGTCAGTTTTGGGTATAAAATATTTGTTAATTTTAATGGCCATGAGCTCAATTGCTGCGTGCTCAAAAAATGAAAACAGTTCTTCATCTCAGAAGCTTTCACCAGAAAGTGAAAACGTAATGAGCAATGACAAAAAACAAGAAGAGTTAGATTGCGAACACATAATTTCTTCCAGTGAGCCGCAAGTATCTGTGAGTGAAGGAAAAGAGTCGATTGCTTTAAAAGATGCTGACAAAAACATTGAAAACAACGGTGAAATAAAAGAAGTGCCTAATCGTTTTCCTACACCGGAAGAGATCCAACGATGCCGTAAGAAGAAACCCAACTAACATAGCTGGATTAAAAGGCTTTTGTTATCGCAAACGCAAGTTATTTAGCGTTTGTGAGCATTTAATTCTCTCCTAAAAAACCACCCGTTTGGTGAGCCCACAGTTGCGAGTATATGCCGCCTGATGCAACTAGATCAGAATGAGAGCCCTGTTCTATTATTTTTCCTTCATCAAGTACAATTAACCGATCCATCGCGGCAATGGTTGATAAACGGTGGGCAATGGCTATGACGGTTTTATTTTCCATTAATTGATAAAGATTATCTTGAATTGCTTGTTCGACCTCTGAATCTAGCGCGGAAGTTGCTTCATCGAGCACTAAGATCGGTGCATTTTTAAGTAATACCCGAGCAATGGCAATGCGCTGTCGCTGACCACCAGAAAGTTTTACTCCTCTCTCGCCGACTTGTGCATCGAGTCCTGTTTTTCCTTTGGGATCAGTCAGTTCATAAACAAATTCGGCTTGAGCTCTTTTTACAGCGAGTTCAAGTTCTTGTTCGGTCGCGCTTGGTTTTCCGTACAATATATTCTCTCGAACAGAGCGATGAAGTAATGAGGTATCTTGACTGACCATGCCTATATGAGCACGCAAAGATTCTTGTTGAACTTCAGCAATGTTTTGATTATCGATTCGAATGACCCCACTCTCCAAATCATAAAAGCGTAACAGTAAATTAACTAAGGTTGATTTACCTGCTCCGCTACGACCAACCAGACCAATTTTTTCGCCAGGTTTGATCAATAGATTCAGCTCATTAATAACCGAACGTTCACTGCCATAAGTGAATTTAACTTGGTTAAATTCAATTTTTCCTTGTTCTACTTGTAAAGGTTTGGCATTAGCTTGATCGACCACCGAAATAGGTTTCGAAAGAGTGTGCATTCCATCAGCTACCGCGCCAATGTTTTCAAATAAGCCAGAGATCTCCCACATCACCCATTGTGACATGCCATTCAGTCGAAGCGATAAACTGATTGCTACGGCGATAGCACCAACGGTTATGGTTTGGAGAGACCATAAATACAAAGACAAGCTCCCTATTACAAAAAGTAAACAATAATTGAGCACTTGAACTGAAACGCTTAACCGGGTCACTAATTGCATTTGCGGATAAACGGTTTGCAAAAAGTCGTGCATGGATTCCTTGGCAAAGCTCGCTTCTTGTTCGGTATGAGCAAACAGTTTTACCGTTGCGATGTTGCTGTAGCTATCGACTACCCTTCCAGTCATTACACTGCGAGCATCCGCTTGGGCGGTCGATACTACTCGAAGACGCGGTAAAAAATAGGATAAAAATCCGCAATAAATAACAAACCAACCAATAATAGCCACGGCAAAGCGCCAATCGGCCGCAGCAACTAAAAATAACATGCTCGAAAAATAAATCGCGATATACATGATGACATCGAGACATTTCATCACTGTTTGTCTGACGGCCAGTGCAGTTTGCATCATCTTGGTGGCAACGCGTCCGGCAAAGTCATTTTGATAAAAATGCAGGCTTTGACCGAGCAAATAACGATGCGATAACCATCGAATAGCCATCGGATAATTGCCGAGCAAACTTTGATGATTGAGTGCGGAATGAACCAAGGTTAACGCTGGAAAAATAAGAAGTAATAAACAACCGATCCAAATAAGCGTGGTTTGTTTAACCATAAAAAACTCGTCAATCGAATAATGATTGAGCCAATCGACCAGTTCTCCCATATAACCAAATAAAGACACTTCAATAACGGCAAGCAGCGCAGTGGCCAAAGACATTAAAATTAAAGGAACTTCCATACCTCGAGTATAAAAGCGACAAAAAGCCCACAATGTGCTCGGTGGCTTTTCTTTTGGAGTATCAGGGAACGGTTGGGTGATTCGTTCAAAAAAACGTAGCATGCAAGTATTCGCTTAAAAAATAATGCTTAATTGAGTTGTTATTGTTGGTCTAAGCTTGCTGGAAGTGCATCAACTTGATAAAGATAAAACTCAAGCCCACCAACTTGCTTTTGCTTTAGCTGGTTCCAGTTTTCTGGAAATGAAATTGGGTCGCTGTGTTTTTCCCTTTCAATATAAATTAAGCTGCCTTCTTTTACGAAAACCTCATTATTCAACTGCTCGAGTAAGTTTTGTAGGTAATCTTGATAAAATGGGGGGTCGATAAAAATAATGTCATAGGGATGCTCATTTTTCTTAAGCGCAACTTCAGCGCTGGTGTTAAATACTTTACAGTGTGTAAATTCCAGTTCTTTTAAATTGATATGGATTTGGTCAGCTGCTTTCTTATTTTTTTCGATAAAAACAACTTCTGCGGCACCTCTCGACAACGCTTCAATTCCTAACGCAGCGCTACCGGCGAACAAATCAAGGCATCTAGCTCCCTGAATATCGTGCATGAGCCAGTTAAACAAGGTTTCACGAACGCGATCGAGGGTAGGTCTAAGACCGGCTACTTCAAAAAACTTAATCCGACGGCCTTTCCAGCGACCGCCAATAATACGCACTTGTCCAACGCGAGACCCTCTCATAGGGCGGCGAGATGACTGTTGCATTGATAATATTCCCGTTTAAGCTATGGCTTTAAAAGTTAAAATGATAGGATAGCGGCCAATCATTGTGACCTATTACGGCCACTCCACAATAGAGTTATTACGTATTTTAAAATGTCATCAGATCATACCACAAAGAAAAAGTCAGGATTGTTTGGCTGGTTTAAAAAATCAGAGCCTGAACAGTCTGAAATTGAACAAGAGCCGCTTCTTGAAAAGCCGACTGTAGAAGAGACCGATCTTGTCATACCGCAAGATAAGCCCAGCTCTAGTACCGGATTTTTCGCTCGGCTTAAACAAGGCTTGAGTAAAACCAGTAGCCACTTTTCTGAAGGGCTATCTCGTCTGGTTTTGGGTCAAAAGCATATCGATGATGATCTACTTGAAGAAATAGAGACTCAATTGTTAGTGGCTGATGTCGGTATCGATGCTACGTCAAAAATTATTACTACTTTAACGGAGCTGTCTAAACGCAAAGAATTGAAAGACTCTGAAGCTTTGCTCGCTCGATTAAAGGAGCTTCTGCGCGAGATGATTGATCCTGTTGCAGAGCCTTTGAATATTGATACCTCAGAGCATGAGCCCTTCGTTATCTTGATGGTCGGAGTTAATGGTGTGGGAAAAACCACTACCATTGGAAAACTCGCAAAAAAGCTTAAGCAACAAGGCTTATCTGTTATGTTGGCAGCTGGCGATACCTTTAGAGCCGCCGCAGTTGAGCAGCTCCAAGTATGGGGTAAGCGCAATGAAATTCCTGTGGTAGCGCAACATGAAGGTGCTGACAGTGCGTCGGTAATATTCGATGCTTTGCAATCGGCCAAAGCAAAACAAGTCGATGTGCTGATTGCTGATACAGCAGGGCGGTTACACACCAAAAATAACTTGATGGATGAGTTATCTAAAGTAAAAAGGGTGATGCAAAAGCTTGATGGCTCTGCACCACATGAAATTATGTTAGTAATAGATGCTGGCACCGGACAAAATGCAATTAATCAAGCAGAGCAATTTAATCAAGCTGTTGGTTTAACCGGGATCACTTTAACTAAGCTCGATGGTACCGCTAAAGGCGGAGTGGTCTTTGCATTGGCCGAAAAATTAGGGCTGCCGATTCGATTTATTGGGGTTGGTGAAAGTGTCGAAGATTTACGGCCATTTGATGCGCACGAGTTTATTGAGGCTTTGTTTAATCGTTAATGCCGTGGTAGTTTTTGTGAAACCAGTTGCAGCTCATAACACCTAAAAAAACAGAGGAAAGCGACTCGACATGATTCAATTTAATCAGGTCTCTAAGCGTTACCCAAATGGGCATGAAGCGCTGCGCAATGTTAATTTCACTCTAGAAAATGGTGAGATGTCATTTTTGACCGGACACTCAGGTGCCGGAAAAAGTACATTGCTTAAGCTTATCTGTGTGATGGAAAAGCCGACGTCTGGGCAAGTCATTATCGATCAAAAAAATGTCGGCCGGATCAGTCGTAGACAAATTCCTTTTATCCGCCGCAACATTGGGATGATCTTCCAAGATCACCGTTTACTGTTTGATCGCACGGTTTTTGATAATGTCGCTTTACCTTTAATTATTGCTGGATTTCCTCACAAAGAAATTGGTCGGCGGGTTAGAGCCGCTCTTGATAAAGTCGGTCTACTTTCTAAAGAAAAGCTATTACCGATTATGCTTTCTGGTGGTGAGCAACAAAGAGTGGGGATTGCCAGAGCGGTGGTGAATAAGCCGCCTTTACTGTTAGCCGACGAACCCACCGGTAACCTAGATCCCGAGTTATCCGCTGAAATCATGAACTTGTTTGAGCAGTTTAACCAAGTTGGGGTGTCCGTTTTAATTGCAAGCCATGATCTAGGTCTTATTGCGCGGTTGCCTTACCGAGTAGTGACCTTAAAAGAAGGTCAAATGATTCACGATGGCCTGCAACAAATTCAAGGAGAGAGCTATGAGTGATACTAACTCTCCTAAAGGCGCTCAGTTTTCAACCGGAAGCACCTTTTTCTCACGATTAAAAATGGCGCTTAGACAGCATCAGTCGGAAAGCAAAAAGGGATTGATAGATATTTTTAAAGCGCCGGTTTCCTCATTTATGACTATTTCGGTACTGGCCATTGCTTTAGCGCTTCCGGCGGGTTTCCATATTTTTTTGAAAAACGCGCAGTTAGTGTCGGCTGGATGGGATAACGCTTCACAAATTTCTGTGTTTTTGCAAAAAGAATTATCCAACACCGAAGTACAATCTCTAAAGAGTGAACTGGAAGCCTATGTAGAAATAGCAGAAGTGGCTTACATTTCAAAAGATCAAGGTTTAAAAGAGTTTAAAGAGCTTTCTGGTTTTGGTGATGCGCTTTCTTATTTAACCGACAATCCGCTGCCCGAAACTTTTATTATTACCCCTACGCTAGCTGCCAGCACGCCAGTTGCGAGCGGTTTGTTATTGGATAAGTTGCAATCACTTCCTCAAGTAGAAGTTGCGCAGCTTGATTTGCAGTGGGTACGCAAGCTTTATAGCATGATGGCGATTGCAGAAAGAGCCGTTTCGGCTTTAGGGGCTCTTTTGGGCGTTGCGGTCTTATTAATCGTAGGAAATACCATTCGCTTGGCGATTCAAAATAGGCGGGAAGAAATTCAAATCATTAAATTGGTGGGAGCTACCGATGCGTTTATTCGTCGCCCTTTCTTATATAGTGGTTTGTGGTATGGCGTATTTGCCGGATTGATGGCTTGGATCATGGTTAATGGTAGCATTTATTGGCTGAAGGAACCGGTTCGTCAACTGGCAGGGTTGTATGACAGTCAATTTCAATTATCAGGGCTATCATTTCTCGAAGTATTGCAGTTGATTGCCGCGGCCTCTGGCCTTGGACTGCTAGGTTCGTGGCTTTCGGTAGGTCGTCATATTCGAGCGATTGAGCCTGGTTAAATCGACAATTTTGCAGAAATACCTTGAAACTTTTTAGTGAACTCAGCGTCTATATTAGCAACTGCTAAATATTAGCAATTGGCTATTAACAGTGCTAAGATGTTTCGCTCGCTAAACTAAGCGAACAAGCAATATAGAGGTTTTTAAGAACATATGAATCAGTTATCAACGCAAAATTTTGCTCTTTCAGTTCCTCAAGGGAGTATTGAAGCGTATATGCACGCGGTCAATGCGATTCCTGTTCTGAGTGTCGAAGTTGAGCAAGAGCTTGCCCGTAAATTTCGCGATCACGAAGATTTAGAAGCAGCCCGACAGCTTATTTTGTCGCACCTTCGCTTTGTGGTTCATGTAGCAAGAAGTTACAGCGGATATGGCTTATCTCAAGCTGATTTGATTCAAGAAGGTAATGTTGGCTTGATGAAAGCGGTTAAGCGATTTGACCCGGATGTAGGCGTACGCTTAATTTCTTTTGCGGTTCACTGGATTAAAGCTGAAATTCATGAGTTTGTATTGAAAAACTGGCGCATTGTAAAAGTAGCCACCACCAAAGCTCAGCGTAAATTGTTCTTTAACCTACGCAGTTCGAAAAAGCGTTTAGGCTGGTTTAGCAACGATGAGATTGCAACCGTTGCCAAAGAGTTAGGTGTGAGTGAAACCGAAGTGCGCCGAATGGAAGGCCGTTTAAATGCCCGTGATATGGCGTTTGATGCTCCGGGCGCTGATGATGACGATAGCGCAGCGTTTGCGCCTGCTCAATTTTTGGAAGACAACTCAGCTGATCCTGCGCTAGTCCATGAAAACAGCGATTGGCAGAGTCACCATGAAACCCGTTTAATCAAAGCGATGGCCACCTTAGACGATCGTAGCCAAGACATTCTTAATCAACGTTGGTTGAACGAAGAAAAAGCTACACTCCAAGAGCTGGCTGATAAATATCAAGTTTCGGCGGAAAGGGTACGTCAACTTGAAAAAAATGCTATGAATAAATTGAAGTCAGTGATTTTAGCGTAAGCTTATTCTAAAACTTCAAGCAAGAGCCTCAAAACCTTGGTTTTGGGGCTTTTTTGTTTCTATCTTTAGCCTAACTATCCCGAATTCAGGTTAACGATTTTTCTTTCGTTTGATTTAGCGCAAGCTTTTTATCAAATTGTCTCGTTAACTTGGTTAAACCAACTACACTTATACAATAGGAAGAAAGAAGTAGTGATCGGTTGGGAGATTTAGCGTAAAGAGTTTTCTGAACGCTAAAGCCGTAAATTCTGGGTAGAAAAACATAATATAAAGCTTACCGGAGGCGAGTATGAAGCGAAATTTAATGTGGTTGGCCAGTTTTGGGCTGATCTTGTTATTGACGGCTTGTGGTCAAAGTGAACCAGCTAAAGAAAAGCAGGCCGTTACAGAAAATGCAAAGCCCATGGCTAAAGAGCCTGCCTGCGAACTGACTATGGGTTGGGATCCGTGGGAGCCCTATATGTATTTAACCCCAGGAAATACGGTTTCTGGGCTTGATATTGAAATTATTGAAGCGGTTGCGACTGAGGCCAAATGTGAACTTAAATTTGTGCAAAATGATTGGATGAATTTATTAAAACAAGTTCAGGAAGGCACTGTCGATTTAGTGGCTGGTGCTTCGATTACTGAAAAGCGCAAAAGCTATGCGCTTTTTTCTGATTCTTATCGCGAAGAGTCGTTCGCATTGTATGTTAGAAAAGGTGAAGCAGATCAGTTTAGTGGTGGTATCGCCGGAATTATTAGTGCTGGAAAGCGGTTTGGGGTAACCACCGATTATTTATATGGTGATGAAATTGCGGTTTATCGAGATGATCCGCAGTACGCCTCGCAATTTATCAGTTCAGCTGTAGGCGAAGCGAATTACTATAATTTGCTCTCACACAATGTTGATGTCATTGTTGAGGATCCTTTTGTTGGTGCTTATAACCTCAAGCGAAAGGGGATTGACGATCAAATTGAGAAGTTGCCGTTTGCTCTTCACACAGGTGAAGTACATTTGATGTTCAGTATAAAATCAGTCGATTTTACTGTGGTTGAACGCTTCAATAATGCGTTTAAAAACATTCAAAAAGATGGCCGCTATCAAGCGATCTTGAAAAAATACTTATTGTAGAGTTGATAATGTGAAAGTGGGTGGGGTTAAATGTCTTCACCCATTTCTCGTTTAATATCAAGCATATCAGAGAATATTTGCTTTTTAGGAACGCCCTGTTGGAGTAAATCTGAGTAAACGGCCATTACCATGCCTTCTGAACCGGAAATATAAAAATCACAATCAGAGATCTGTTTAATATTGTTAATTGCTACAGCATGCGGAAATCCAGTTTCGCCCTGCCAGTTACTATCACTGCCAGACACTACCGGAATAAACTTAAACCCAGAATGCTTGCTTTGCCATGCCTTAGGTAAATCATACAGATAGAAGTCACTTGCGGTTTGAGCGCCCCAATAAAGCTCAAATGCTCGTTTATCATTTTGGGCAAAGGCTGACTCGAGCATCGCTTTAATCGGCGAAAATCCGGTACCACCAACAATGCACACCACTTTTCGGGTGCCGGCTCTTAAAACGCAGTGGCCCATTGGGATTTGAATATGAGCCTTTTTGGTAGTTTTTAATTGTTGCAGAATATCTTCGGCTAATTGATGGCCAGGGATCAATCGAATATGAAGTTCTATATGGGATTTTTCTTCAGGGGCGTTGCCGATTGAAAAGGGTATCCAACGACCACCGGATGCTTGCAATGTTAGGTATTGTCCACCTTGGTAAGGAATTGATTGGCTGTCCGCAGTGGTTAATTTTACTCGGTAAACATCATTTCCGAGTTGATCAATGGCGCTAACTTGGCAAAAAACTTCTTGCACGATTACTCCAAAATATTGAGTTGATCCCAAATAGAATCGATTTTTTGTTTAACTTCGGACGACATCGTAATCACTTCGCCCCATTCACGATCAGTCTCCCCTGCCCACTTATTGGTAGCATCAATTCCCATTTTTGAGCCCAATCCAGAAACCGGTGAGGCAAAATCTAGGTAATCGATGGGAGTGTTATCAATCAGTGTGGTATCGCGGCTTGGATCGACTCGTGTGGTTATGGCCCAAATCACATCATTCCAATCACGCGCGTTAACATCATCATCAGTAACTATCACGAATTTAGTGTACATAAATTGCCGCAAAAAGGACCAAACGCCTAACATGACCCGCTTTGCATGCCCCGGATACTGCTTTTTCATGGTGACGACTGCCATCCGATAAGAACAGCCTTCGGGTGGTAGGTAGAAGTCAACAATCTCCGGAAACTGCTTTTTCAGTATAGGAACAAACACTTCATTCAGTGCAACGCCTAAAATGGCAGGCTCATCCGGAGGACGACCGGTATAGGTGCTATGATAAATTGGGTTTTTCCGCATGGTGATGGTTTCAACAGTAAACACCGGAAACTCATCGACTTCATTGTAATAGCCAGTGTGGTCACCAAAAGGTCCTTCAGGAGCGATGTCATTCGGATATATAAATCCTTCCAGTACAATTTCTGCACTTGCAGGCACTTCTAGGCTATTCGTTTTGGAGGAGACCACTTCAGTTTTATCTCCTCTCAATAATCCTGCGAAAGCATACTCACTTAACGTGTCTGGTACCGGGGTAACTGCGCCTAGAATAGTGGCCG
Organism: Kangiellaceae bacterium; assembly: GCA_041591085.1. Classification (GTDB taxonomy): domain Bacteria; phylum Pseudomonadota; class Gammaproteobacteria; order Enterobacterales; family Kangiellaceae; genus Pleionea. The sequence goes on along the minus strand of JBFHSP010000015.1, from coordinate 8,972 downwards.
GATCGGCGCCGAGCGCTACCGACACAGGAAAAGGTTCTCCAGGATGGGTTTGTTGCCATTCTTTAAAATCGAGTGCTCCACCACGATGAGACAACCAGCGCATGATCAATTTGTTTTTGCCAATCACTTGTTGCCGATAAATTCCTAAATTTTGCCGTTTTTTATGCGGCCCTTGAGTAATCACCAACCCCCATGTGATTAAAGGCCCTGCATCTTTGGGCCAACAAGTTTGAATAGGTAGCTGACTTAAGTCGACATGATCTGCAGATAACACTAACTCTTGGCAAGGCGCTTTTTTTACCAGTTTCGGTGCCATATTCAAAATTTGTTTAAATATAGGAAGTTGTGACCAAGCCTCTTTTAATCCTGCTGGGGGGCTGGGCTCTTTTAAAAATGCCAGTAACTCACCAATTTCTTTAAGGGCTTCAACATTATTTTGCCCCATACCTAAAGCGACCCGTTTTGGCGTGCCAAATAAATTCGCGAGTACCGGAATAGAAAAACCTTTTGGGTTTTCAAATATCAGCGCCGGGCCACCAGCACGAAGAGTGCGATCGGCAACTTCTGTCATTTCAAGGTTGGGATCAATTTCTTGAGTGATCCGCTTTAACTCGCCCATTGACTCAAGCTGAGCGATAAAGTCTCTAAGGTCTCGGTACTTCATAATGGTTTTTTAATAGCCCCAAAACAGATGAAGCGCCTTAGCGCTTCATTGATTCGAAAAATTCGTCATTGGTTTTAGTCAATGCGAGTTTATCGACTAAGAACTCCATGGCTTCGATTTCCTGCATCGGGTGGACAATTTTTCGTAATATCCACATTTTTTGCAGTTCATCGGGGCTTGTTAGTAAATCTTCTTTACGGGTGCCGGAGCGGTTAATATTGATGGCAGGGAACACTCGTTTTTCCGCAATTTTACGATCGAGATGTAGCTCCATATTACCGGTACCTTTAAACTCTTCGTAAATAACTTCATCCATTTTTGAGCCTGTATCGATTAAGGCGGTTGCGATAATGGTTAGGCTACCACCCTCTTCAATGTTTCTTGCCGCACCAAAAAATCTTTTTGGACGTTGTAATGCATTGGCATCAACACCACCGGTTAATACTTTTCCTGATGATGGGATCACGGTGTTGTAAGCACGGGCTAAACGAGTGATTGAATCAAGTAATATCACCACGTCTTTTTTGTGCTCTACTAAACGCTTGGCTTTTTCAATAACCATTTCCGCTACTTGTACGTGACGGCTAGCTGGCTCATCAAAGGTAGAGGCTATCACTTCGCCGCGAACCGAACGTTGCATTTCGGTAACTTCTTCTGGACGCTCATCGATCAATAACACAATCAACGTCGTCTCTGGGTGATTAGAAGTGATGGATTGAGCAATATTTTGCAACATCATGGTTTTACCCGCTTTCGGAGGTGACACCACAAGCGCTCTTTGGCCTTTTCCGATAGGGGCTGCTAAATCAATAACGCGAGCTGTAATATCTTCGCTACTGCCGTTACCGCGCTCAACTCGCATTCTTTCGTCAGGGTGCAACGGTGTTAAGTTTTCAAATAAAATTTTATTACGAGCGTTCTCTGGGCTGTCGTAATTGATTTCACTGACTTTGAGTAATGCAAAATAACGTTCGCCTTCTTTCGGTGGACGAATTTTGCCATTGATCGTATCGCCGGTTCTTAAGCTGAAACGTCTAATTTGGCTAGGTGATACATAAATATCATCTGGGCCCGCTAAATAAGAAGAGTCCGCACTTCTTAAAAAACCGAAACCATCCGGTAAAATTTCTAAAACTCCGTCACCAAAAATATCTTCTCCCGACTTAGCATGCGCTTTTAAAATCGAGAAGATGATGTCTTGTTTACGGTTACGGGCCATATTTTCAAGACCCATTTTTTTGGCTAGCTCAGCTAATTCGCTGGCTGACTGTTGTTTAAGTTCCGTTAAGTTCATGGTAGGAGTTTGTAGGTTCTCAAAGTGATTAACGATGTCCGAATGTGCACTGTAATAATTCAAGTGTTATTGAACGGTTTAAGGATGATGACTTTGTGAAAATTTTGGGAGGCCCCAATAACAAAGCTAAGTGAAAATTAGCACTAAAATGTCGGACTGTAAAGCAATACAAAAGGAAGATTAAAGATGAGCCCTTAATCTTCCTTATAACAGAGCGATTTTCTTACATATTTGAGTCAATAAAAGCAACCAGTTGCGATTTATTCACTGCACCCACTTGAGTCGCTTCAGCGGCACCATTTTTAAATAACATCAGGGTTGGAATACCACGAATACCATATTTAGGTGGCGTGTTACGATTTTCATCGATATTTAGTTTGGCTATTTTTACTTTGCCATCATATTCTGCAGCGATTTCATCTAAAATCGGTGCGATCATGCGGCATGGGCCACACCACTCTGCCCAGTAATCAACTAATACTGGAACGTCTGATTTTAAAACTTCGGCTTCAAAGCTATCGTCACTTAAATGGACAATTTTGTCGCTCATTGTAAGGTATCTCCTGTAAATACTAGTTTCCACTGAGATCATCAAAGTGGAGAGTGGACTCAAACTGGGGTCAGTTTGACAAATTTCAATGCCGAGTGCAAAACAATCATTTTGCAAATAGCGGCTTGGCGATTAAACTGCTTAAAATTCATAAACTTCCGTTTTCAACTAAACTGGTTGAACTTGTTATAAATCTCTCTTAATCGCCTCTTCAGTATGGGCTTGCTAATAAAATTTGGAAATTTCTCGCATGGCGACACATTTAAGTGAAACACAATTTCGACAGCTAGGCTTAGACAAGCGGCTAATTAGGGCTCTGGATGATATCAATTTTCAATATTGCACGCCGATCCAAGAACAAAGCTTGCCAATTGCGTTAGAGGGTAACGATGTCGCGGGCCAAGCGCAAACGGGTACAGGTAAAACCATTGCCTTTCTGCTCGCCACTTTAGATGAGCTGCTGACACTTCCTGCCGATCCCGCTCGACGTAAAAACGAGCCAAGAGCCATTATAATGGCGCCTACGCGAGAGCTGGTTTTACAAATTATGGCCGATGCTGAAAAACTGATTAAACACACCAACTTAAAAGTGGGCGCAGTTTATGGGGGGACTGGCTACGATGAGCAGCGTCAGATGCTAGTAGACGGCTTAGATGTATTAGTGGGCACAACCGGACGGCTTATTGATTATTTTAAACAAGGTGTGTACGGACTCGATGCCATTGATGTTGTAGTGTTGGATGAGGCTGATCGGATGTTTGATTTAGGCTTTATTGCGGATATTCGGTACTTGTTAAGACGCATGCCACCGCCAACCGACAGACTGAATATGTTGTTTTCGGCTACTTTGTCCCATCGCGTTCAAGAGCTTGCTTACGAGCATATGAATCAACCGACTCATGTGCAAATTGAGCCGGAACAAATTACCGCAAAAAAAGTACGAGAAGCACTTTACTACCCTAGCAATGAGGAAAAGTTATCGTTATTGCTTGGCTTATTGAATAAAAAACAGCCTTCAAAAAGCATGATATTTGTGAATACTAAGCGTGATGCAGAAACCATTTTTTCTATGCTAAGAGCCAATGATTGGAAGGTTGGTTTATTAACCGGTGATGTGCCGCAGAAAAAGCGCATGAGTCTTTTAGAGCAATTTAAAGAAAATAAAATCCCTGCTCTTATCGCAACTGATGTGGCGGCGCGTGGTTTACATATAGACAGTGTCAGCCATGTATTTAATTACGACTTGCCTGATGATGCCGAAGATTATGTTCACCGTATTGGTCGTACTGCAAGAGCTGGAGCAGAAGGTGATGCAATCTCTTTTGCTTGTGAAGATTCGGCGTTCACCTTGCCTGCTATTGAGGCTTATATTGAACATGCTATTCCAAAAGTTGAGATAAGCTCAGAACTATTGGCCGAGATCAAACCTTTTAGACGAGTTAGATCCGATAGTCCGCGGCATTCTTCTCGTGGACGCCAAAGATAAAATGTCAGAAGTTAGTGACTCTCCGGTAATTGCTGCTGTTGATTTAGGTTCTAACAGCTTCCACCTTACTTTGGCTCAACTGCAACACAATAACTTGCAAATTATTGGTCGGTTAAAAGAAAAGGTTCGTTTAGCTGAAGGTCTATTAGAGGATGGCACTTTAAGTGAAGAGGCTCAAGATAGAGCACTCGCTTGTTTAGAGCAGTTTAGACACCGATTGCAAGGTATGCCGGCTATCAATGTTCGAGCGGTTGGAACTTTTACTTTAAGAAAAGCGAGCAATGCCGCGCCCTTTTTAAAAAAAGCACAGCAAGCGTTAGGCTATCCAATAGAAATCATATCTGGACGTGAAGAAGCTCGACTCATATATGAAGGCGTAGCTCATTTTCAAATCAGTAATTTAAAGCAATTGATTGTCGATATTGGTGGCGGCAGCACGGAGTTTGCTATTGGTGAGGCATTTGAGCCTACATTACTTGATAGTTTACAAATGGGCTGCGTTTCTTTTACTCAAAAATATTTTACCGACGGTCTTTTGAATAAGCGCAATTTCAAGCGCGCAATTACCGCTGCTCGGTTAGAACTGTTCTCCATTCAAGATTTATATTTGCGTGAAAGTTGGGAAGCAACGGTAGGCACATCAGGCACGATTGAATCTATTTTAGAAATCAAAAAGTTTCAAAACCCTTTGGCAAAAGAAATAACTTTGAGCGATTTAGAACAGCTTAAAAATATTCTGATTGAACAAGGTAATATTGAAAGCATTTTTATTGAAGGGTTAAGTGACGCTAGAAGAGAAATTTTACCTGCAGGACTTGCGATTTTAATTGCAGTTTTTAAAGCATTGCGGATTGAATCTATGTCAACGTCACCTGCAGCTTTACGCGAAGGTATGTTGTATGAATTAACCGGAATTGAAAAACCTCTTGATATAAAAGAGCGAGCAATTAAGGGGCTTTTGTCGCGTTATCATGTCGATTTTGATCAAGCTAGGCGAGTCAATCAAACCGCACTTACCTTGTGGCAACAAATAGCGCCGCAATGGAATTTGCAAAACGATTATTTTAAGCAAATGCTGTCGTGGGCTTCTCGTTGTCATGAAATAGGACTCAGTATTAATTTTTCAAAACAACAAAAACATGGAGAGCATTTGTTGATTCATACCGATATTTCGGGCTTCAGTATTTTTCAACAGCAGGTTTTGGCGTTATTAGTGCGATGTTTTAGAAGAAAGTTTCCGATTCATCGTTTTGAAGTATTCGATGATGCAAATTTTCGAATTCAATTGATCCGCTTAGCAAGAATTTTACGTTTGGCAGTTTTGCTCAATCATAGAAGACGCGATACGCAATGGCAAAATTTTAAAGTGCTCATAGAAAATGAACAGATGACCTTAAAGTTTGCTCCTGAATTTTTAGAGCATCACAGTTTACTTGCCGCTGATCTGGAGCAAGAAAAATTATTTCTTGCTGATGCCGGAATCGAGCTTCACTTTTATTGAATGAAAGTAAAGCTCGTTGTCATCAGGCTTCAATAATTATCCCGAATTCAGGTTAATTAATCCGCATTAAGATATTGCGGTAACCCAGTTGCTAATTCCGGGAAGATGCCAAGTAACACTAACAGTCCAATTTGAATGAGTATAAACGGAATGGCGCCGCGATAAATTTGCTTGGTTTTTACTTCCTTAGGCGCGACTCCTCGTAGGTAAAAAAGAGCGAATCCAAACGGAGGGGTTAAAAATGAGGTTTGTAAGTTCACCGCAATCATAATACCTAGCCAAACTGGGTCGACACCCATTTGCAGTAAGATCGGTGCGACTATGGGTACGACGACGTAAATTATTTCAATAAAGTCGAGAATAAATCCCAATAAAAACATCACGACCATCACCACAATAATCGCTCCGGTGACTCCGCCAGGAATAGAAGAAAGCGCATTTTGAATTTGGTGATCGCCGCCTAGGGCTCGAAATACCAAAGAAAAAATGGTTGCACCTACTAAAATCATAAACACCATTGATGAGGTTTTTGTTGTAGCAAGCATGACTTCCTTTAATGTTTTAAAGTTCAGTTCTTTTTGAATGGCAGCTAAAGCAATAGCGCCAAAAGCGCCGATTGCGGCTGCTTCTGTTGGCGTCGCTTTACCCGTAATAATCGAGCCAAGCACTAAAACAATTAATGAAATCGGCAGTGCTAAGCTATGAAATAGCTCTTTGGCGGTCGCCTTCTCATTGGTTTTTACCAGTGGTGCATAACTTGGTTTTAACCACGCTGTAGCTAACACATAGCTGATGTATGCAAGCACCAATAACACGCCAGGAATTAATGCGCCGATAAATAAATCGCCTACATTAACTGGGTTGCCGCCATAGGAATTGCGATAAGCAGAAGAGATGGCTTCGCCAAGTAAAATTAACACAATTGAAGGTGGAATGATTTGACCAAGTGTACCCGACGCACAAATGGTTCCGGTTGCTAATTCGGGCCGATATCCGCGTTTTAACATTATTGGCAAACTCAAAAGGCCCATAGTGACAACCGTTGCTCCGACAATTCCAGTGCTAGCGGCTAATAACATCCCAACAATAATTACCGCAATGGCTAATCCGCCTCGTAAATTGCCAAACAAATGTGCCATTGAGTCGAGCAAGTTTTCTGCAATTTTGGCGCGCTCGAGCATCACGCCCATAAACACAAATAAAGGAACCGCTACCAACACTTGGTTATTCATAATGCCAAATATGCGATCAAAAGTTGCGTTTAATAAAAGCGGGTTAAGCCAATCAAACGCGACTGCAATAGCAGCAAAAATGAGGGCAGATCCGGCCAAGCTAAAGGCGACGGGATAGCCAATCATCAAGCAGATACAGACAACGGCAAACATTAAAAAGGGAAGCCATTCCATCATTGTGCTTCTCCTTGCTTACTTTGTTTTATGGTGAGTAAGTTAATGATGACTTGATTAAGCGCTTCTATAATCAATAATACCGCCATTACAAGTACCAACGACTTTAATAAAAACACGCCGGGTAGTCCGCCCGCCTCTGCTGAAGCTTCTTGTAATTGCCAACTGAGCGTCACATAGCGCCAGCTACTAAAAAGAATAAAGCCACACATAGGCAATAGAAATACAAGGGAGCCCACCAAGTTCACCCAAGCTTTTTGTAATTTGTTCATGCGAGAGTAAAAAATATCTACCCTAACGTGTTCATCCTGGTTGAGAGTAAAAGCGGCACCTAACATAAAAACGACGGCATGGAGCCAGGTCACGGACTCCTGAAGCGCAATAAAATTAATATTGAATAGATTGCTGATCAAGGCGCTGCCGAACATGGCTAAAACCATGGCTAGGGTTAAAAATGATACGGCCTTTCCGGTTACGAGCGAAACTTTACCGAGGCCTTGCGAGAGCAGTGAAAGCATGGTGTTTTTAGATCCCTCAAAAATAGGTTTTAAACAAAGTTATCCACAGGTGGCTTTGGTATAGCTTTTCTGGGATGATTCTGAATAAGCTTGTGGATATCTTTTGTATCTTCTTGATATTTATAGTTTTTCTTTGTTTTTAAAGATGCGTGCATACTACATCATTTTATTCTTTTTGGGAATTTAGATGTTTTATCGGATTGTTGAATTAAAGTTATTCACATTTTAACAAAAAGATAAATACTATAAAAATTAATAGGTTATGTGATCTAGTTAAGACCTCACTTTATAAAGTGTTTCTAACATTATATATCTCAATACGATATAGGCTCGCATTGCGATCCAGAACGGGTACAATGGCTGCAATTTTGAAAATGAGACACTCTTCCATGTCAAAACAATTCCCTGTCATTTTGGTCGACGGCTCTTCCTATTTGTTTAGAGCGTTTCACGCCATTCGTCATATGAGCACCTCAACTGGATTTCCAACCAATGCGATCCGCGGTGTGATCAGCATGCTTAAAGGGCATATTCGTGATTATCCGGATGCGAAAATTGTGGTGGTGTTCGACGCCAAAGGCAAAACCTTTCGTAATGATATTTATCCCGATTACAAAGCGCACCGCCCTCCTATGCCGGATGATTTAAGATTACAGATTGAGCCTATCCATCAAATTATTGAAGCGATGGGGTTACCACTCTTAGTCATTGATAATGTTGAAGCAGATGATGTCATTGGTACTCTTGCCAAACAAGCGACCGAGCAAGGGATCGATATTCTCATTTCCACAGGCGATAAAGATATGGCGCAGTTGGTAAGTCCGCATGTCACCTTGATTAATACCATGACCAACACCCTGCTCGATGAACAAGGAGTGGTTGAAAAGTATGGCTTTGGTGCCGATAAATTTATTGATTACTTGGCGCTAATGGGAGATTCCTCAGATAACATTCCTGGGGTGGCTGGTGTTGGTGAAAAAACTGCAGTGGCTTTATTACAAGGTGTGGGTGGGCTTGATGAGTTATTTGCTAATCTTGAAGCGATTAGAGAATTGGATTTTCGTGGCGCGAAAAAAACTCCAGAAAAATTGCTCGAAAATAAAGACATGGCTTATCTCTCGTATGAGCTTGCTACCATTAAAACCGATGTAGAACTACCACAAACCTTGGCTGACATTTGTCATAAAGAAATAGATGTGGCAACGCTGGCTCACTTGTATCAGCAATATGAATTTAAAACTTGGTTGCATGAAATCCACGCAGGGGCAGAGTCGGATTTAAACAAATCTTCTGAAAAAGGATCAATAAAGTCAAATAAAGCATCTGTTATTGAACCTGGTATTTCGCGTGACGATTGCCAACGAAATTATCAAACTATTTTTACCCAGGCAGAGTTTGATGATTTATTAAAACGGTTAGAAACGTCAGATATGTTTGCTTTTGATACTGAAACGACCAGTGTCGATTATATGACAGCAGAACTCGTTGGTTTATCCTTTGCAACCGAGCCAGGAACCGCATTTTATATTCCTTTAACTCATGATTATTTAGAT
>JBFHSP010000014.1:0-31741 GCA_041591085.1 Kangiellaceae bacterium | reverse complement strand
ATAAACAAATCTTAAATTTGTTTCTAAATGGGCGTTAGGACGCCATTCAATATCGTAAGACCATTCGGTTCTTTCACCCACTTGAATGTTTTGCACATCGGTTTGATCACCAGAGGAAAGCCTCAGTCTGAAAGAAATTTTGGAACTCAATTGATAGTTTAGCCCTGTAAAATAAAAAGTTTCGTCAAAATAATCACTGAGCAAAAAACTATCATACTCGGGCTCATAACTTGGCGGAACCACAACCGGAGGATTGCGCTCTAATGTAAAACTATTTTCAGCGTAACGGCTTCTTTTTCCTACGCCAATCCAAGCTTCTAGTTGAGAAGCGCCCATCACTCTAAAGTTAAACTCAAATTCTTCTTCTAAGTCTTTTCCGCTTTGATCAACTTTTTTATCATAGTCCGAGTAAAGCGTTAATTGGTTCAAAAATCCATCATCATCAAAATACCAAATGCGCTCTCCACCCATTGCAAAACGTTTAGTGTCCACTTGCCCAATAAATCCCAAATCGGCCCTGAAATTTTTTCCTTTATCGTTATAGTTGACAAACCATCTCCAATCTCGATCTTGATGGTTGTAATCTATTTTTACTGCATCATCATTTTCTTTAGTTATTTGACCTGCATTATAAGGCGTTTCGCTTTCAGAATAAGTCCACTGATATTCTAGCCAATCATTTTCTCCTAACCAGATTCGTCCATCAAAACCGGCTAATGAACTAGCATAGTCACTGGCGCTTCTATGGGTCAGTAGAAGACCAAATGAATCTTTTTCTCCAATATCTTGTCGCCAACGACCAACTAGCACATCGCTGTCATCATCAATTTCAAACAATGATGAGCCTTGAGCACTTGGTAAAAGAAAGCTGGTTTGTCGATCTTGCGAAACAATCACACCATAAGAATGCTCACCCGACTTACCGGTTAGTTTTATACCGTAAATGGGATCAGCGATGTTTCTTGTATGGACAAAACGACTCGGTGTTTCAAAAAAGTCAGCACCGTCTAAAAAAAACGTTCTTTTTTCGGGAAAGAACAATGAAAACTTAGTATTTACGGCCAGCTGAGCAGAGTCGACTTCAACTTGAGAAAAATCAGGATTAAGCGTGGCATTTAAAACCATATCTTGATTTATCCCCCACCGAACATCCGCTCCCACTTCATTACGTGTTCCAGAAGAATCCCAATTGGGTAATGTAACATCAGCCCTGCTTTTGGTATTAGACAAGGTTAAAGTAGGAATAACATCTAAGTTATTAGAAAGCTCTATTTTACTAAATCCTTCCATTTTTTCTAAAAGACATAAGCCGCACGGACTTCCTCTTGGCCGAACAACCGTTGAGTAGCGGTAGCGATTTTCTCGAGGTCGAAATCTTATAAACTCAATGCCCCAAATTTGAGAGTTAAGCGATTGATTAAAACGCAAAATCCTTAATGGAATTGAAAACTCAACAATAAATCCTTCCTGATTAATTTCACCGGCACTTTCCCAGATTCCGTTCCAGCTTAAATCCTCGGTTCCATTAACTTCATTAATAATGCTATCAGCTTGAACGCCAAACGGATTTATAAAAAACTGATAAGCTCTGCGCTCATCGTTAAAGGTGTCAATCATAATGCTGACCATATCATCATCCCATGAATCGTCCCGGTCATTATAATTGGCTCTTATCTTTTTTGGGTCCTGTTCGAAAGCAATAAAGGCAACATTTAAATTATTACCATCTTCGAAGTATAAAACTGAAGTTTTTACCGAAACGGGAATGTTATCCCCAGGCGAGTTTTCAAATTTCAATTCTATTTTTGCAGCTTTCGACCAGGCAGATTCTGTCAATTTTCCATCAATTTTGATAGATTCATCAATGAAAGGCAGATGGTATGAAATAGGTTTCGCAGCAGCATTAAAGCCCACCAGCAAGAGCAAAAAAAATCTAATAAAAAGCATTAACCAACGCTGATGAGAAAGATCCATGATTGGTTTATTTTCAATATTTTTATCTGAACTCAAGTCTAGTTTATTTTTTTTGAAAGTTCTTCCCTTTGACATAAAGAGTTACTTTTAATACACCATCTTAAAAGCATCAAATACTTTCATTTAAAAGCAAAAAGCCCTTTCTTTGAAAGGGCTTTTTTATCTTATAACCAAAAAATGTTAGCTTATTTTTTGGACTTCTTTGCTTTTGCAGGTTGTCGTTCAGTTTCTACATTTAAGATAGCCTCATTAGCAATGGCTGCGGCTCGAATACAGCTCTGAACCAAAATCATAAGCTCTCGTAATGCAACTGAAAACTTTGCAAATTCATGGCTACTACTGCTTCTAAAGTCGGCTACCATTTGTCTCCAACGGGCAAGCAATGGCGCGTTATCTGCTAACCATGCTTCTATTTTATCTTCTGCCGTTTTTTGCGCAAACGTCATTTGAATCACCGCTAGAGTTAAACTGCGTTGTTGCCAATCTAGCTCTTCCCTAAAAGAAGCTCTGGCGAATGCTTGCCAATGATTATCAACCGGTTGCAACACAATTTGATCTAAAAACCAATGAAGCTCCAACTCAGCGCCCAGTTTAAAATAAACATTAGACACCATTTTTATTGGCATATTCGTTAGCTTCGACATTTCAACAATATCAAGTGCTGAGAAAATGGTACTTAAATAAGTGATTTTTTCTGCCAAGTCGCCAGGAACGCCTTGCTCTACCATTTTCTTAACTTGAGCTTCCAGCTCCTTAGATTCGGCTTGCTCTAAAGATTTAGCAACATGTTTTTGCAGTTCTTGAACACCAGATCTGAAGTACTCAATACCATCGGCGACGACAATATTTTTACTTCTGTGGCGCAAGAACCATCGAGTACAACGTCTTACCATTCGTTGAGTTTGATAAAGCATATGAACTTGAGTCAATGCGGGTACTTTGTGATCGAGTGATTGAATATCGAGCCACAAATCAGACATTGAGAAAATTTCTTTGGTCAAACTAAAACAAATGGCAACATCAGCAAACGTTGCACCGGTTTCATCAATAATTCGGTAAACAAAGTTACTCCCTAAGTAATCCGCCATTTCATTGGCAAGCACAGTTGAAATAATTTCAGAACGAAGTGGATGCTCTTTAATCTGATTTATAAACTTTTTGTGAAGTGCTTTAGGAAAGTAATTAATTAACTCGTTCTCAAAATATGGCTCTTTGGTAATTTCTGGACTTAACAAACTTTCTTTAAGTTGCATTTTTCCATAAGCCAATAACACCGCTAACTCTGCTCGAGTTAAACCCTCGCCTTGAGCCATTCTTTCTAAAATTTCTTCATCGCTAGGCAAAAACTCAAGTTCACGATTCAATTTATTTTCACGTTCTAATGCATGTATAAATCGTAGTTGCTCTTTAAGCATGTAAGGAGCGCGCGCTTCGGTACAGGAAATTGACTGTGCTTGACGATAATTTTCATCGAGCACCATTTGCGCGACATCATCGGTCATTTCCATAAACAACTTATCACGTTGTTTTCCGGTCATGTCACCCGCTTCAACAATTTTGTTTAGCAAAATTTTAATGTTTACTTCATGATCTGAGCAATTTACTCCACCAGCATTATCAACAAAGTCCGTATTGCCTTTTACGCCATTTCGCATGGCTTCGACACGACCTTGCTGAGTAAAACCAAGATTTCCACCTTCGCCAATGACTTTACAGCGCAATTGATTGCCATTGATTCGTAAGCCATCGTTTGCTCTATCGCCTACTTCACTGTGATGCTCAGTTGACGCCTTAACATAAGTACCTATTCCTCCATTCCACAACAAATCAAATTGCGCTTGAAGCAAATGATGAATAAGTTCCATCGGAGCTAAACTAGGCTTACGCACACCAAGTAACTTTTTCATTTCATTAGAAAGTGGTATGGATTTCGCTGAACGCTCAAAAATACCACCGCCTTTTGAAATGAGCTCCTTGTTATAATCAGCCCAAGAAGAACCGGGAAGTTCAAATAATCGCTTTCTTTCTTCCCAAGAGGTAGCCGCATCAGGATTTGGATCAATAAAGATATGGAGGTGGTTAAATGCACCAATTAATTTAATGTGCTTGGACAACAGCATGCCGTTACCGAAAACATCACCGGCCATGTCACCAATTCCCACAACAGTAAAATCTTCATTCTGAGTATCGATACCCATTTCCATAAAGTGTCGCTTAACGCTCTCCCAAGCTCCACGTGCAGTGATCCCCATTTTTTTGTGGTCATATCCAACACTACCGCCCGATGCAAATGCATCAGCAAGCCAAAACCCGTACTCAATAGATAGACTATTTGCAATATCAGAGAAAGTAGCTGTTCCTTTATCGGCCGCCACTACCAAGTAAGGATCAACATTGTCGTATCGTACTACGTTGGCCGGCGTAACAACCTTATCACCTTCATAGTTATCAGTAATATCAAGTAGCCCGCGAATAAAAGTCTTATAGCACTCTATTCCTTCTTTCATAAAGGCTTCGCGGCCACCAGTTGTCGGTAGTTTTTTGCAAACAAAACCGCCTTTTGAACCTACCGGTACAATCACCGTATTTTTGACTTGTTGTGCTTTAACTAAACCGAGTACCTCTGTTCTAAAGTCTTCTCGACGATCGGACCAACGCAGTCCTCCTCGAGCCACTTTACCACCGCGTAAATGCACACCTTCAACTCTGGGCGAGTAAACAAATATTTCATACATTGGGATTGGAAGCGGCACTTCAGGAATCTTTTTCGGATTTAATTTAAATGAAATGTATTCTTTTTCTAAACCATTGGCATCGACTTGATAGAAGTTGGTTCTGAGTGTTGCATCAATAACTTTTAAATAACGATTGAGTATTTTATCTTCATCCAAATTGCTCACTGAATCGAGCATTTGCATAATTTCTTTTTTCAATGCTTTTAATCCTGCATCATCGAGTAATGCATTTGGATTAAATTTCGAAGCAAAATAAGAGACTAGTTTTTGAGCAATAAGAGGATACTTTGCTAACGTTGCTTCAATATAGCTTTGGCTAAAGGTAAAGCCTAATTGCCATAAATACTTCGCATAGGCTCTTAAAATTGAACTTTCTCTCCAATCGAGTCCGGCGCTTAAAACGAGTCGATTAAATCCATCATTTTCCGCTCTTCCATGCCAAATTTGTAAAAAGGCATCTTGAAACTTAGATTTAACATCTTCGAGCACTAGAGAGTTGCCTGAGGTATGCATCATGCTGAAATCCATAATCCATCTGAGTGCGCGATTTTGCAATTCAACTTTATAAGGACTTTCACCCAAAACTTCGAGCCCCATGTTTTCTAACATTGGTAAAACAACCGATAACGCGGTTGGCTCAGCGCGATGGAATAATTTAAACTTTAATATGCCTTGAGAATCCTCTTGAGCACGGTAGAGCAACATGCTCAAAGGCTTTTCTTCCGATAAAGACTCTAGGTGCGATACATCTAATACAGCCGTTTGAGGCAACGTTTCTTCTTTATAAGATGATGGGAAACCAGCAGCGTATTGGTGAGTTAATGCTCCGCCTTGTGCTTCACCAAACTCCATGCGCAAAGCTTCAGAAAGGTTATCTTCCCATGAACGAGCAGACTCAATTAGCTCTCTTTCAACAGCCATTGGATCAAATTCAATTTTCTCTGCATTTTCAACCGGTACAGTAAAATGTAAACGAGCTAATATAGATTCAGAGAAAGTCGTAGTAAATTTGATTTCTCCACCGGCTTTAAACGTCTCTTTTAGTATATTGGTAAATCCTAGTCGTAGCTTTGTTGTGTATATTTCTCTAGGAACATAGATTAAGCAGGAGAAGAAACGTCCATAAGGATCTCTTCGAGCAAAGAAACGAATCAATGCTCGTTCTTTTATATGCATAACGCCCACGGCGGTTGCAAGCAATTCTGAAGTTTTTATTTGAAACAACTCATCCCTTGGATAAGTTTCTAAAATGTTTCTTAAAACCTTGGCATCATGACTTCCCTTTGGAAGTTTTGATGTTGCTAACACTTCTTGAATTTTCTTACGTAATACCGGGATCGACATTGGATTGATATTGTAGGCAGCCGACGTATATAAACCTAAAAAGCGATCTTCTCCAGAAACATTACCGTCTTTATCGAAGCGCTTAACCCCTATATAGTCGATATGAGCTGGTCTATGCACAGTTGAAATAGCACTTAGCTTAGTAAGAACCAGTGCATTAGTGTTATCTAAAATCAGTCTTTGAGCGCCTTTTGGTAAGTCTGATAAAGAATACTTTTTCGGAGCCCATAGAGGCATGGTCGATAAGCCTAAACTTGATCCCTTCACTGGCAGTAAATAGGACTTGCCGCCTTGTTCTTTTAGGTCATAAGAGGTGTAAGATAAAAGAGTAAAATGATTACCTGAAATCCACTTTAAAAAGTCTATGGTTTCTTTAGCGTTGCGTTCATCACCTTGCTGTTCGGACTGTTCAAGTCGCTCAATCACTTCGTTTAATTTTGTCTTAATAGGACTCCAGTCTCTTACCGAAATTCTTACATCCGACAGGACACGCTCTAGGTTTTCTTGAATATTGTTGAGGGCATTTGCATTTATTTGTCTATCTATTTCCAAATACATCGGCGTGATAGAAGCGCTCTTTTCGTTTTCTTGAGCTAACTCAACCCCAGATATTAAACCGTTACTACGCTCAATACCTAGAGGAAGATGAATATGCAAATGTATATTCAGCCCCAAGCGATGAAGTTCCATGCGAACAGAATCGACCAAAAAAGGCATATCAGGATGAACTAACTCAATCACAGTATGATTTGAGCGCCAACCATGACTTTCAAACTCAGGATTAAAAACTCGAACGCAAACAGAGTCATCAGAATCGCGTTGTAAAAAGTTCCACAAGCTTAGTACTGAAGCATAAATATCATTTGCTGCTCTGTTATTTAAATCTTCAGGTGCAATACTGCCATAAAAAAACTGCGCAAAACGGCCAACCGTTTGCGCTTCATTTTTTTCAAATTTACTGTTGATCATTTTTATAACGTTTTCTAATAGCACAGGTTGGTGCTTAACGTTTTGGGGTGACATTGAGCGAATCCTTTTTATCTTTGTGTAAGAAGAGAAGTGAAAAATTAAAATTTAAAAGTTGTGCCAATTTTAGGACATTCAATCGCCTTTCGCACGATTTAAATAGTGGATTTATCTATATTTTAGCTAGAAAAGGCAGTGGTAAGGCCACTGCCTTGAACTCGATGTGTTATCGACGATATAACACTGAAGCTAAAGCTGGAAGTAAAATGACTGCACCTAACATGTTAAACAAAAACATGAAGGTTAATAATATACCCATATCGGCTTGAAACTGCAGGTCAGAAAATATCCAAGTGCTCACGCCAATTGCTAATGTGATTCCAGTGAAGAATACTGCATTACCGGTCAAATTTAAGGTCTTATAAAAAGCTTCCTTGATTGAATCGCCTTCTCTTATAAAGTCCAACATCCTTGAGAAAATGTATATGCCATAATCAACCCCTATACCTACTCCTAATGCTATAACAGGTAATGTTGCTACGGTTAAGCCAATGTCAAGCCAAGTCATTAAGGCTTGAGCCAAAACAGAAACTATCGCTAAAGGAATAATAATACAGAGAGTCGATCTTACAGAGCGGAAGCTGATTAAACATAGCAAAATCACTGCAACATAAACTCCGATTAGCATAGGATATTGAGCCTCAAAGACAGCCTCATTGGTTGCAGCCATGACACCCACAGGGCCAGTTGCCAACTTAAATTGAACTAGTTCAGAAGGATTATCAGCAATATACTGTTTGGTTGCATTCACAACTTGTTCTATTGTCTCTGCTTTATGATCATTGGTGAAAACCAACACCGGCATAAATTGACAGTCTTTATCAAACAGTCCTTGCGAGGTTTCTACATATCGGATTGATTGCGCAAGAACTACCTCGTCTCTTGGAAGCGTTTTCCATTTCAAATTGCCTTCGAAAAAGCCTGAATTAAGGAGCTTTGAAACCGACGTTATCGATATCGCAGATTGAACTCCTGGAAGGTTTTGCAAGTGCCATTGAAAATCATCAATTTCACGCATCACTTGATAGTCATTACAGCCTTCAACTTTGGTTTCAGCCATGATTGAAATGAGATCAGTCCCAATTGAAAAGTTCTCGGTAATATAGGCAGTGTCTTTGTTGTAAACCGAATCGGCTCGAAGTGCTGGAGCACCCGCTTTTAAATCACCAATTTTCATATCTTTGGCATAAAACACACCAAATATGGTAATAATTACTGCAAATAGAATGGTTAACTTTGCATTTCTTGGTTCTGCAAAGCTAGCAAATTTACGCCACATCGATGATTGTTTTTCGACAGCTTTGGCAACCTTATCACCATAATTGGCTTCAAACTTAACAAACGACAACAGAACAGGTAAAAGAATCAAATTAGTTAAAATAATTACTGCGACACCGATACTGGCAGTTATGGCTAGTTCTTTAATGATATTAATTTCAATAAACAAAAGCGTTAAAAAACCAACCGTATCGCTAAGTAAAGCAATCATTCCTGGGATAAATAGTCGACAGCATGCTCCACATGCCGCATCTTCTGAAGAAGCGCCGGCTGCAGCATTTTTGCCAACGGCATTGATCATTTGTACTCCGTGACTTACCCCTATAGCAAACACAAGAAATGGAACAAGTATTGACATGGGATCAATACCATAGCCAAACAATGTCAGTAGGCCTAGCTGCCATACCACAGCAACAATTGAAGTTAACAAAGGAAGTATCGTAAGTTGAATACTATGAGAGTAAAAATACACTAATACCGCTGTAATAAAGAGTGCAAAACCGAAAAAGAGCAATACTCCTTTCGCACCAGCACTCACATCACCTATCATTTTTGAAAACCCGATTACGTGAACTTTAACATTTGGGTATTGCTCTTCTATAACAACTCTAATTTGCTCAAGCTGCTCTGAAACTTGAATAAAATCAGTTTTTTCTTTTGTAGAAGGATCAACCGGGAATAACTGACCAGAGACCATGGCGGCAGAAAAGTCATTAGCAACAAGACGCCCGACAAAGCCACCTTTTAAAACGTTCTTTCTAACGATTTCTAGAGACTCTTTATCGTTGTTAAAAGCGGCATGAATAACCGGGCCGCCTTCTAAACCATCTTCTACGACCTCTATGTAACGAGTGTTAGGGGTAAAAAGACTCGATACTTGCGGTTGATTAACACTGCTGATCGCAAAGACTTGTTGGGTTGCAAGGTTAAGAGCATCAAAAAACTCTGGGTTAAAAATATCTCCAGAAGTATCCTCCAATGCCAACATAATTCTATTTGCACCACCAAAGTCCTCTTGATGCTTAAGATAGGTTTCCATATAAGGGTGTTTCAGAGGAATATTTTTCTCAAAACTTGCATCCACTTTTAGTTGAGATGCAAAATAAGCCATCGTAATAGTAAGAGCTGCAAAAATAATAAGAACCACAGCACGATGTTTAAAAAAAGTATTACTGATAAATTGGTTTAAACCAGCTTTATGCATTTTTAAATATCCTCAACTATCGCTCTATTCGCTTACCATCAAAATTAATTAACTCAAAACCTTTGTCACCTACTACAACTAGCTTATTCGGCTCAATTACATTACCTGCCATTAAACCTGGCCGATCAGCGAGCTTCGCAACGCGAATAGAAGCTCCGTCGTCTTCCGATATAAGCATCACTCCGTCAACACCAAAATACATCAATTTATTTCCACCTAAGGCAACCATTGAGTTTAGCGATGCCGTTGTTCCTGTTTCTATTTCTTCCCATGATTCAGCTTGATCAGTTGATCTAAATAAATGTCCGCGTAATCCCATCAAATGTAAAGAACCTGTAGGACTTACTGAAATATTGAAAAAGGATCCCTCATAGGGCGATTCAAGCATCTCCCAATTCTCACCAAAATTTTTTGATATTGCCAAAAAACCCAACTCTCCTGCCATCAACAAACTGTTTGAGTGTCCATCGAATGTAAGAGAGTAGATATGAGGTAACCCGAACTCTGGGTTTTCTAACTCTGTTAAAGGGGTGAATTCCCAATTCGCTCCGCCATCAACGGTTTTAAAGAACAAACCATAAGCCCCAGCTGCATAACCGAGCATGCCGTCACGAAACCAAACATCTAAAAAAGCCGGGTTGCGCACATCTTCAGAGTTTTTGTGCTGCAACTCCCAAGATTCTCCACCATCATTCGATTTCAATATAACCTGATGATGCCCAACTGCGTATCCAATTTGTTCATTGACAAAAGTGACCGCTGTTAATAATGCAGTAGTAGGAACTTTTACTTGCTTCCAAGAGAGACCATTGTCGGTCGACAGCAATACATGTCCTCGTTCACCTACAGCAACCAATCGTTGATCAGACAATCTTGCTATATCAAGCAAAACCGATTGCTCAACTTTTGCAGCAATATAAGACTCTTCAGCGGAAACAGTAACTGAGAAGACTAAAATTAAGATCCAATTTATACAACGAATAAACATCCCAACCTCTAAATTATGAAAGACTGACCAAGACTATCTTAAATGGATACTAGCTTGATTTTACCGATTATCAATAAAATAAGGGCCGGAAAGCCCGGCCCACTCTTTCAAATTGACTTATCGTCTTCCTGCTCTTCTAAGAGCCGCTGGCGTAAAGTCAGCTTCATTTCGAGAAATAGAGAAGTCGTACATCTCATCTTCATTGTCTAATCCGATGGCGATATATCGACCTGCTTTTAAGTCATGAATTACATCTAAAGTTGACCATAAAGCAGGCACTTCATAGTAGTTCAGCGCGTAAGCAAAACCAACTCGCCATAACTCATCTGAATTGTCATATATATCAGTCACAGCGATTTGCCAGCTGTCTTCATCGATATAGAAAACTCGTTTATTATAAATGTGACGTGTATCTTCCTTTAAAGTGGCTTCAACTACCCAAACTCGATGTAACTCCCAACGAGCAAAATCAGAGTTGATATGGCCAGGCTTAACAATGTCATCATATTTCAAGGTGTCAGAATGTAATTTGTAGCTATTGTACGGAATATACATTTCTTTTTTACCGACTAGTTTCCAGTTATAACGGTTTGGTGCTCCGTTAAACAAGTCGAAGTCGTCAGTGGTTCTTAATCCGTCGGCCGCTGTACCAGGAGCGTCATAGGCAACATTTGGAGCACGACGCACACGACGTTGACCTGTATTGTAAGTCCAAGCTTGTCTCGGCTTAGCTATTTGATCCAAGGTTTCGTGCACTAATAAAGCGGTTCCAGCTAATCGAGCAGGAGACAAAACCCATTGCTTAAAATAAAACAACATATTGCCTTCAGCCAAAGACTCAGGCGTTGCATTTGGATTTGTGTACAGCTGCTCAAGTTCATCACGGAATTTTACCAAAGTGTATGCGCCATCTCGTGTCGGTGTAACTTGTCCTGTATCTCGCGTTACAGTAACGCCACGGTATCGAACAACATGATTCCAAATGACCTCAAGACCATTTTGAGGAATTGGAAACGGAGTTCCAATTGCCGCATTTTTGATACCATTTCCACCTTCCAATAATTCAGTACGCGTTGCGTTTGCTTTAGTCGCGTCATAAACATATTGCGGATAACTTGCCGAGCGGCGAGTTGGATAAACCGGTATTTTAAATGTGTCAGGATAAGTCTTAAACATCTCCATAATACCTGGAGATAATTTATCTTTATATTGCTGCGCATTGGCCGCGGTTATCGTCATAACAACCTTGTCAGAGGCATAAGGATCTGGATGATGATCACCTACTTTATACCCGGCTGGCGCTTTTGTTATACCGTTGTTCCAAGCAGGAATGGTTCCATCGGCATTGCCAGCCATTTCACTACCCATAGGCGTCAATGACTTACCTAATTTAGCAGCTTCAGCAGCGCCGACTTTGGCCGAAGCTGCCTGGCATAATGCCAATGCTATGGTTCCTGAAATTATCGTTTTTAAACTTTTTCTCATTTTCCTAAACCTTATTAAAATGAATAACTGGCATTAAATGCAACGAAGTCACGATCAGAAAGCGTATTCTGAGTGCCTCCTCCAGAAAATACGTTATAACCAATGTCAAGTTTCCATTCCTGCAAGTAATCAAATGCAAAACCTAATGCGAACGCTTTACGGCCTTCAACAAAGTTACTAATTGGCGCAGGAGTATATCCTTTTACGTCATGCTGAAATACCAAACGCGGCGTCATGTTCCATGCACCAAAAACGCCGGTGTATTCAGCTCTTACTGCAATACGGTATCCCCATGAAAAATCAGTAGCAAAGTTATTGGTTTCAACACCTTCTAACCCCGTGCTAACACCGGCAACAATATCATCTCGATCTTGATTTCCACTTCGCGACGTACCCGGAGCTTCAAAACGCAAAACACTTTCATCTGGCATGTCTTGAATTTGATTAAACCCTATTTCCATCAAGCCAACCCATTGATCCGCGCCCATTCCAGGCCCAAATAAATTAGTTAAGGTGACTTGGCCTTGGATAGTATCAAACAGTCGATACCCCGAAATTTCTTCACCAAATGCTGGGTTATTTAAAGGTATTTGAGAGGTTCCGACTGGGACGCTGAGTCCATCTACAGCCGCAAACAATAATTCAGCATCGTCGATCTGTAATGGCTCATCCATTCGATAAGATACTTCACCACCAATCGATAAGCCGCCTGTTGTTGCAGTATTAAAACTGATGCCAAGCATTTGTATATCTTCAATATACTCAAAGAAACCTGTTACACCGGTTCCTAGCGGATCGGCAGCTGCAGCAACTGGGTCGAAATAATTTGCAGAAATAACTGGACGTTTATTGTGATAGTTTATGTAATAGAACCCAAACTCAGTATCCCCCAATGCTTCGGAATACCATCCAAGTTTTACCCCGAATTGATCGTCGTCTCGCGCTTTTCTATCGTCAATTCTTACGGCACCAGTAGCAACAAGAGGATAGAACTCAGGGGTTCTGGCAAAACCTAACCAAATATAATGACCTGAATCACCGGCAAAATCGGCGGTTTGAAAATAGGTGCCGGGCTCATCAATTCGAATCGGTTCCCACTCAAACTGCATATAAGCTTCTAAAGTAACAGTAGGAGACAAATCATAAGAAGCCCAAATTGATTGGACCGGAATAAAAGCCTCTTTCAACTCGGCACCGGGAACTCGAAGTTTAGTTACATCGATAGGGTTTGCCTCGGAAATCGAGTGTTGGATAAAGGTACTTTCACCCCAGTTAACCACTTGCTCACCGAATCGAACCTGCAACGCAGACTCTTCAAACTGCCAAGTGTGGTAGATATAAGCATCGAGCATCCGCACATCTTTTCCGTGAACATCACGAGCTTCGGGTGAAAACTCTTGGTAATAACGGAAGTCACCTTTTTCAATTTTATAATCGTATAGCCAAGCACCTCGCAAGAAAAACCCAGTGCCCCCTGAATGTTGCAATCCAAACTCATGAATCCCTTTTATAACTTCTGAGAATGAGTCGCCTTTGTGGAAGTTTAAATTGCCATCATCACCATTGTGGGAGTATCCAGAGCCATAGCCAGGAGGAACATTTCGAGCAGTACCAAAGGAACAGTTAGGTGTAGCGGTTGCGGCATTATCGGTCGGTTTGCCGCAGCCAATCAGTGCAGGGTTTTGATTTTCTACTCTCCAGCTTGCACCCACTGTTATCGTCGAGTCGAAACTACCTTCCCAGTCGCCCCAAGAAATGCCAACAGCACTTGCTGAAGTCCCGGCCATTGCCAAAGACACAGCAATTGCAAGTTTTGCAATTTTTGGAGACGAGGACTGAGCATTGAGATTGAGCCCTATTTTTGTCATCTTTGATACCTTCCCCGTTGTAATTATTTGTAAAAGTCTAAGATTGGTTAAAACTAAATTTTTGCCGTTGCTACAGCTTCACTGCTACCGATTGAGCACTATTTAATCAGCCAAACACAGTCATCGGATGCTAACTATTATTCATAATCCTCCGACCAGTTTAAAGTGTTTTTTTATAAATATTATTTCCCATAAAAATCAATCAGTTAGGTGCATTTTTAGCTTGCTGCAGCGCAATACTTTGAGTTTAATATTATTTATTTTAATTTTTCCAATGAAACGAATCGAGAATGCTTATCAACAGTTAGTTTAAACTTGCCTTGTACTCCAGAGTAAGATACAAAAACCTTAAACCTAAATGCAGGGATCTGTAAAACCACCCCATCTTCACTGGTACAAACTATACTTAAAGTAGGCGATTTATAGTAATAAAGCCATTCCGATGGCGGAATTTGCAGGGAAAAGTAATATTCGCGCATAAATCACTCCTTAACGATTATGCGCGGAAGGGGCTATTGATTAATTGCCCCATAAGATGACATTGCGATCTAGTGAAAATATCCTTCATTAAGGCTCAACTCATGCTTTTCTTTGCATATAATATTTTCTTGCTCGAGTTTTTCTAAAATTGGCTCATAAAGATTGGGGGAAACTGGGATTTTTACACCCACCTCATTGATTTCACCCGTCAAAATAAGCTCTGCCGCGATTGCCGCTGGATATCCGACAGTTTTAGCCATCGCGCTAAAACCGTTAGGATCTCCTTTGACAATCAATGTTGAGCTTAAAAATTCTGTTTGACTAGGGTATGCAATTTCAAACTTATGTTGTAACACGACCATGTCAAATTCACCTTTTTGGTAATTTAATTTGTCTTGTAACACGACACAAAAAGCATCAAGCATTGAATTTGCTTTAGGAAGTAAGCTATCACCAAATAATCCTAACCACTCAAATGCTACGCGAGTTTGTTCTGACAAAATAATAGATTTCGATTCTATTTTTCCTTGCATCCATTTGGCCCAGTCAAGGCTATTATCAACGGCCTCATCTAAGCTTAATAGGCCAAGTTTTTTAGCTGATTCTAGTATTTCACTGAAGCCCAAATATCTTAAAGTGCCTCTAATTAGGTTTTTAACTTCTGGAATATTATAGCCTTGCTTGTATCCAGTTGAATCTCGGTTTGGATAGCCTTCAAGTTTAAATGTTGTTCCGACATCAACAGACTGAGCTGAAGCCAATAAGTTATCTGAATCGATGATGGTTTCTTCGCCCGCTTTCAAATACTTTGCTTGATTCAACAATGCTAACAACACCGCCCGTGGGGCCCAAGAAAACTTATACCCTAAAGGATTATCATTGCATTCTGGAGCTGGAAGACCTCCGCACCAAGAAGCGAAAGAAACAACCTTGCCGCCTTTATCATGCGCATCGTCAATGATTTTCATTGCCGATAAATGATCAATGCCAGGATCTAAGCCAATTTCATTTAATATAAGTACACCGCTAGTTTTGGCAGCGTCATCTAACGCTTTCATTTCTGAGCTTACATACGACGCTGTTATCATCGGTATTTTTTGTTCAATACAAATTTTAGCGATAGGTACATGAAAAATATAAGGCACTAAACTGATAACCAAATCATGTTCGCGAATTAGCTCTTGCATTGAGTGTGTATTTGTAACGTCAGCAACAATTGGCGTTACATTTGGGTATTTTTGGGCATACTTTTCAGCTTCTTCTAAAAACTGCGAAGCCACCGTAAGATTGTAATTATTTTCGCGCGTTAAGTACTCAACTACAGGCCCCACCACGAAGCCTGCGCCTAACACCAAAATTGATTGAGTCATAGTATCCAAACCTTTTCTAACTACTTACTGATTCTTTTAATGTGTTTAATCATTGGAAATAATAATGCCTCACCTAAACGCATCGAACGCTCTGGAGACCAGCCTCTTGATATACAGGGATTATTGGCGTTGTCTTTAAAAGGCATTTCAAGCACTGCTGACAAACAATTGAATTCTTCGCCAACCCAGTTCGAGGCAATACTCATATCAGCCTGCCCTGGAGCATCTTTGCTATAGCCAAATTCGTCTTGGAACTCTATGGTTGAAGCTTTGAAGTCTTCACTGAATGCTTTTTCAAGCGCTGCAAATTGTTCATTGTGACTAGGCCTACCTTCAGAAAACGCGAAAAAATTATAGGGAAGCCCTTCATCTCCATGCACATCGACAAATAAACACATACCGGTTTCTTTCATTTTTTCTCGAACATAAAATACTTCTGGTGATGTCTCGGCACTTGGATTATTCCAAACTCGATTTAAATTGACACCTACCGCATTGGTCCTCAAATGCCCTCTTTCACTACCATCGGGATTCATATTAGGAACACAATAAATACATGTGTTTTCCAACAGCCAACGACCATGAGCATTGTGCTCATCAAGTAGCTCTGCCAACAAGCCTTCAATAAACCACTCCGCCATGGTTTCACCAGGATGCTGCCGAGCAATCATCCAAATCTTGTTGTCACTACTTGAGTTACCAATTGTCAATAGGTTCAATTCTCGTCCATCGATCGTATTTCCGATGACCGAATGCTCAACTTCTGGATGTAAGCAAGAAGTATGAACCAGTTGTTGATGACGCTCGTAACTATAAGGCGCGAAATAAGCAAAATAAGCACACTCGCTTTCCATAAACGTGCTAAATTTAAGGGAGTTATCTGCTACTTCAGTGTCAATTCTAAACCAATCAATACCATCGTAACTCATGCAGACACGGTAATCATCCCATCCATCCTTGTAAGCCGACTCATCGATTTTTTCGATTGAAAATGAGAGTTCTTTGGCGAAGGCATTGTTCACTTTAAAGTGAAACCATTGTTTGAAATCTGATTGATTATCGGCAATAAGCGCCAGTTTAACTTGCTCATCCTTAATCGATAAAACTTGGATCGATCCGGAGGAAAATGAAGTATTAATTGAAATCATGGATACACCATTAAAACAAAGGGAGCACAGGATAAGGCCTGATCTACATAAAGTAAAATAACAAGCAAAAAAAACGCCCTAAAAGGGCGTTTTTAATCCAAGCGATATTTTACATATCAACATATTTTCTAAGCAATTCAATCGCGTATTTATCGTCATTTCCACCAATGAGACCTGACTTGAATGTTGTGCTCATAGGCTTTTCGCCCAAAATCGCTTTAAAAACTAACTTATCAAATCCTTGCTTTTTAACTGAACCTAATACTTTGTTGTTGTGTTTTACCGTCACGCCTCTTTTAGGCTCATAATCAATTGTAATTGTGTCGCCTTTGTCGTATAACCCTCTGAAAAGATTAATAAAATCTCTTAAATCATTGCGGTAGGCGGTTATTTCTTCAGGAACATTATTAATTTTTAAGGCACCAGCTAGTTCTCGACCAAAACCTCTTGCTGACACTTTATCCAGTGCAAATCGCATAATTAATCGTTTTGGCTCTTCTAAATAGATGATATCGGTATCAATTGTGTTTTTCTCTTTAAGATACAGCGCCGCCACGAAATAGTCTGAGTTTAGCTTTTTAACCTCTCCCATCCCATTTAAGAAAAGTTCATTTCCAGATAAGTCTGTCTTTTGTAAAGCAAATAATTGCTCGTTGGTCGCTGCATTGATTGCCGCCATTCCAAAAAAACAGCAGAACCCAATAAAGGAAATAATTTTCGAAATTCTCACCACAATCTACCTACTTCTCAATGTTAATAGAAAGTCCATTTTCTGAGTTTTTAAGGGTTTTCAAGGGTTTTAAAACCGTTTATTGTTATTTTCTAAACAAAGTTTGTATTGAGATTATCGTAAATGAAATGAATTGTCACATTTTTGTTTCGACCCACACTAAATTTAAGATATCACTAACTCTTTTGCCGGTTTACGCATATTGTACTGTGAAGACATAACGGCTCCGTATGCCCCGGAATTAGCAATTAAGATCACATCGCCTTCATAAGATCGAGGCAAAATACGGTCTACCCCTAATTTATCCGCACTTTCACAAATTGGCCCAACAACCGTGTATGTTTCTATTTTAGTGTCTCCAAATCGATTTAAATTGATTATTGGATGATAAGCGCCATAAAGTGCTGGTCGAATAAGCGAATTCATCCCCGTATCCACCCCTAAATATTGAGCACCAGACTTACCTTTCAGCTGAGTGACTTGAGTAAGAAGAACGCCAGACTCTGCAACGATATATCGCCCTGGTTCCAACCAAAACTCAATATTTTCTAAAGACGCTTTCAAACGCCCAATATTTTTATTTACTTCCGACAAATTCAGCTCGACCTGCGTTGAACGATCAACAATACCGAGGCCGCCACCTAAGTCGATGTATTTTAAATTGGGAAAATGCTCAGCTAACTGCGCTAATTTTGCTCCATTTTCTGACCAATTATCTGAAGTCAGTATGCCACTACCCACATGGCAATGCAGGCCAGTAACGTTTATATTTTTGAGTTGTATATCCTTGCTCAATTGCGAAATGGAATCTATTGGTATGCCAAACTTGGCTTCTCGGCCAGCCGTTTTAACGTGGTGATGATGACCTTGTCCAATACCCGTATCTATCCTTAAAAATAAAGATTGGCCTTCAAACACCTCTGGCCAATGATACAAGGGATAATCGTTATCAAGGGTGAGATGTACTTTTCGTGCAATAGCTTGTTCATACTCGTCTCTGTTTGCGAAATTAGGCGTAAATAAAATTCGGCTAGGATCGATACCTGGAAACAACTTTAAAATAAAATCTACTTCGTAAATAGAAACACACTCAAAGCCAAATCCGGCCATCTCAACTTGTTGTAAAATGGAAGGGTGCGAGTTTGCTTTTATGGCGTAAAAAACTTTATCTATAGATTTAAGTTCATTTAACTTTCTCAATTGTTCGTTAACTTTGGAAAGACTATACACATAACAAGGCCCATTTTGTCGCGATAACTGAATCAAGGTTTCACGCTTTTGCAACCACCAGGTATTTCGAGCAAACTCCAACATGGGATCACTTTGAGCCTCAAATATTTCCATCCATGTTTTTCCTAAAGCTCCAACTTCACCAAACTGAGAAATCAATACATCATGTATTTGTTGAATTAGCTGAGGCGCTTCACTTTGCACAATAACAAAGGTTAAGTTGAGATTGTTTGCAGCTTGAGTCAACATGTAAAGCTCTCGATTTTGAAAAGCTTCAAAAGCTCGACTTATTTGTGACAACAATGTTCGTACAGAGTGTCCAACCACACTTACTGCTGCGCAGTTCTCTAAGATTGACACTCGACAAAATCGACTAAGCTCTTGTTTAACTCGGTCTAATTGTTCGGCCGAAATTCCTTGGGTCAAATTATCAAGCGTCACTGTAACATTAGTTTCTGACGTTGAAATTTGGTCAATAGATAGGCCGAGCTGATAAAATACTTGGAAAGCATCAACCAAAAAACCTGGCGTTTGCCACATATCCAAAGTTTCCATTGAAATAAGAGTCACTTTATTTCTAACCGATATAGCTTTAATTTGCGGAACTGGTTCTACATAAGAATGGATAAACGTACCACCTTTTTCAGGAGCGAATGTAGAACCTACAAAAACAGGAATGTTTGATTGCCGAGCTGGACGCAAACATCTTGGGTGCAAAACTTTAGCTCCAGTTGATGCAATTTCCTGTGCTTCTTGATAATCAAGCTTTACCAACTGCCTTGCTTCAGAAATCTCCTTAGGATTAGCTGAAAACATTCCCGGTACATCGGTCCATATATCAAGTTGACAAGCTCTAATTAATGTCGCGAAATAAGCAGCGGAAGTATCGGAGCCACCTCGACCTAATACGACAACATCATCAATGCTATTTTTTGCGATAAACCCTTGGGTAATAACAATTGAACCAAGCTCATTTAGTTTTTTAGCTTTCACAGGGTCATACTCAACTCGACATTCGGCATTCAAGTA
Organism: Kangiellaceae bacterium; assembly: GCA_041591085.1. Lineage (GTDB taxonomy): Bacteria > Pseudomonadota > Gammaproteobacteria > Enterobacterales > Kangiellaceae > Pleionea. The sequence continues at coordinate 11,852 of JBFHSP010000014.1, read as the reverse complement.
CTGATCAGCTAATGTTCGATGGTTAGAATGCTCCGACATCAACCAATTTTCAGCCGGTGTAAGAACGACCTCCTCTTTTAGTTGTTTTGCTATTTCTTTGTGTAAAATGGCCGAACTTAGCTTCTCTCCTTCCGACATGATAGCGGCTTGATGAATAAACTTGGTTGGGGCATTAGCTTCCAACAATAATCCTACTTTTGACTTGAGCTTTTTCATCCTTAACTCTAAAAACTGATTTAAATCGTCATCCAGCAAATTGAGATTAGTCATCAAATCTAAGTGTTTAGTTTTAATGTCAAAAACAATGTTTTCCACCTCCCCTGCTACCGAAGCCCAACACAACTCTTCAAGCAGGTTAGAAACACCGCTAATGGCAGACACAACAACTAGCACTCGTTTATTTTGTTGAGAGTAGTTTTTAACAATTGCAATCATATTTTGAATTGACTCAACGCTTGAAACACTCGTTCCGCCAAATTTCGCCACCACCCAAGATTGTTGATTAATCATCTTTTTTAATTTCCAAACAAAAGGCCTCTATTTTATTCAAGCTAAGTTATACAGCTCTAACTTACGCCTTGGTGCGACTATTTGTTCGCGCAATTGGTTACTCATTTAGCAACAACTTTGGCAAAAGCCGCTCAAAATACCTAAAATAACAGTTATTCATGCGTATTTTGTAATTATGGCTTGAGAAAACAAACACTTTTTGGTTATATACTCTAAAGGCTCCCGCCACTGTATCAATCAAACTATACAACTTAGAACTGATACCTACTTGTGGCAATGAGAATAAGAAGTCTGCTATTTAAAGAACGATCTGACTCAGCTTTAGAATGAGCTTTAAAAATGATTCTCCGAGATTGGCTGTGAAACTCTCGGAACGTGTTGTGTGGTTGATGGGAGGTTTGCTTGATGTTCTTGGCAAAAACTTATATGCGCCCAAGTGTCAATTGGGTAATTATTAGCATTATTACAATGTTTGGCTTTTTGTCAGCTTCAGTCAGTGCCGATACGGTTACTTTAGCGGATGGAAATACTGTTGAATTAAAAGGCATAGGACTAGCTCAAGAGTTACGAACTGACATCTACATAGGCGCGTTGTATGCACCTGTCGGCGTAGAATCATTATCAATCATCAAGGAGTCCACCACTCCCAAGCGCATAGCTGTTAAGTATCTAGAAAACAATTATTCCTATCGAAAAGTAGCTAGGCATTTCAAAGAACGAATTGCAATGAATAATGATCGTGATGTTTGGCAACCGGCCACGCGGGATATAGTGGCTTTTTCACGAATTTTCAATCAAAACTTTGACCGCGGTGATGAAATTATTATGGATTTCATTCCAGGAAAAGGAACGGTAGTGTCATTAAATAACACTGAATTTGAAGTGATTTCTAACCCTTTATTTTTCGAACTTTTGCTCAACGCTTGGACAGGCCCAGTCCCGCCAAGCAAATCGTTTAAAGATGGTATTACAGCACAAACGTCAGATTCAGAAAGAAACTCATTATTAGCTAGTTTTAATTCACTAACTCCTGTTACTGGTAAGTTCAAAGCAAAAGCTCAAGTAGTAGCGGAAGCTAAACCCACTCCTAAGGCAGAAAAAAAAGAAGAACCTAAAAAACCTGTTTCACAACCAAAAGTCGTTGCAGAAAAACCCAAAGTTGAAGCAAAGCCAAAAGAAGTGGAATCAACTCTTGCCTCACAGCCCAAACAAGAGAGCAAAAAACAAGCTCCAGTTGAAAAGCAAGTAGCAGAAACAAAACCTGAGCCGAAAAATGAAGTTGTTGCTAAACTTATTATCGAAGCTCCAAAAATAGCTCCGGTAGAAGTGGCAGAAGACTTATTTGACGAGGACTTAGTGCGCGGCTCATATGTTCGAGAACTGATAGCCCAAGTGAATAAGAATCAAGAGTATCCAAAAAAAGCTTTAATTAACGGCGAAGAAGGCGATGGTACTGCTCAAGTCATTATCAATAGCAATGGCGAACTGATTGAAGTTTCTATGAGCGAAAGAACCGGCTCTAGAGAATTAGACAAAGGCATATTAAAAATAGTTAAAAAATCAGCTCCTTTCCCACCTATCCCGCCAGAGTTAAAGCTGTCACAGTTTGAGTTTGACGTTCCATTCGAATTCAAATTATAAAGTGCTATTATCGTGTAAAGGAGCCTAGCGGCTCCTTTTTTGTGATTAGCTTACCTTTATTCTATAACACCGCAGAGCTGCTAGAAATCCTATCAAGAGCCAATAAACAGCGCCTCCACTTTCGGTACTTGAACTGCTTCCACCGCCATGGTTGCTACCTCCGCCACTGTTTTGGCTATCGAACTCTGAAGACTCTAGCGGAAGTCCGATCAAAGAGGCAAAATCGTAATCAGCTTCTGCAACTAGTTGACCAGAATAATAATCCCTAAGCACTATTTTAAAATCGTAATATCCTGTTTGGTAGCCGGAGATCCAATCAAATTCTATGACTTGTTCGTCAGATACCTCATTCGAATATAAGGTAAAACGACCTGTTTGATACTCAAACTCCCAGTTTCCAGATGCATTTAGAAAGTAGATTTCGGCATAAACATCTGCTTCATTGAACTCAGTATCTGCATCAAATGAGATTTCGAATCGGCTGTAGAAACCATCGCCATCTTCATCATAGTTAAGAGTTGTTTCAACTGAGTAAAACTCAAATTCTTGGCCGTAGAGAGAATCAAATTCACGATCTTCCAATGGCAAACTCATCAGATCGATGTCTTCATAATCACTGATCGTTGCTACCACATCGCTGTAGCCATATTCGTACAAATCAATAAGCACATCGTAGTCACCCGTTGGGTAGTCATAATTGAGAACGGTCGAAACAATATAGCTATCGGATGAAGAGTTTCCGTAAAGAGTGAATGGTTGCGAGGTAAAATACAGCTCATAAGGACCACCGTTACGGCTCAAGTACATTTTTGCGTAAACGGTTGCTTGAGAATAAACGGTATCAGCATCAAACTCTATTTCAAATTCGCTGTAATAACCATCGCCATCTGCATCATACAAAACCCAACTCATTGCGTCATAAAAGCTGAACTCATGCGAACGAGAGGATAGTCGTGGAGAAGCTTCTCGAAGCTCTTTTGTCGATAATGCTTTTGGCATTTTGGAACTTAATTTGTCGACCTTACGCTCAAAGTCAGGTGTAGATTGAGCATGTGAAGACTTCCTATTAAAATCTTTGGCTCTCGATTTATCAACACTACTTCTTAGTTGAAATGAAGGCTTGATTCGATTTTCGCTTTTTACTTGCTCCACACTATATGTATGTAGCACCGAAGCTTGAGAGCGCGACTCCGCACTTGCATAATAGGCTGAGATTAAACCAACCAATAATAAACTTAACCTTTTCATTATTTCTCCAACGAATGTTTTAGGTTAAGTGAATTAAAACAAAGTAAAACTGAATGAGAACTTAACTATCCTTAGTTAGGAATAATAAGGATCACAGCTTAGAATTAATCGTCAAATTTAAGCGAAAATAGCCCTTTTAAGTCTCTATATAGAGCCAATTGTTTACAATTGGGTTAGTTTAGAGCTTAACAAGGCATAATTTTGAAGGGGTCCAAGCAATTACAAAAATGCTCGACGGAAAAACTCTAAAATCGCCAGACTTAATGGTTTTAGTTATCTGGAGCTCAGGTTAATTAACTACCATATTTGTTGTTTTAGTTCATATCATGAACTTCCGCCAATTTAGCTTGAATGTATTCACTATGTCGTAGATGCAATAAGTCAGAAACCCGTCGAATTAAATGCTCCTCATATGCATGAACTTTTCCATCCGCAAGAGCCACCTTCCAAAGTAAACGAATTAAACGGATTTTTTGATCGGCAGAATAATGATCATTCAATAAGCGAGTGAACTCATGAAAGTCAGTGGCAAACAAAGCCTTGTCGGTTGCTATATCGTAAAGCGCATTCGCCTCTTGCTCATTGAGAGAAAACTCATCCTTAAGTAGCACCAGAATTTGGTCTTGTTCTTCATCTTTGATTTCAAAGTCCATTTTCATCACTTCAATCATTAAAACAGCGGCCGCCACTTGAAGAGCATGCTCTGTTTGCTCAGGAGACTTTTTTTCTAGCGATAAATATTGTTCAAAAAAAGACTTTAGTTTAATTAACATCAAAAATACTGCTATATTCTATGGCAACAATGGATACTATAGTTGGTTTCATGATTAAACCGCAAGTGATGGTAAGCAGTTGCTTATTAGGTGAAAAGGTACGATACGATGGCAAGCACAAGCATCTGGCGTTACTGACTCAACAGTTAGAACAGGAGCTATCATTTGTATCTGTTTGCCCAGAAATGGGTTGTGGCATGCCTGTTCCAAGGCCGCCCATTCAACTTTTAGATACCTCTGTAGGCTTGCAGTTAAGGCAAATATCGCCGCCTCACACCGACTACACTCATAGAATGAAGCATTTAGTGAATGAACTTGTAAGAGGCTATCAAGGGCTAACCGGTGTCATTTCAACATCAAAATCGCCAAGCTGCGGACTTGACGACACTCCCATTTCCAAACAACCAGAACAAGCTACCCGCTACGGCAGTGGCTACTTCATTCACCTTTTGAAGCGAGAGTTTCCCTATATTGCTTTTATTGACGATAAATTGATTCAACAAGATGAGCACAGACACCGATTTCTACTCAAATGTTTTACTTTGAAAGATGCAATAGAAGCATTTGAAAAAGGTAAAGCTAACGGCTTACGCGCATTTCACTTTAAACATCAATATTTGTTTAAAGGATTTTCAGTAGAAAGAACAACTCAATTAAAAGAAGCCTTAGAAGCTACCGCAAGAAATGAAGAAAATAGATTTCAATATTTTTCCCTCGTAAGCACGGTCTTATCATCGCCTTTCTATGCACCATCATTTTTTAATTGCTTAGAAGAGCTATGCAAACAGCAAAATCCTTCGAACCAATTAACAATGAAGTTATTAATGAAAAGTTTAAAACAAAGAGATCACGACCAATGGATCTGTCCAATATTCTTCAGTCATATGCATTCATTAGTGAAGCAATTTAAACTAACAACTCTTATCGACAACCCTTTATTTTCGCCTTATCCAGAAAGCCTTATCACCCAGTACTAGACCCTATTCTAAAATTCTTTTTTATGCCTATTTTTTTTACCTATTAAACTGCTATGATGCCTGCCTAGAAAAAGCATCTCGTTAATACAAAAAAGGTCAATAGAAACCATTATGAAAATTAGATTATTAGCATTAAGCACTCTGGTTGCACTAAGCCTATGGGGCTGCCAACAAGAATCAAAAGAAGTAGTGTCTGAGCAAAAAACAAGCACGGCATCTGAAGTCACCGAAATAGTTGCCAGCGACACCAGCCGCTTTGATATTTATGCCGAATTCGAACTATCTGCTGATTTATCTCACCTTTCAACCAATCAAATTAAAATGCTTGAACTGCTAATTGATGCCAGCGTTATTATGGATGATTTGTTTTGGCTCCAAGCTTATGGTGAAAAGAATTCACTTCTTAATAGCATAAAAGATCCCGCCACCAGAAAGTTTGCAGACATCAACTACGGCCCATGGGATAGACTTAATGGTGATAAAGCCTTCTTACAAAGTTTTATGGAAAAACCGTTAGGCGCTAATTTCTATCCTGCCGATATGAGTAAAGAAGAATATGAAGCATGGCAAACAGCCAATGCAGAGTTTTTAAAAGCTAACCCATTTGCAGAGCTTTATTCAGTAGTTGAGCGCAATAAAAATGGTCAGCTTGAGCTAATTCCATACAATAAAAAATATCAAACACAATTGCGTAAAGCGGCCGGACTTTTAAAAGAAGCTTCAGAACTCGCCGAAAATCCAGAGTTTAAAAACTATTTGATGTTACGAGCCAGAGCATTACTCAGCAATGATTATCAAGCGTCAGATTTTGCCTGGATGGATATGAAGACCAATCCTATAGAGTTAGTCATTGGTCCAATTGAAACGTATGAAGACATGCTATTTGGATATCGATCTGCATTTGAGTCTTATGTTTTGATTAAAGACTTAGCATGGAGCGAAAGACTAGCAAAATTTGCAGCATTTTTACCTGAATTGCAAAAAGGCCTTCCTGTTGCTGATGAATACAAAACTGAAATGCCAGGTACCGACGCAGACTTAAATGCTTACGATGTGATTTATTATGCGGGGCACTCTAATGCGGGCAGTAAAACCATCGCTATCAATTTACCCAATGATGAAGAAGTTCAATTAGCCAAAGGAACTCGCCGCCTTCAACTTAAAAATGCGATGAGAGCTAAGTTTGATAAAATTCTAGTCCCTATCTCACAGCAGCTAATCGCAGAAGATCAACAACAATACATCACTTTTGACGCATTTTTCGGCAATACGATGTTTCACGAAGTGGCTCATGGTTTGGGTATCAAAAACACCATTAATGGCAATGGCATGGTAAGAACGGCATTAAAAGAAACCGCTTCCGCGTTAGAAGAAGGCAAAGCCGATATTTTAGGCCTTTATATGATTACTGAACTTTTCAACAAAGGTGAAATCACCGAAGGCAAACTGATGGATAACTATGTGACCTTTTTGGCAGGCATTTTCCGCTCAGTGCGTTTTGGGGCATCATCAGCTCACGGAAAAGCCAACATGGTTAGGTTTAACTTCTTCAAAGATAAAGGTGCCTTTGTTGTTGATCCTGTAAACGGGCGTTACAGTGTAGACTTTGATAAAATGACCATAGCCATGAACGATTTATCAAACCTGTTATTAACTCTTCAAGGCAATGGAGATTATGAAGGCGCTAAATCGTTATTAGAAACACAAGGAACAATAACCAACGATCTCCAAGCTGAGCTTGATAAATTATCAGCCGCTAACATTCCAGTTGATATTGTGTTTAAACAAGGTAAACAATATTTGTATAAATAAGAGTGATAACTTTTATCAACTCTGAAAAGGCGCTTTTAAACTAAGCGCCTTTTTTCATTGCCAAAAACGCACCCAACACTTTTCCACAAAATACTCTAGATTGATATTGCATTTAGAGTTAATATCAGAGAAATATTGCGGCGCACAACACCCAATACAGGCATATTTGGTCGCCAATTGCTTTAAATATCTGAGAAAGAGCGTATAAAAATGAATATTAAAGACACTGTTGTCGTTATTACTGGTGGTGCCCAAGGGTTGGGTGCGGCAATGGCTGAAAGGCTTGGCTCACAAGGTGCAAAGCTTGCACTTATAGACATTAATGAAAATTCTTTAAAGTCAGCAGAATCAAAGCATCTTGAGCAGAATCATATTGCTAAAGGCTTTGTTGCCAATATTGCAGATGAAAATTCAGTGGCAAACGTATTTGAGCAAATCGTTAAACATTTCGGACGAATCGATGCCCTAATCAATAATGCTGGGATCACAAGGGATAGCCTGTTAATTAAGATTAAAGACGGAAAAGTGGTTAAAACCATGGGGCTTCAGGAGTGGCAGCAAGTTATCAATGTCAACCTTACTGGTGTTTTTCTATGTGGTCGTGAAGCCGCTCAGTACATGGCTTTACAGCAATCGGGAGTGATTATAAATATCTCATCAATTTCCAAAAATGGTAATGTTGGGCAAACCAACTATACCGCAGCTAAAGCAGGTGTTGCTGCAATGACCACTACTTGGGCCAAAGAGCTTGCACGCTACAACGTAAGAGCAGCTGCGATTGCTCCAGGATTTATCGCCACCGAAATGACTCAGGCAATCAAACCCGAAATGCTGGAAAAAATTAAGGCTGGAATTCCTTTAAGACGAATGGGACAACCGGATGAAATTGCCAAAACCGTACAATTTATCATTGAAAATGACTATATCTCTGGCAAAACCATCGAAGTAGACGGAGCATTGACCCTCTAATTCAGCTTTCCTTATAACTTTTTCTCTACACTAAGCGGCATGACAGCCGCTTTTTTATTTATTTGCAATTATTACCTAATCATCCTTTTAGTTTTAACTTTTCTAACATGTAGTTTTATTCAATTGTAAATAAACTTGTCATTAAGTAAAGTATGCTTGACAAGAAACTCAAGCAAAAGTAAAGTTAGCTTTACTTATAGTCAACAAAGGCAGACATTCAATATGCATCAACAAGCAATGAGAAAGCACCCTTTCTTTGTAGTGGGCGGAATAGGTTTCTGGTTAGTGTTCGTTTTAAACATCTCATTAGACTTTTTTAATAACGCCCCAACAACGATATTTTCAGGCAGTTTGTTCTCAAGTGAATGGAACGCAAAATGGTTAGCCGTTTATATCTTGTTTATCGCGCTTTTCATCGTCGGAGCAATGATAAATCATATACGAAACAGAAACCCTGATTCATGTTTTGGCGAAATGGGCTACAGCGAAATGGAAAGTCCAGGTAGTAAACAATACCAAAAATCCATGATGATCAATGCAATACTGTACATCGTAGCAGTAATCTCGAGCGAGTTTTTGCTCAAACTCAGTGACTCTATTTACATTCACGGTTTAATAGCGTTCATTCCAATTACTCCTGCCCTTTTAATGGCCAAAGCCTTAAGTAGCTATGTCAAAACACTCGATGAGTTGCAACTTAAAGTGATCATGGAAGCTAGTTTATTCTCTTTAAGCATTACCACTATAGGATGCTTAACGATTGGTTTTTTCCAGCTCTACGAGGTCGTTCCCAACTTCCCGGTATTCTGGATATTTCCTTCGGTTTTTGTACTGTTCGGAATAGGCCAGTACTTAGCCATCAAAAAGCATTTTTGAGTTGGCTATGGATAATCGATTAAAGGTATTAAGAGCAGAAAGAGACTGGACTCAACAAGACTTAGCAGACACGCTTGGAGTTTCGAGACAAACTATCAACGCGATAGAAAAAGGTAAATATGATCCAAGTTTACCTGTTGCGTTTAAGTTAGCGAGTGTGTTTGAATGTTTAATTGAAGATATCTTTTCACCAGATAATAGGTAGATTGATTTTAAGGAGGATTGGATGGGATTTGTTATTGTAATTGCACTTATTTTAATTTGGGCATTCATGTAAGTAATTAACATGAACTCGGAATAATAAGCGTCGAAGAATTAAGGAATTCGAATTCTTGATTAAAATATTCTTTTCGTTATAATCGCGCTTCACTCTCGGGGAGCCATCTGTGATGTTGGCTGAGACGCGAAAAGTTATTTCTCTAAAAATAACTGAAAATGCGGACCCGCTGAACCTGATCCGATTCGTATCGGCGTAGGGATGAGTAAGCAATCGTAATTTAAGTACCTCTTGGGCTAACTCTAATTTACCTTTGGCTATTTCACCTCGCGTTGATGCAATAACTGCGAGGCCACCATGAACAGTCAAGCTCCTATTGCTTCATCTAAACAATCCGTTTCAAAAGAAACTAAATTTCATTCTAAAAAAACGCTAGTTACTCCACTAATAACAATAACTCCCTTGCCTGCTAGCCAAAAAGTTTATGTTCAATCAGAACACTTTGCTGAGGTTAAAGTTGCAATGCGAGAAATCGCGCTGACCGACGGTTCTTCGGTGACCGTGTATGACACATCCGGCCCTTATACCGATCCGAACTTGAGCATTGATGTTCATACTGGGCTTAGCGATATTCGCTCTAGCTGGATTGAAGCCAGAGACGACACCGAGTTTTACCAAGGACGTACCCTACTGCCCATTGATAACGGCATCAAAGATATCGATAAAGCATTTCAGTTTTTTAATCCAGATCTGCAACGCCAACCTCGAAGAGCCAAATCGGGAAAAGTAGTCACTCAACTCCACTATGCGCGACGCGGAATAATCACTCCCGAAATGGAATACATAGCCATACGCGAAAATCAAAAACGAGAAGTTTTATTCAATGAGTTTAATACCGAAGAAAGAAATTCAAGATTAAAAGGCTATAGCTGGGGCGCTCATTTAAAACCGATTACCGCTGAATTTGTACGTCAAGAAGTCGCAGCGGGTCGCGCAATTATTCCAGCCAATATTAACCATACGGAACTGGAACCCATGATCATTGGTCGTAATTTTTTGGTTAAGATCAATGCCAATATTGGAAACTCTGCATTAACTTCCAGCATCGAAGAAGAAGTTGAAAAATTAGTATGGTCTATTCGTTGGGGCGGCGATACTGTAATGGATTTATCCACCGGAAAACACATTCACGCCACTCGCGATTACATTGTACGTAACTCCCCTGTTCCCATTGGAACCGTACCCATTTATCAAGCGTTAGAAAAAGTAAATGGTATTGCAGAAAATCTAACTTGGGAAGTTTTCCGCGATACTCTGATTAAACAGGCCGAACAAGGCGTAGATTACTTTACCATTCATGCAGGCGTATTACTTAGATACATTCCGCTGACCACAGCGCGCGTTACTGGCATAGTTTCACGCGGCGGCTCAATTATGGCTAAGTGGTGTATCGCTCATCATCAAGAAAACTTTTTGTATACACATTTCGAAGAAATTTGTGAAATTATGAAAACCTATGACGTGAGTTTTTCATTAGGTGATGGGCTTCGACCTGGCTCACTTGCTGATGCCAATGATGCGGCCCAATTTGCAGAGCTTGAAACCTTGGGCGAGTTAACAAAAATTGCATGGAAACATGATGTTCAGGTGATGATTGAAGGGCCAGGCCATGTTCCGATGCACCTGATCAAAGAAAACATGGATAAACAATTAGAACTGTGTGATGAAGCACCCTTTTATACTCTGGGCCCACTCACTACCGATATTGCACCGGGTTATGATCATTTCACTTCTGGAATTGGCGCGGCCATGATCGGCTGGTACGGCTGCGCAATGCTTTGTTACGTCACTCCTAAAGAACATTTAGGTTTGCCCAACCGTGACGATGTTAAAGAAGGCATTATTACTTACAAAATAGCCGCGCATGCAGCAGATGTGGCCAAGGGGCATCCCGGTGCTCGATATCGCGATGATATGCTTTCAAAAGCACGATTTGAATTTCGTTGGGAAGATCAATTTAATCTAGGACTCGATCCCGATCGTGCTCGCGCTTATCACGATGAAACCTTACCGAAAGATTCCGCAAAAGTGGCTCACTTTTGTTCTATGTGCGGCCCCAAGTTTTGTTCCATGAAAATCAGCCAAGAAGTTCGAGAATACTCTGAAAACATAGCTGATAAAACACAAGCTGATATTGTAGAAGGAATGCAACAAAAGTCACAGGAGTTTAAAGCGAGCGGAAGTCAAATCTACGTCGAACAAGTTTAATAAAAAAGTTGTAACATGAGCAGACTTTCTTTATCAATAGGTATTGCTGGAGCCGGCATAATGGGTCGGCTACTTGCTTTTCAATTACAAAAGCATGGTCATCAAATAACGCTATTTGATCAAGATCCTATTGATTATGGTAATGCAGCCGCTTATACCGCAGCGGGTATGTTAACGCCATTTACCGAACTTGAAACAGCCGAGCAATTGATCCAACAGCTCGGCATTCATTCCTTAAATTTATGGCCCCAACTTGCTCACGATTTACAATCTGATCTCGGGTTTAACCATGGCGGAACATTAGTCATTGCTCACCGCAACGATCAAGCCGACCTTACTCGTTTCAATCAGCAATTACAGTTTAAACTAGGAAAAAACAGCCCCTATTTTCAACATCAGTCTCAAGCAGAATTATCGCAATTAGAACCTGAACTCAGTGGCCGATTCAATCATGCAACTTTTCTTCCCTTAGAGTCATGGTTATGTCCCAAATGCGTAATGAAAACATTGGCCGATCATTTACTGGACCGACGCATCGCGTGGCACAGTTCAACTTTCATT
>JBFHSP010000013.1:0-32693 GCA_041591085.1 Kangiellaceae bacterium | reverse complement strand
GCCTCTGCAATCCCTTTTAGATCGTTTATAAGAGGAGTCCAATCCAGAATAGTAGAAATAGGGTATTTTTCTGCGAAAATGTCACTTACGTTAACTCCTGTTATATTACGTTTGTGACCACTTATGTGGTTGCAGCCCGATTGGTCAGCTCGACCACATCCTCCTCCTGCCAATGTCCGGTTATTGCCTGAGTTTGACTTGTCTTATATTCCTTCGCGAGATTTCAAATGCCTTTGATTTTGATGTCTATGATCAATGCAAAAACGTACTTTGGAGCGTTTTTTACATTCTGATAGCTTAATCCTTTTAAATTGCGTTTAGGCTCTGCATAATACCGCCTCACTCTTAGTTTCGAGTCATTATGGCAGGACGAATTCCAAAACCCTTTATCGACGACCTGATTAACCGCAGCGATATTGTTGAGGTGATCGAGCGCCGCGTAACTTTAAAAAAAGCGGGTAAAAACTACCAAGCTTGTTGTCCGTTCCATAACGAGAAAACGCCTTCTTTTTCAGTTAGCCCAGATAAACAGTTTTATTATTGCTTTGGTTGTGGGGCCACTGGAAATGTTGTCAGTTTTGTAATGGAGTACGATGGCTTAGACTTTGTCGAAGCTATTGAAGATTTAGCTGCATCGGCTGGGCTAGAGATTCCTTATGAAAAGGGGGTTGAGCAAACACCAAAAGTCGATCAAGATTTTTACCGGCTAATGACCCAAATCACCAAGTTTTATCAGCAACAATTAAAGCATCCTGCTCACGGAGAACGTGCGGTTAACTATATGAAAAACCGTGGTTTAACCGGTGAAATTGCCCGCGATTTTGAACTCGGCTATGCGCCCGATGAATGGCATAGTTTGCAAGCATTATTTGGTCATAATACAGATACTAATAAAGCCTTAGTTGAAATTGGTATGCTAATTGAGAAGGACTCTAATCGTTACGATCGCTTTAGAGATCGGATTATGTTTCCCATTCGCGACAAGCGGGGGCGAGTGATAGCCTTTGGTGGTCGCGTGCTTGATAAAGGTGAGCCTAAATATTTAAATTCACCGGAAACCCCCATTTTCCATAAAGGCCAAGAGCTTTACGGGCTGTACGAAGTGCGCCAGAAAAATCGCAATCCTGACTGGATTGTTGTGGTGGAGGGGTATATGGATGTGGTGTCATTGGCTCAATTTGGGGTAACCAATGCGGTAGCTACTCTAGGAACAGCTACTAGCCAAGCCCATATTCAGCAGTTATTTCGAGTGACCAAAAAAGTGGTGTTTTGCTTTGATGGTGATAGAGCTGGGCGTGATGCTGCATTACGAGCTCTCAATCAAGGCATCAGTCAAATAAAAGATAATCGCGATATTCGATTCTTATTTTTACCTGACGGGGAAGATCCTGATACCTATGTACGTCAGTTTGGTGCTGAAGCGTTTTCTGAAAAAGCGCAATCAGCTCCTGGCTTGTTCGAATATTTGATGAATCATTTAACCGCACAAGTCGATATGAATGCCTTTGAAGGGCCAGGACAATTGGCTAATTTGGCCAAGCCATTTATTGAGCAAATTAAAGATCCCATTCATAAAGAGCGGTTTTTACAACAACTTGCGGTGGATGTTGGGCTAAGTGAGCAAAAACTTGCACTTTTGCTCGAAGTTACCGATAAGCCTGTTGAAAATAAGGCCGTTAAGCGTTCGTTACCACTTACTTCCACAAGTCAGTTAACTCCGGTTAGACGTGCTATTACCTTGTTATTGCACTTTGGTGACATGGCCACCTTGATTAAGGAACATGCATGGATTGATGATTTGTCTATGCCTGGAACTGAAATATTAGTGCAACTGGTTGAAATGCTTAAAAATGACCCCACTATGAGTCTCGGCTCGTTAATTGAGCATTGGCGCGGTGATAAGGCCGAACCGCATTTGGTGAAGTTGGCTCAAGAAGAGCTGCTTTTGCCCAAAGAGGCTATCACTCAAGAGTTTTTAGGGCTTATTGAAAAGCTCGAAAAGTTGTACCGAGAGCAGCGCCTTTCGGAGCTACAAAAGCAGGCACAACGAGGTCGATTATCCGCTGAGCAGAAAAAAGAGTTTCAAAGTTTGCTTCTGAGTCTGAAGTAAGCAACATTTTGTACAAAAATCGGCAAAGCAAATTTGCTCGAGAGCTACTACACTGTGTATAATCGCGCGTTTCGTGCACACAAAGTCGAACTGAAATATCTATTTTTTGGCTGCGAAGTCACCCAAAAAATACAGCCACAGATCACCTTAAGGTCGTAATTGAGATGCCCAGTCAGTCCCAACAGTCACAACTTAAATTATTAATTGCCCGTGGTAAAGAGCAAGGTTACTTAACTTACTCTGAAGTTAATGACCATTTACCCCCTGATATCGTCGATCCTGATCAGGTTGAAGATATTATCCGCATGATTAACGACATGGGTATTCAGGTATGCGAATCCGCTCCTGATGCCGACTCGTTATTAATGAATGATTCAGTGGCAGATGAAGATGCTGCTGAAGAGGCCGCGGCGGCATTAGCGAATGTCGATGCCGATTTTGGTCGAACGACCGATCCTGTGCGTATGTATATGTGTGAAATGGGAACGGTTGAGCTATTAACTCGCGAAGGCGAAATTGATATTGCCAAGCGAATTGAAGAAGGTCTAAAAGAAGTTGCCGTAGCCATTGCTGAATATCCTGCTACGGTTGAAACTTTATTGGATGATTACGATAAGTTTTTGGCGGGAGAAACCAAACTTTCTGACATTATTTCTGGCTTTTTAGACGGAACCGAAGACGATGAGTTTTTAAACAGCGCATCTAATGTAGGCTCAGAAGTAGCAGACAACGATGACGATGATGATGAAGATGATGATAGCGATTCCGATACAGAAGATACCGGTCCAAACCCAGAAGAAGCCGCTGAAAAATTTGGTGAGCTTAGAAAGATTCACGAGAAAACCGTCGCTGCTATTAAAAAATACGGTCGAGCTCACAAAACCGCGCAAAAGCAGGTAGTCGCACTACAAGAATGCTTTATGCAATTTAAGCTGATCCCAAAAGAATTTGACCGTCTTATTTCAAAAATGCGCAAAAAAATGGAATCAGTGCGTACTCAAGAACGTTTAATCATGAAGCTTGTGGTTGAAAAGGGCAAAATGCCTCGTAAAACCTTTATCAGCGAGTTTCCAGGAAATGAAACCAACTTAAAATGGCTTGATTCTCACTTAAGCAAGAATGTGGCGTATCACGATGATCTAGAAGCGGTTGCAGAAGACGTGCTTCGTTGCCAAACCAAGTTATTACAAGTTGAAGAAAAAAGTAATCTTTCAATTGCCGAATTCAAAGAGACTAATCGTCGTATGAGCATTGGTGAAGCCAAAGCTCGACGAGCAAAAAAAGAGATGGTAGAAGCAAACTTGCGACTCGTAATCTCTATTGCCAAAAAGTACACCAATCGTGGCTTACAATTTCTTGATTTGATTCAAGAAGGTAACATCGGATTGATGAAAGCGGTTGATAAGTTTGAATATCGTCGAGGTTATAAATTTTCGACCTATGCAACTTGGTGGATCCGTCAGGCCATTACGCGCTCTATTGCCGATCAAGCCAGAACCATTCGAATTCCGGTCCATATGATTGAAACGATTAACAAGCTCAATCGTATCTCTCGGCAAATGCTTCAGGAAATGGGACGCGAGCCACAACCAGATGAATTGGCTGAGCGCATGGAAATGCCAGAAGACAAAATTCGTAAAGTGCTCAAAATTGCGAAAGAGCCTATTTCAATGGAAACCCCTATTGGAGATGATGAAGATTCACATTTAGGCGATTTCATTGAGGATGCTATGCAAGAGTCGCCAGTTGACTCAGCCACAGCAACCAGCTTAGGTGAAGCTACTAATGATGTTTTAGCCGGATTAACCGCAAGAGAAGCTAAAGTGTTAAGAATGCGTTTTGGGATTGGTATGAATACCGATCATACTCTTGAAGAAGTGGGTAAGCAGTTTGATGTTACCCGTGAACGTATTCGACAAATTGAGGCTAAGGCGCTGCGCAAACTCAGACATCCTTCTCGTTCTGAGCGATTAAGAAGTTTCTTAGACGAGCAGTAAATGAGTCAAAAAATGAAGCCCCGTGTATATGGGGCTTTATATTTTCTAATTCTATATTTTCTAAGTGTTGGAAGTTTATCTACGCTTTGGGCTCAGTCTTATATCATTACCGATGATATAAATTTGCAAATTACTGAAGCTCTTCCTACTTATAAAGAAGCCAGAGAAGAAACCCCAGAAAGACTGCTTAATTCTATTAGGTTTCAATCAGCATTTTATTCTGAATCTTTACAGCCTGGAAATAGTGCTTTTTGGCATCGGTTTGAACTCGATGCTCGATTTAAAGATACGCGTACTCGATCGATATTTTTAGTGTTTGATATTCACTTTTTGCGTGAACTCGATATTTACTTGTTTAAACAGGGAGAACTCATTTCCCATAAATCTCTAGGAATAAAAACCGGAGATGATGTTTTTAACCAAAGGCTATATGTTGGGCCAAATATTAAAGTTGAAATCAGTCATGGTGACAAAGTTACCGTACTTATTCGTAAAAAAAATGAAGGTCCAACTATTCTTCCTATTTCGGTGAAAAGTGCTGAACACTTTGAATACTACACCCATTTTAAACTGATGTTTTGGGGCGCAAGTGTTGCGGTGCTTCTGGTTTTAGCACTTTATAATGTTTTTATTTATGCACTTAATCCCGGTGCCGCTTATTTGTGGTATTTGTTGTTTCACTCCACCACCTTTGTCTATTTTTCAGTATTACATGGTTTCGGAATATGGCTTTGGCCCCAATCAGTCCATCAAATTCTCAGTCAAAATATTATGCCGATGAATGTGCTGCTTGTATTAATAGCGGTTCAATTTGCGAGCGTGTTTTTAGCAGTAAGAGTTAATGCGCCCAAGCTATACCCTTGGCTAGTTCGTTTTCGATGGGTGTTGATAGGCTCATTTCCTTTAGCAATATTATTGCCTGAGTATTACACCATAATGCCTTTTTCTGTACTGCAAGTGACAGGTTCAACATTAGCCATTGTTATGGGATTTGTTGCTTGGAAAAATCGCTTTAGGCCTGCAAAGTATTTTTTGATTTCAATGTCGGCTCTAATTATTGGTTCTATAGTAGGAATGCTTACATACACAAACGTTTTGCCTGCTAACTTTTTTACTTTACATGGTTTCTTTTTAGGCGCGCTTGCAGAGCTTATTTTATTATCGGTCGCCTTGGCTGATAGACTGCGGTTTGCTGAAAAGAAAGCCATTGCTAAAGCTTATATTGATCCACAACGCAAACTACCAAACTACTCTTTTTTTATTAATGAGTTTTCTCATGAAATAAATAAAATTACATTGGCTCATGATCGCGTGTCATTAGTTATTGTTCATACACTCAATTATCAACAATTGGTGGGTTTGCTAGGGCCAAATATTTTAGAGCCTATTTATCGCGCGCATGTTGCCCGGCTTGAAAAAATTGTTTCAATAGCGCCTTGGTCGATATCCTTTCAAATGCCATCCGGCAAAAAAGAATACTTTATTTCTCTTCCGGGTGATCAACTTTTATTTTTGGTCGATGGCCATGCCAATTTAGAAAGTGTTTTAAAGAACTTGGTACGTATGTCGGTCAAACCATTAGTTATTAATGACTATCAAGTCACCCTTGATTTACAAGTAGGCTCCGCCGATATTGAACGAAGTGATTTATCCGCTTTAGATGCCTATAGAAGAGTGCAAATTGCATTATTGCACTGTGAAAACACCAAAAGCGCTTGGAGTATTTATTCACTAGAGCAAGATCAATGGTTAAAGCGTCACTCTCGATTGCTACAAAAATTAAGAGCAGCTATAGACGATCATCAGTTTTCAATTGAGTTACAGCCACAAGTTGATTTATTTACTCAGCAACTTGTAGGTGCTGAAGTGTTGGTTCGTTGGCAGTTAGAAAATGAGGAATGGGTTCCAACGGAGGAGTTTATTTCCGTAGCTGAACAAACTGGTGTAATAGGGCATATTTCCCAGCAAGTCATTGAAATGGCTTTTCATTGGTTGTCGGTACAGCAAAATCTACCGAAAAACTTTCGTTTAGCAATTAATTTATCTGCGCACGATTTAGATGATGAGAGAACGCTAACATTTATAGAAAAACAAACTAAAATTTATCATGTGAATCCCACCCAAGTGACCTTTGAAATTACCGAATCATCGATGATAAAAAATGCTGAGCGGAGTTTATCTATCATCAATGCACTTAAGGATAATGGTTTTGCAATTGCAATCGATGACTTTGGAACAGGATATTCCTCGCTTTCGTACTTGCTCAAAATAAAAGCCGACAAGCTGAAAATTGACATGTCTTTTGTAAAGAATATTCACAAAGATCCTACTCAACAAGCCATTGTTAAAAGTGTCATTCAAGTAGGACATTCTATCGATGCTCAAATTGTCGCTGAAGGTATTGAACATGCGGAAGAGCTTTTGTTTTTTAAATCGTTAAACTGTCAGTTTGGTCAGGGAAATTTCTGGAGTGGACCACTGAGTATTGATAAATTTAACCAACGTTACTCGCTTAGCTAGTGCCGGTTCAACCTAAAAATACTTTGGCATGTTAAATAGCTTGTAACACTTCATATTGGTTGAATTCAGTATTCCCTAATCCTCTTTCTGTTTTTTGTTCAACACTTGAATGGTAGTTTTAACTTGTTCTGAAGCAACTGATCCGATCAGTTTGGGAGGCAAGCCCTTAAAGCCCATAATTTTTTTAATTAGTAATCGATTATTGCTTATATTTCAAATAGATATAACGTTTTTTTAACGATCATATCGCCGCATCTCACCATCAGAATATCCATAATTTTTGTATTGCCATTAGATTCAAGTCGCAGTAGTCTAGAACGAACACTCGTTCGGTTTTGTATTGTTCCACTTTTAAGGATATTGATCATGTTACCTATTAACGCTTGGGGACAGTTTTTTGTAGAACCCCATCAACCCTTGCAAAAACGGGAATTTACGATTTCAGAATGTTCTGATGATGAGGTGGTTGTTGCGGTGGCGGGTTGCGGTCTATGTCACACCGATCTGGGTTTTATCAATGGGTCCGTGAATACGCGCCAAGAGTTGCCCTTAATTTTGGGACATGAAATCAGTGGACAGGTGGTCGCTTATGGCGCCAATGCCGCGCATTTAGCTCATAAGAAGGTGATTATACCGGCGGTATTACCTTGTGGTGAGTGCGAATTGTGCGAGGCTGGACGAGACAACATTTGCCAATCACAGCGCATGCCAGGTAATGATTTTAACGGTGGTTTTGCCAGCCATATAAAAGTGCCTGCGCGCTTTTTATGCGTGTTGCCAGAAGATTTAGGAGAGTTTCAGTTGGCGCATTTGTCGGTGGTTGCCGATGCGATAACCACACCTTATCAATCGCTAAAGCGTTCGGGATTACAAGCCGGTGATTTAGCCATAGTGATTGGTACCGGTGGCGTTGGGCTGTACATGGTGCAACACGCCAAAAATGCCGGAGCCACGGTTATTGCCATAGAACTTGATGAAGAGCGTTTACGCAACGCCCTCAATCAAGGAGCCGATTATGGTATTTGCACCAAAGATCTTGAAGAAAAAGCCATCAAAGCTCAAGTGAAGTCATTAGTAAAAGAACACCAATTGCCAAAACATCAGTGGAAAGTTTTCGAAAATAGCGGCTCGACTGCCGGCCAATCGTTAGCCTTTTCGTTATTAAGTTTTGCCGGAACTTTGGGCATTGTCGGATTTACGATGGACAAGTTGTCGTTGCGGCTCAGCAATGTAATGGCGTTTGATGCGGATATTTTTGGCAACTGGGGATGTCGCCCTGCGTACTATCGTGCGGTGGCCGACGACGTTTTAAATAAAAAAATTAACCTGCTTGATAATGTAGAGTTTTATCCTCTTTCCGAAATGAACGCCGTGGTTGAGCGAGCTTTAGCCCATCAACTTAAAAAACGTGCCATTTTAATTCCCAATTAACTTTTATTGTAAGAGCGCAATTTATGAAAAATCATCATCTGCTTGAAGAAACAAAGTACAGCGACATTTTAGTTGAGAAAAAGCCGCTTATTGATAACCAGGGGCAAATCGTTGAGGGCTTATTTAATACCTGGATATATTTAAATAATCCGGCTCAATATAACTCTTATACCACCCAGGCGGTTAAAGAAATTATTTTGGCTTTCAGAGAGGCATCTTGTGATCGCAGCGTAGTTGCGGTTGTATTTACGGCTGTGGGAGACAAAGCTTTTTGTACCGGAGGTAACACTAAAGAGTACGCCGAATATTACGCTGGCAACCCTCAAGAATATAAGCAGTATATGCGGTTATTTAACGATATGGTGACCGGTATTTTAACCTGCGACAAACCGGTGATTAACCGAGTCAATGGGATGCGTATTGGTGGCGGTCAAGAAATTGGAATGGCTTGCGATTACTCGATTGCGGCCGATACCGCTCGATTCGGTCAAGCAGGCCCCAAACATGGCTCTGCGCCCGATGGTGGTTCCACCGACTTTTTGCATTTGTATGTAGGCATCGGTCGTGCCATTGATTCTTGTACTTTATGTGAACACTGGTCTGCGCATCAAGCGGCTTGGATGGGATTAATCCATAAAGCGGTACCGGTATTAAAAAATAATCAAGGACAGTATGTCACCAATCCTATGGTGGATTTAACAACCCACGATGAGTTTGGTAATCCCTCCTTTGGGAAATTCAAAACTGGCGAGGACAAGACTCAAGCCTTAAGCCAAATCGCCGAATACCAAACGGATTTGAGTTTACTTGACCAAGAAACCGAGCGCTTGGCTTTTAAATTAGCCATGACTATGCCGGATTGTTTGCACAAAACCATTGAATCGTTACGCAAGAAAAAACTAGAACATTGGCAGCAAAACTGTGAAACCAATCGCAGTTGGCTGGCACTCAATATGATGACCGAAGCAAAAGCCGGATTTAAGGCTTTTAACGAAGGACCTAAAACCAATCGAGAAGTTGACTTCCTTGAACTGCGCCGAAGTTTGGCACAAGCGCAACCTTGGGACGAAACGCTGTTTGAAAAAATCAAGCCGCGATAGTAAGGATTTTGAAGATGAATTTTGAATTGATAGAAGTCACAGAGAATCATAGTGGTCAGGTTGCGGTGATGACCTTATCGGCAGCACCGGCCAATATTCTTTGTGAAAAAATGATGCTTGAAATCTGTCAGTTTTTAGAGTCAGACAAAGCCAACAGCAATCGAAAATTAATTGTTTTCAAAGGGGCCGGCGATCATTTTAGCTTTGGGGCTTCGGTCGAAGAGCACACCAAGGAACAGGTGCAAAAGATGCTGCCAGATTTTCATAAAATGATCCGAGCGGTATTAGAGCATCCCGTTGCCACCTTGGCACAAGTTTCTGGATTCTGTTTAGGCGGCGGTTTTGAATTAGCTTTGGCATGCAGTTTTAAAATTGCTTGTGAAAAAGCGAAGTTTGCGGTTCCTGAAATTCAGTTGGGTGTTTTTCCACCCGTTGCCGCCGCCTTGTTGCCAGTGGGCTCTTCGTTGTCTTGTCAAATGATAATGACCGGAGAGCGTTTTTCGGCGGCGCAATTGATGGACCATAACGTGTTAACCATGCTAGCTCCTGAACATGAATTATCGCAAACGGTAGCCTTTTTTATTGAAAAACATTTCTTAAATAAAAGTGCATCCAGTTTGCGTTTTGCCCATCAGGCTGCGCGCCTTAACCAAGTCAATCAGTTTAATAGTGTGATTACAAAGTTGGAGTCATTTTATCTCGATGAGCTTATGGCAACTCATGACGCTAATGAAGGAATTGAGTCGTTTATTGCCAAGCGCAAACCAGAGTGGAAGGATGCTTAAAGTGAAACGAAGTTCAGTCAGTCTTAAAGGGCAAAATGGTTTAGATGACATTTTAGAAAAGTGTGCAGCGCTGATGGCTAAGAAAGGCTATCACGGAACCAGTATGCGAGATTTGGCAGTGGTCACTGAACGCAGTTTATCTGGCTTGTATCACTATTTTAATAGCAAGGAAGACTTATTGTTTTTAATTAATGAGCGAGGTTTTAGCTCGTTATTAGAAAATGCTCAAACAATTAGCAAAAGTTGGTCTTCAAAAGAACAACTTAAAAAAGCAATTTTTGATCACATTGAGTTTTTCAGCCGCCACATGAATGAAATGAAAATCATGATGTTTGGTACTCAAAGCATCGATAAAAAACAAAGCAAGTTGATCAATAAGTTAAAGGATGATTATGCCAACGAAATCAAAAGTATCGTGTCATCTTATATGCATGATTCATCCAACGATGTGTTTTCTGATGCAGAAGTTAGCCGGCGAACCTATTTATTATTTGGAATGATGAACTGGATTTATGGTTGGTATAGCAAGTCTGAGCACGGTAGTTCTGAAGCATTGGCGCAAGATATATTCAACACATTTACACAAGGCTGTTCGATTAAAAGCGAACAAACAGAATAACGGAGAGTAATGGTATGACGGTTTCATCGATTATTGAGCGATGTGAGTCTCTTTATAATGATCTGGATTTGACTTACGTTAAAGAATGGAAATCTCGCACCGGTTCAAAAGCAGTGGGGTATTTGCCCGTTTATGTTCCCAGAGAAATCATTCACGCGTATGGAATGCTGCCTGTTGGCATTATGGGTGGAGGTGACAATCTAGAAATTATAAAAGGTGACGCGTACTTTCAGTCATATATTTGTCATTTACCACGATCAGTGATTGAGCTCGGTGTTTCTGGAAAATTAGATTGTCTCGACGGTGTTTTGTTTCCGGCCATTTGTGATGTGATTCGAAATTTGAGCGGCATGTGGAAAATGTTGTTCAAAGATAAATTCGTTAAATATATGGACTTTCCGCAAAATTTTGCAGCAGCAGGAAGAGAGTATTATATCGAAGAAATGCATCACTTAATGCAAGGATTTACCGAGATGACGGGTAAAAAGATTGGCGATACAGAATTGAATCGGTCGATCGAACTCTACAACGAAAATCGAAAAGCAATTCGAGACTTATACAACTTACGAGCAGAAATGCCGCATCTGGTTTTAACCTATGAAGTTTATTTATTGTTAAGAGCAGGCAATATTTTAGAAGTAGAAGAACACACTGACATGCTCAGAACCTACATGCGAGAAGTCGTGAAGTTAGAGCGCCCGGAGTTGGATCACATTCGGGTGGTCGTGAACGGAGCCTTTTGTGAACAGCCTCCATTGTCATTGGTTAGAGCCATGGAAAACAGCGGCTGTTACATTGTTGATGACGACTGGGTGTTATGTGGTCGGTATCAAACAGCAGATACCCAAACTTCACAATCGCCTTTGGAAGCGATTGTTGATGGTTATTTACATAATACGGTATCGACAGCTTCTCGCTATGACGACAGTGATCATAAAGGACAGTATTTGGTCGATTTAGTGAAACAGCGCCGAGCGGAAGGGGTTGTATTTGCCGCGCCGAGTTTTTGTGACCCTGCATTGTTAGATCGACCCATGATGCAGACCACACTAGCCAAAGCCAACATTCCTTATACCGCTTTCAATTACTCTGAAAACACCGGTCAAATACAGGTGATTAAAGAGCAAACAGGCACCTTTGCCGATTCAATCAAACTATGGGGAGTTGCATCATGAGTACCGTCGCTATCAAGCCAAATGAGGTGCAAAAAGAAGACAGTATGGTTTTGCAAAAAAGAATGATAGGAGATCATTTTGAGCAACTCGCCAGAGCTAAAGAAAATGGTAAAAAGGTGGTGTATACCTTTGTTCCAGGGAATTTGAATGAGTTGATTTACGCCTTCGATATGATCCCGGTTCATCCAGAAATTAATGCGCTGCAATCAGGCATGCGCAAGAAAAGCGGCGATTACATTCAAGAAGCTGAAAAGTTAGGCCATTCGGAAGATGTTTGTACCTATGTAAAGTGTGATATTGGCATGATGAAAAAAGGCAACGTCGGACCCACCGGAGAGAAGATCCCAGAGCCCGATTTGTTGTTACTCAGTTATACCGGCTGTTTTACTTTTATGAAGTGGTTTGAACTTTTGAAACAGGAATACAACTGCCCGGTTGTAATGCTTCAAGTGCCTTATCAAGGTGATGGTGAAATCACCGCAGCTATGCGTCATTACATCGTTAAACAGTTGCGGGAAGAAGTGGTTCCCATCATGGAAAAAATATCCGGCAATAAACTCGACGAAGACCGGCTCAAAGAACTGCTGGAAAGTTCAGCCCGATCAGAAGAACAACTCGTTAATGTTTGGAATTCGGCTAAGAACAAACCATCACCGATCGATGCTTATTTTGGCGGTGTTTATTACATTGGGCCAATTTTTACCGCTTTTCGCGGACTTCCTGAATGTGAAAACTATTACAACTCGTTAATGCGAGAAGTGAATTATCGCATTCAACACGGATTAGGACCAACAACGCCAGAAGGCGAGTTGAATAATCAAAAATACCGCATTGTGGTTGAGGGGCCTCCAAACTGGACCAGCTTCCGCGATTTTTGGAAAATTTTTCACGACGAAGGTGTGGTGATGGTGGCTTCCACTTACACCAAAGTGGGTGGCTTGTATGAACGTGGATTCCGTCACGATCCGACCCGGCCTTTCGATACTATGGCCGAATATTGCTTAGGTTGTTATACCAATCGCAACTTACCTTCTCGTGTTGATCTCATTGAAGAATACATTAATGAATACGAAGCGGACGGCTTTTTAATCAATTCTATTAAGAGCTGCAATTCTTTTTCTGCAGGACAATTAATGATGTTGCGTGAGCTTGAGCAAAGAACCGGAAGAGCGGGTGCATTTATCGAATCAGACTTGGTGGATCCGCGGTATTTCAGTGCTGCCAATATTAAAAATCGCTTGGAATCTTATTTCCAAATGATTGAAGCCAAACGGGCAATGGTTTAGGAGGTCATCATGGATTGCTGTTACATTGGTATAGATTTAGGTTCCACCACCACCAAAGCTGTTTTCATTGATGAAAACGAACAGATCTTAGGGCGAGGCATCACCAATTCGCGAAGTAATTACGAACTGGCGTGTCAAGTTGCGCGAGAAGAAGCGGAAATTGATGCGCGCTTTGCTCTACTAAAGCGCAAACTCACGCAAAATACGCATATAGGAAGAAATATTGATGCGTTGATGGAGCAGATCACTTGCCAATATTCGTTAGCGCAACATTTAAAACAGTTGGAAGCGCTCGAGCAACACTGTATTCACATCATTGATCACTGGACCCACCATCTTGACCAAAAAGATGCGTACCGAAAAGCACAAAACGTGATTTTTGAAAAACTGAAATTACAAGCGGTAAAGGACTTTGTCCCTGGTGCTGCGGTTCAAAGCGATTTTTTTAGAGATTTAGCGACCAGCGCTTATTTAAAAGAAGCCGATGGAGTCTCCAAATCCATGAGTCTTCCTTATGATCGATTGGTAGGCATTTTCGATGCGGCCATTATTCGTGTTGAAAATCAGAGCTTTTCCTTGTTTTTTGAAGATTACTTGGATTTTGCGCGCGAAAAAGTGATCGCGATGCCGCAGTTTATGGATTTCAATCAAGATATTTCTGAAGCGGTTACTGAAATAGCCGCGAAAGAATTTAACATCTTAAATACCGTTGGCACAGGCTATGGTCGTTTGACACTTCCTTTTGCAAAAGAACAAATTCGTTCCGAAATTTTATGCCATGGTTTGGGCGCTCACTATATGTTCCCTAATACGCGAACAGTGCTCGATATTGGAGGACAAGACACCAAAGCGATCCAAATTGATCACAACGGTATCGTTACCAGCTTTCAAATGAATGATCGTTGTGCGGCCGGTTGTGGACGTTACTTAGGTTACATTGCCGATGAGATGAATGTAGGTGTACATCAACTTGGGCCCATGGCGATGCAATCAGAAAAGGTGGTTAAAATCAATTCCACTTGCACCGTTTTTGCCGGTGCCGAGCTAAGAGAGCGATTAGCTTTGGGTGAAAAACAAGAAGATATTTTAGCGGGCTTGCATCGCGCGATTATTCTTCGCGCCATGAGTTTGCTTGCGCGATCGGGCGGTGTCAGCTCTGAATTTACCTTTACTGGTGGGGTTGCTCGCAATGAAGCGGCGGTGTCTGCATTGAAAAAACTGATTGATGAAAATTACGGTGAAATGCACATCAATATCAGTGACGATAGTATTTTTACCGGTGCTGTTGGCGCTGCGCTTTTCGCAAAAAGAGACCCAAAAGGCGTGATGGCGGACTTGGAAATCAGTAAATTAAAAAGCAAAAAGAATCAATCGGCTGAACAATTTGGTGAGCGAATTGCCTAACGAATGGGAGTAATGTAAATGTTTTATACCATTGGAATTGATGTTGGATGTGACTCAGTCAAAACCGCTTTATTTGAATGTGATGATGCCAATGAAACGCAAACCTTAGTGGCAACCGATCTCAATAAAATCAGAAAACGTGACATTAAAAAAGTCATTGAAGAATCGTATCAGCGAGTGCTGAAGCAACGACAATTAACCCACGATGATATTGCATATGTTGCAACCACCGGTGAAGGTGAAATGGTCGATTTTAGAAAAGGTCATTTTTACTCTATGACGGCGCACGCTCGCGGAGCTATTTTCTTAAATCCGAATGTGCGAGCCGTAGTGGATGGCGGCGCTTTACACGCTAAGGCGATGTTGATCGATGAGCGTTCAAAAGTTTTATCTTACCGAATGACTTCTCAGTGCGCCTCAGGCTCGGGACAATTTTTGGAAAACATTGCCCGTTATCTTGGCGTGGGCATTGATGATATAGGCGAGTTGTCATTGCAATCGGATAATCCAGAAACCGTTTCTGGAATTTGTGCGGTATTGGCAGAAACCGATGTGATTAATATGGTGAGTCGAAGAATTTCAACCGCCAATATTCTTAAAGGTATTCATTTATCGATGGCCAAGCGATTGGTTAATTTATTGCGCATGATCAAAGCCGATGGCGATGTGTTGATTACCGGTGGGCTTGCCAAAAATGTGGGTTTTGTTGCTGCTATGCAGGAGCTGGCCGATGAAGATAAACGACTCAATGTAACGGTGGTCAGCCATCCAGATTCAGTCTTCGCTGGAGCCTTGGGCGCAGCCATTTGGGCGGCTTATCGACATGTTTATTTACGAGATAATAATAAAGTGGCGGCATAATTGTGACTCAGCCACAACGACACAAAGATGAGTTTGGAATGAAAATTTTACGCTGCGATCAAAAGCTCGGCGATTTTACTCGTAATATTGGAACCTTGTTTGTCGACCATGGAAAACAGTTTTCTGATAGGCCTGCGTTTGGTGAGCGCCATTTAGATGGTTTTAACTATACAACATGGCAAACGCTGTGCGATGACATTTTTAAATTGGCTCATTTTTTGTCGCAGCAAGCATTCCATCAGCATCAAACCAAATCGCATCGTATCGCCATCATCGCGGGTAACAGCTATCAGCGATTAGTTTGCGAAATGGCAGTGATGTGCAGCGGACTGGTGAGTGTTCCTATTTTTGCGGGGTACCCCAAGGCTTTAATGTCTGATTTATTGCGTTTTTCAGACGTTGATCTGTTGGTATCGGATGTGCCTTTAAAAGTGGCTGAATTGGCGCCCGATTCCGTACCTAATCACTGCTTGTTTCTTGATGTTGATGAGTGTGCCAAGCCAGACATTTCTTTGCAATTTGAAGGAAAACATCTCTCTTATTTCTCCGAGATAATGGCAACGTCATTGAGTTATTTTCAAAAAGCCAGTTTGGAACAACAGTTTTTATCGGTTGACCCTCATACTCAGGCATTAATCATGTACACCTCTGGGACCAGTGGTTTTCCCAAAGGCGTGCAGTTGACCCATGCCAACTTGATGTCGCAGCAAAAAGCCTTGGCGCTGTTATGGAAACCTAAGCCAGGCATGCGATTTTTGTGTTATCTGCCTTGGCATCATAGTTTTGGCGGATTGTTTGAACGATTTTTTGCATTGCATTCAGGTGGTTGTCTCGTTATTGATGATTCACGTGGAAAAAACGTCGATCGTTTAATTGAGAATTTTATTGAGATTAAACCTCACGTTTATTTCAGTGTGCCAAAAATTTATCAAGATATTGTTTCAAAAGTGCTGGCCGACCAAGCATTGGAACAGCATTTTTTCCATTCTGATTTGCAATTTGTATTTACCGCGGCAGCTCCTTTACCGCTGAGTACTTCAGATGTGTTTAAAAGAAAAGAAATTCCTGTGGTTGAAGGTTGGGGACTCACTGAAACCTCTCCTTGCTGTACCTTAACGGGCTTTGATTTAAATCGGCAATCGGGCGTTGTTGGATTTCCTATTCCCGGCGTGGAAGTCGCTCTCGGAGACGAAAATGAGTTATGGGTGCGTGGTGCCAACGTGATGTCGGGCTATTTTAAAAATCCAGAAAGCACTGAAAAAGTTTTGACTCACGATGGTTGGTTCAAAACCGGAGACATCGGAGAAATTACCGAGCAAGGGGTTAAAATTATTTCACGAAAGGAACGCATGTTTAAGTTGAGTAACGGCGAGAAAATGTTTCCCGCAGAGCTCGAAGACGATGTGAATAACCGCTGCTGTTATATTAAGTATTCATATGTATTTGGAAGCGGGCAAACCCATCCTTTTATGTTGGTGTTTCCAAATAAAGATTTAATTGAGTCGGCTAAATCCACGTCTCAAACGCGTTACGGGTGTGCTCGGCCAAGAGACCTTAATGCGCTGTCGAATTGTTTGGGTAAATGCGTTAAAGCGATCAATGCGCAACGTAAAACCCCTTTTAAACGAATTGAGCATGCGCTTATCATTGACCGCGAATTAAGTTTGGAAAATAACGAATTAACGCCATCGTTTAAATTGATCCCAAAACGTATCGAAGAAATGTATCAGCCATACATTTCTTCGATGCTCGAAGGTCGTTATCAAGATTTACCAGCTGATGCTCACGTGATTGCGTTGGATACATTGCCGAGTAAAGTTGATGAATTAGAGTCCAAAACCTTATCAGCGGAACAGCAGGCTATTGTCAACAATATCCATTATGCCGTGATTGGAACCGGGCCGGTCGGTCGAGTTTTGGCCGCACATCTGTATAAATCGGGGCATCAAGTGTCGGTGCTTTGTCACACAGAAGAGGCGAAGCAATCGTTAGATCATGATCCCATTGTTGTGACAGGGAAGCTCAATGCCAATGAAAAAATCAACACCATTTATACTGACCTCGCCGAGTTACTGTTAACCAAGCCCGATGTGATTTTGATTTGTACTAAAAATATGGATTCTGAATTATTACTGGAACAGATCAAAGCTTGTGAGCCCGATGAGTCGGTTCTGTTTGTATCTTGCCAAAATGGATTGGATGTTGAAGAGCAAATTGTGAAGCATTTTGGTTATGGACGGGCCTTACGAATGGTGCTCAATTTAGGGTGCGGAATGGTGGATTCGCAACAGGTTCACGTGAGTTTTTCAATGACCAATTGTTTATCCAAAGTTGAACAGGTCAATACTCTGTTAGTTGAACAAATTGCCAAAGATCTCACGTCGGCCGATTTTTCTACCGAAAGCTCTGAGGATTACCGGATCGCGGTATTTAAAAAAGCTTTACTCAACTCTTCATTGGGCAGCATCTGTGCCTTGACTCGAAAAACCATGCAGTTTGTGATGCAGCAACCCGAAATGAGAGAGATGGTTAAACAAATTGTGGTTGAAGGTATTGCAATTGCAAAGGCCATGGATATCGCCATCGAAGATTCTTTCGCTGACGAAGCCATGAGTTATTTAGATAAAGGCGGTGATCACAAACCTTCGATCCTTATCGATATTGAAAAAGGGCGCAAAACAGAAAATGACTATCACTGTGCTAAGTTGGCCCAATACGCGGTTCAATACAAAGTGAAGGTGAAAGTCATTCCTGTGATCAGTCAACTGATTCAAACTTTAGAGAAAAACGTATGACACAGATTAATAAAATTGGCGTAGTGGGCGCCGGTACAATGGGCTCAGCCATTGCCCAACATTTTGCAATGAAAGGGCTAGAGGTTCAGCTGGTGGATTCATCTGAGCAAAGTTTAGAACGAGGCTTGGGATTGATTCGAAGTTCGTTAGATGAAGCGCATGCGCGGCGATTGTTTTCCGATGATGAATATCAACGGATTTTACAGCGCATTCAAACCACTACCCTTCTTAATGATTTGGCTTCGGTTGATTTGGTGGTTGAAGCGGTGTTTGAAGATTTAGCGGTGAAACAGAACCTATTTTTGGAACTAGAAAAAATGGTTTCCGATCACTGCATTTTAGCCAGTAATACCTCTTCGTTTTTAGTCAGTGATATCGCAGCACATTTGCGTTGCCCACAACGTGTGGTCGGCGTGCATTATTTTTACCACGCCGCCAAAAATAAATTGGTGGAAGTGATCCCTGGTGTTAAAACCAATCCAGTTTTGCTCCAGGCGCTGATGGATTTTTATACCTTCTACGATAAAACCCCGATTGTAGTAGCCGATGCTCCTGGATTTGCCGTTAATCGATTTTTTGTTCCATGGCTTAATGAAGCCGCACGTTGTTATGAAGAAGGACTCGGTTCCATTGCGGTTATCGATAAAGTTGCTTGTGAGGCCTTTGGTGTCGGTATGGGGCCGTTCGCCTTAATGAACGCAACAGGTGTACCAATTGCGCAGCATGCGGCGGAAGGTTTAGCTAAAAAGCTCGGCGATTTTTACGCACCCGCAACCGCATTATGTGAACAGGTAAACTCGGGTAAGCCGTGGAATTTAGACAGCACAGAAGTTCTGAATAATGGGACCAATAACGAAGCTGCGATTCGTACTCGTTTATTGGGTGCAACCCTCGGCGTCGCCTGCCAAATGGTTCAAGATAAGGTGGTTTCTGCGACCGAAACCGATTTGGGTGCTCGGGTAGGATTACGTTGGCCAAAAGGCCCGTTTGAGTTAATCGCTCAACTCGGCGCTAAAGAAGTAGCTACCATGGTAGGCTCTGTATTTGGCTCTTGGGGACTTGAGCTTCCCAAAGTGGGCTTATCTGACACTTCGGCCTTGCAATTACAATGGGTAGAATCGTTTTGTCATGAGCGTGCCGGTTTTCTGGTTTTGAATTTGCCCGATCGCATGAATCCTTTGGGCGAAGCCGTTGTTAATCAAATAGAAACGCACTTTAATCAACTCGATGCCAACACCGAAATCGACAAAATTTTTATACTGGGTAAAGGTAAGGCTTTCATTGCCGGCGCCGACATTAAATTTTTCTTAGACGCCATGGCGGCCAACGACTTATTGCGCATAGAGCGGTTTACCGAACACGGACAGTCGGTACTGAACACCATTGCAGCATCGAAAAAAACCACCTATGCCTATCTCGACGGTCTCACGCTCGGAGGCGGTTTGGAATTAGCCCTGGCTTGCGATTACCGCATTGGCACCAACCGGACCCTTGTTGCCTTTCCTGAAACAGGAATTGGCATCTACCCTGGTCTCGGCGGGACCCAGCGGACTGCGCGTCTTATCGGAAAAGCTCAGGCAAAAATGCTGATTGCGACCGGTAAAATGCTTAAGGTTGAGCAAGCCTACCAATTAGGGCTTGTGGATACTGTGATTGAGCCGGTATTTAATCCAAAGGAATTAGCCTCAGTGGAAATAGAGGGTGGTCAGCAAGGTCTTGTCGCCAATGCCGAAGCTTATGCTGTGTTTGCCGACTTTACCGGAGACTTGCCTTTTGACTCTGAACGCAAGGACGATTTCGAACCTTATTTGAAAGCCCTGCAAAAACGCGCGCCTATAGCATTGAAAACTGCAATGACCTTGATCGATCAAGGGTTGGAAGTTTCACTCGAGCAAGGTTTGCAAATGGAGCTTGATGGATTGAAGGCTATTTTTTCAACCGCCGATGCGAAAACTGGCTTATCGAGCATCATCAACGGCGAAAAGCCGCAGTTTGTTGGTCATTAATCAGAGGAGCTTAAAAAGTGGCAAATGTACAAGGTTTTCATGACCAAGGTGGATCCAGCGGCGCCGTTTTCGACGATATTTATCTCATTGCTGGCAAACGCACCCCATTTGGTAGTTTTACTGGTGCGTTGTCTACGGTGTCGCCAACCGATCTGGGCATTCACAGCAGTCGCGCAGCGATTGCCGCGGCCATGGTTGATCCGTCCGATATCGATCAAACCTTGGTGGCCAATATTGGTCAAGCCAGTGCGGACAGTTTCTTTTTACCGAGACACATCGGTTTATACAGTGGCGCCTCGTTAACCAGTACGGCGTTGCTGGTACAACGAATTTGTGGCTCAGGTATTGAAGTGTTGGCTCAAGCGGCGGAGCAGATTGGGCTTAACAAAGCGCAGCTTGTTTTAGGTTGTGGCACCGATACCATGAGTCGTTTTCCATTAGCCTCGTATTCTGCGCGTCAGGGTTTTGCGCTTGGACGGCCCGAATTTGTTGATTTGCTGTGGGAAGCCTTGAATGACACAGCGGCGGTACCTATGGGTAGAACCGCTGATAACTTGGCCGAAAAGTATCAATTAACCCGAGAAGAAGTGGATGCTTTTGCGTTAAGCAGCCAGCAGCGATTTGCGGCGGCTTTAGAAAGCGGGTTTTTTGCACAAGAAATCGCACCTTTTACCGAGTCGAAAGGTGAGTTTAAATGCGCGGGCTTAAACGATCGAAAATTCAAATTAAACAGTAAAGACGGATTGCAACAGGATCAGCATCCTCGTCAAACCAGTTTGGAGCAACTTGCCCGTTTACCGGCGGTGTTTTCGCAAAACGGACCGACCACCGCTGGCAATGCGTCGGGTATCGTTGATGGCGCGGTGTCGGTATTGGTGGCATCGGGTGATTACGTCCGTAAGCATCAGCTACAGCCACTTGGCCGAATAAGAGCCGTTGCCACTTCGGGGGTTGAGCCCGATATTATGGGAATTGGACCGGTGCCAGCTATTGCGCGCTTGCTTGAGCAATGCGAACTGGATTTGTCCGCCATTGATCGTTTTGAGGTGAATGAAGCCTTTTCAGCGCAGTGTTTGGCGGTGGCCAAAGCGCTTAATTTGGATCCCAATAAGCTCAATGTTAACGGAGGCTCTATTGCAACGGGGCATCCTCTGGCGGCCACAGGATTGCGTTTGGCTCTGACCTGTTTACGAACCTTGCATCGAGATCAGCTGTCTCTCGGAGTGGTGTCTGCCTGTATTGGCGGTGGTCAAGGGATCGCCATGTTATTGGAACGTTGTGAATGATGAGCGAAGGTGCTGACAAACGCTACTCCGTTGCGGTGGTGACGGGAGCGGCTCAAGGCATTGGTGCTGCGATTGTCCATCGCTTAGCCGAGCGTGGATATCGGCTGGCTTTATTGGATCGTAACCCCGACGCCTTGCAATCTTTGCAACAACAACTCCGCTCGAACGGGGTAGAGTGTCTCAGCGTCAGTTTAGATGTTCGAAGCAAACAAGAAATCGCCTTGGCGGTAGATTCGATTTTGCAGCAATGGGGTCAGATTGATGCGCTGATCAACAATGCCGGCATCATTAAAGATGGCTTGATCCAGCAATTGTCAGAAGACGATTGGGATCAGGTGCTCGATGTGAATTTAAAAGGCGCTTTCTTAATGTGTCAGGCGGTGTTTGCGGCCATGAAATCAAGGCAAGCAGGTAAAATTGTCAACATCGTATCGAGAGCCTGGCTTGGCAATATCGGTCAGGCGAATTATTCAGCGAGCAAAGGCGGACTGGTCAGTTTAACCCGAACTCTAGCGCTTGAGTTTGCTCGTCATCAAATCAATGTTAATGCAGTGGCTCCAGGTCTTATCGACACACCAATGACCCAAAAAATGCCAGAGCATGCCAGAGAGCGCTTACTGCGCATGCAGCCCACCGGAAAAATGGGACGGGTTGAAGATATAGCCGCTGCGGTGGCGTTTCTTATTTCCGAAGACGCTCAATTTATTACCGGGCAGGTTTTGCATGTGGATGGTGGTAAAAGCTGTGGTTTGTTGTCGCTGTGAGTTGATGCGAATGAGTCAGTTACTATGAAAGCATTGCTGGTTGAAGCCAAGCGCAGCCCCATCGGCAAGTCGCATCCAGAAACCGGGCTATATCGAGATTTGCGAGCCGATGAATTACTGGCTCAGTTGTTGAGTTCGGTCAGTTCAACACTGGAGTCCTCGGCAAAAATTGATGATGTTTTAATGGGGTGTGTCGGCCAGCATTTGGAACAAGGTAAAAATATAGCGCGATTGGCTTTGTTGTTAGCTGGGCTGCCCGGATCGGTGCCGGGTGTCACCATCAATCGATTGTGTGGCTCTAGCCTTCAAGCCATCAATTACGCCGCCCTGCAGTTGCGTTATGGTGAGGCCAATCTTTTGGTTGCTGGCGGTGTTGAGCACATGCATCACGTACCCATGCAAGCCGCCATTGATTATCACTCGGAATTACTCGCACGCTATGAGTTTCCTTTTAACAACATGGGGCTTACGGCAGAAAAGTTGGCGAAAGAATTTGGGATCAGTCGTCAAGAACAAGACGAGTTTGCCTTAGAAAGCCATCGCAAAGCGGTTCAGGCACAGTCTGAAGGTTGGTTTAAAGCAGAAATACAGCCTATTGCGCTCGGTAGCGATCGGGTTTATTTGGACCAGGCTCCGCGAAAAAA
Organism: Kangiellaceae bacterium; assembly: GCA_041591085.1. GTDB lineage: Bacteria > Pseudomonadota > Gammaproteobacteria > Enterobacterales > Kangiellaceae > Pleionea. The sequence goes on along the minus strand of JBFHSP010000013.1, from coordinate 9,910 downwards.
CTGCGATTTGGATCGTTTATCGCAATTGCCCACGCTGTTTAAGGCTGATGGTACGGTTACTGCGGGAAACAGTTCGCCAATTAATGACGGAGCCTCGGTGGTGATGATGGCCAGCGAAAAGGCTTGTTACGATTTAGGGTTAGCGGCAAAAGCCGAAATTGTGGGCAGTTGTGTGGTCGGTATCGATCCTCTGCAAATGGGGTTGGGGCCGGTTGAAGCTATTCAAAAGTTGCTGAAAAACCATCGGCTTAGCCTGACCGATATTGATCGCTTTGAATTAAATGAAGCCTTTGCCAGTCAGGCCATCGCTTGTTGTTGCGCACTGAGGTTGCCGCTCGATAAGGTGAATCCTACTGGCGGAGCCATTGCATTAGGTCATCCATTGGGTGCCACAGGTGCGCGCTTGGTGACGACACTGGTACACGGCTTACAGCGCGATGATCAAGAATGGGGGATTGCCTCATTGTGTGTCGGGCATGGTCAGGGTATTGCAACGCTGATCCGACGTTGTGCTCAATAAAGAGGAGCAAAGATGAGTCAGAAACAATTCATCAGTTTAACCGTTAATGGACAAACCCACAGCCGCTCGGTCCCGGCTTCGATGACGTTACTGTCGTTTTTACGTGACGAATTAAATCTCACTGGCAGCAAGCAGGGGTGCGATTTAGGTGAGTGCGGTTGTTGTTCGGTATTATTGGATGGAGTGCCGGTGTTGTCGTGTATGACTCTGGCGATTGCCACACAAGGTCAGTCCATCACCACCATAGAGGGGATCTCCGATGGGCCCTTATTGCATCCGGTACAAGAGCGCATGGTAGCAGACGGTGCGATTCAGTGTGGCTTTTGTACACCGGCTATGGTGATCAATGGAGTGCACTTGGTGGAGCACAACGACACACCTTGTTCTGAAGAGATCAAACAATGTGTTTCGGCAACCATCTGTCGATGCACCGGTTACACCAAAATTGAAACCGCTATCAACAATGCCGCCGAAATGATTCGAGAAGGTGCAAATTTTAAGCCTCGCTCAAAAGGAGCGTGTTGTGACTGAATATCAATTGGTCGGTAAACCGATCCCGCAAATTTCCTCCCGAGACAAGGTCACGGGTAAAGCGCAATACACCGATGACATTCGATTGCATAATCCATTGTTTATTAAAATATTGCGTTCACCCCATGCCTGCGCTGATATTGTTTCTATTGATGTGGCTCAAGCCAAAGCTCTTCATGGGGTTAAGGCCATCATCACCGGCAGCGATTTTAAACACACTTTTGGTGTGTTACCCATTTCTAAAGATGAGCCGGCTTTAGCGCATCATCAGGTTCGATATGTCGGTGAGCCTGTGGTGGCTGTGGCGGCAGAATCGGTCGCTATCGCAGAGCAAGCGCTGGCGGCCATAAAGATCGAGTACCGTGTAGGAGAGGCCAGTTTTGATCCGAAAGCTGGGTTAAAACCCGTCGCAACACCTATTCATCCGGAACTGAAACGAGACAACAATCTGCACAAATACGTCACTCAAAGCTTCGGTGATTTGGAGGATGGTTTTGCCCAAGCCAAAATAACGCTTGAAAAGAAATTTGAGTTTTCTTCAGTGACCCATGCTTTTACCGAGCCCCACGCTACTCAAGTGCAAATTGATGGTCAAGGACACTTAATCGTTTATTCAGCGACCCAAGTTCCGCATTATTTGCATTTGGCGTTATCCGAAGTGCTGGAAGTGCCGGCGCGAAATATCCGGGTTATTAAGCCGCACTTAGGGGGCGGATTTGGTGGTAAAAGCGATCCGTTTCCGCATGAAATGATTGCGGCTAAGTTGGCTTTGATGACGGGACGCAATACGCGGATCTGTTTTTCTCGAGAAGAAGTGTTTTTCAGTCATCACGGTCGCCACCCGACCCAGTTAAAAATGAAACTGGGTTTTGACCCAGATAAAGGGATCACCGCACTCTCGGCGGATATTGTGATCGATGGGGGAGCCTACGGCAGTTTTGGCATTGTCACCACCTACTATAATGGGGTGTTATTGCAAGGTCCGTATCCTGTACCCAATTTTAAATTTGAGTGTCATCGAGTTTACACCAATAAACCCATGTGCGGAGCAATGCGAGGCCACGGTGGAGTCAATCCTAGGTTTGCCAGTGAGTCTTTGTTTGATATGGCGTGCGTGGAGGCCGGTGTGGATCCGTGCCAAATGCGAATTGATCTGATTCATCAGGAAAACACGCTGACGGTTAATGAGTTTCGCATTACCTCGGTAGGGCTCAAGCGCGGGTTAGAAGAAGCGATGCGCCGCAGTGGTTGGCGCGAAAAATATGGCAAGCTTCCCTATGGTAAAGGCATTGGCGTCGCTTGTGGCTTTTTTATCAGCGGCAGCGCGCTACCCATCCATTGGAATGAGTTACCCAGTTCTACCGTCCGCATGACCATTGATTTTGATGGCGGCGTAACCGTGTACTCTGGAGCCTCCGATATTGGACAAGGGAGCGATACCATATTGGCACTGATGGCGGCAGAAGTGTTGGGCTTATCAATGGATCACATCAAAGTGGTGGCAGCCGATACCCAGTTAACGCCGGTGGATTTAGGCAGCTATAGCTCTCGGGTCACCTTTATGGCAGGTAACGCGGCGCGCAACGCGGCCATACGGATGCGTCGACTGTTGGTTGAGGCGGCATGTGAGCTTTTGGAAATACCGGTACCTCCAGTTGCAGAGGTTGCACCTCCCGATGACTTTTTCCGCCAAGGGCAACGCGCGCCCGATTTTAAAGCCGGGTTTTTAGGCGCTAATCCCGATTATCGCGATGGATTTTGTTTTTCTGGAGGAAAAATAGGGGTCGAAGGTGATGAGCGCCGGCTCGATTACGAGCGTGTGGTCGCCAAGGCGCTGGAGTTTCATGGCATTTTACAAACGCGGGGTGTGTACAAAGCACCTAAGCTTGGCGGCAGCTTTAAAGGAGCTGGCGCTGGATTAAGCCCCAGTTACAGTTTTACCGCCTTTATCACTGAAGTGTCGGTCGATCCGGATACCGGTAAGGTTAAGGTGGAGAAAACCACCTGCGCTCATGATTGTGGTTTTGCTTTGAATCCGTTGGCGGTCGAAGGGCAAATAGAAGGTTGTATCCATATGGGATTGGGACAAGCGTTGATGGAAGAGGTGCAACACGACCACGGGGTGGTGCAGAACCCTTCCTTTTTGGAATACAAAATTCCTTCAGCGTTCGAGCAGCCGATCATCGATATTGTGCCGACTGTGAGTGATGAAAGCGAAGGACCATTTGGTGCTAAAGAAGCAGGTGAAGGGGTGTTGGCTCCATTGATCCCATCGATTGCTAATGCCATTTACGATGCGGTGGGGGTTCGATTAACACAAGTTCCGATGCGACCAGATAGGGTGTTAGCCGCGATCCATAAAAAGGCGCGAAAATCAGAAGCCCGCGCTGCTGAGGAGCATGCTGATGACTAATTCAATGGTGCATTTTGACTGGCATCAACCGACGACCTTGAGCGAATTTTGGCGGTTGCTTGAGGATTTGAAAACCACACAGAAAAGCTTTCATTTGCTCGCCGGCGGCACTGATCAACTGCCGTTATACAAACAAAGGCTCACTGCCCCTGACGCGGTGGTTTCTTTGGCTAGAATGAATGAACTGCAAGGCGTTACCATAATAAACGGTGATCAATTTCGTCTCGGTGCGATGACGCGCCTTGCCGATGTGGTTCAATCCGATCTCATCCAAAACCAAATACCGTCATTAGCGTTAGCAGCCAGTAAAGTCGCGAGTCCACAGATCCGAAACCAAGGCACATTGGGCGGAAATATCTTGGTCAATAACCGCTGTGTTTTCTTTAACCAGAGCGAACATCACCGAGAGTCTCATCAACCTTGTTTTAAAGCGCAAGGCGATGTTTGCCATTTGGTCAAAAGTGCTAAAAGAGGCCAATTACCCTTATGTCAGGCTCGTTTTGTTTCAGACACGGTCCCGGTTTTGTTGGTGCATGATGCTCATCTAAACATCATCAGTCATCAGAGCGAACGCCAAATAAAATTACGGGATTTTTATCAACATGACGGTATCGACAGACATTCACTGGGCATCGATGAATTAGTGACCAGCATCGAGCTGATCCTCAACCCTAAACGCACGGTTCACTACGAAAAACTGACCATTCGCAGCACCCTCGATTTTCCATCGGTGGGCGTTGCGGTTGCGATTGAACCCTGCAATGACACGGATCAATTTTTGTCGGTGGCACTCACCGGAGTGCACAATCATCCTTTGTTTTTCCAATACCGCTTAAGCCATTTTGAATCGGCTAAGGTCATGGTTGAAAAGGCTGCCTCCGAGGCGACAGCGCAAGCGCTGCTCTATCAGCAAGATTTCTATCCGCGCAATTATCGTAAGAAAATGATCGCGGTATTAATTCGAAAAGGTGTGGCTGCCATTAAGGGGGACGCATGGATTTAAAAGCCGTAATGCGAGATTATTTTCTTGATCTCGATGCCGCCGCGAAAGATCCTGAGCGCAAAGTCGCCTGGTGTACCTCGGTGGGGCCTGCAGAAATTTTAAGAGCCATGGGGTTTGAAGTGTTTTTTCCTGAAAACCACGGAGCCATGCTCGGGGCAACCCGGATCTGTACCGATACCATTCCGGTAGCTAACGCGTCAGGTTATTCGCCCGAAATTTGCAGTTATTTAACCTCTGACATCGGTGCCTACTTGAAGGGCATTACACCTTTAACTAAAGCCTACGGGATTGCATCGATCCCTCGGCCCGATGTGCTGGTGTATAACACCAACCAATGCAAAGACGTGATGCACTGGTTTGAGTTTTACGCCAGAGAATGGAATGTGCCTATATTTGGAATTCATCCGCCGACGCATCTGCCCGAAATAAAAGAGGCCCATATTGTTGATGTTTCGCGCCAGTTTTCTGCCTTAATTGAGTTTTTAGAAACGCTGACCGGTTGCCCGATGGATCACCAAAAGCTTTCGGATACTTTAGGTTTATCGAAACAGGCAACCGATCTTTGGGCCGAAGTGTTAGATATGGCCATGCTTAAACCAAGTCCCTTAAGCTTTTTTGATGCCACCGTTTATATGGGGCCAATTGTCGTGTTGCGTGGCACCGAAGTGGCGCGAGCATACTATCAAAGCTTGCGTGAGCAATTGCAGCAAAAGGTTGCCGAAAAATCGGCGGCCGTTGCGGGGGAACAAAAACGCATTTATTGGGAAGGCATGCCCATTTGGGGGCGTTTACGTCAGTTGTCAGATCTGTTTAAAAGCAACAAAACCTGTGTTGTGGCTTCTACTTACTGCAACAGTTGGATCTTTTCAGATTTCGACCCCAGCGATCCTTTGCCCAGTATGGCTAAAGCCTACTTGCAGATTTTTATCAATCGAAATGATCATTTTAAAGAGCAATACATTCGCCGCTTAGTGGATCAGTTTGGCGTTGATGGTGTTGTATTTCATGCTGCAAAAACCTGTCCGAACAACAGCAACAGTTATTACAACTTACCAAAGCGATTAAGAGAACAGGGAATTGCAACCATAGTGATTGACGGTGATTTGTGTGATTTGCGATGCTTTTCTGATGAGCAATCCACCACCGTCATTGAAGCGTTTGTGGAGACACTGTAACCATGAATCGCACACCCCTTCATGCAACACGCCAAGATCAACCTGCTGACGGTGGATTCATGTCAGAAAACCAAACTTACGTTTGGGGGGTTGATTGTGGCAGCTCAGAAATTAAGGTGGTGTGTTGTGATCAAACCGGTCGTTTGCTGTTAAAACGCAAGCAAAAAACCTTGTTTCCTTTATACGACCACGTATTCAGTGCGTTAAATGGAGATTCAAAAGCATCTCCCTTTATTGAAGGCGGCAACTCGGTGAAGCCTAATCATCGAATTATTGCAACCGGTTATGGTCGTAATTATTTAAATTTTATCGATGATAAGTTAACCGAAATTAAAGCCCATTTTTTAGGGGTGCAAAGTCAGCTGCAACTGAACAAAGCTTACACGCTTATTGATATTGGTGGACAGGACGCCAAAGTGATTCATGCCATCGATGGGCGGGTTGATCAATTTGTGATTAATCGAAAATGTGCAGCAGGAACCGGTGCCTATATCGAAGAACTTGCACATCGATTAGAAGTGCCATTATCTGAAATGACCCAGTTGGCCCAAGCCCACGATAAAGAATTGACCCTAAACAGTTACTGCACGGTTTTTTCTGGCCAAGAAGTGATCAAAGTTTTAATGACCGGTGAGCGGGTCGAAAATTTGATTTATGCACTGTACCGCTCGGTCGTGAAGCGCGTTTTGGAAATGACTTCAATTACCACCGATACCGTTGTTTTTTCGGGTGGCGTGATGAATCACCACCCCATGCTGGTTACGTTGTTTGCCGAAAAATTAAACGATAAAGAATTGATTGTAGCGCCAGAAACACAGTTTTGTGGTGCTTTGGGTGCTGCATTTTTTGGTCTTAAAGAGGAGTAAATCATGGCTTATATGATTGTTGAAGATTGTAACTTATGCGATGCCTGTGTGGCAGAGTGTCCTAACGAAGCAATTAATGAAGGCGCAGAAATTTATAGCATTAATGCGCTGAAGTGTACCGAGTGTGTCGGTTTTTTTGATGAGCCGCAATGCGCTGAAGTGTGTCCAATGGATTGCTGTGTGCCGAATCCCGATTTTGAGGAAGATGAAGCGACCCTGTTAGCGCGAGCACGTAATATTCACCCCGATGAAGATTTTGATGAAGATGACTTGCCGTCACGCTTCAGAGCTTAAGCTTAAAGGTTACAACTGCTAATCAAGCGCGAGAATAATGATGACAGAAACACTGCAGCCTATTAACGAAACCAAACATCAGTTGCTGGATGAATTGACCATTAAGTTTGCTGGTGATTCGGGCGATGGGATCCAATTGACCGGACAAAGGTTTGCCGAATTGTCGAGTCAAGTGGGGGAGGTTGTTCGAACCATGCCCGACTTTCCTGCGGAAATTCGGGCCCCAGCGGGAACCATTGGCGGTGTATCGGGTTTCCAGATCCGAACGGGATCCGACAATGTCCACACTCATGGTGATAGGCTGGATGTGTTGGTGGCGATGAATCCAGCATCGTTGAAATCCAATCTGGCCAAAGTAAAACGCAATGGCATTATTTTGGTTAATCAAGATACTTTCAGTGAAAGAAATTTAGCTCTGGCCGATTACCAGACCAGTCCTTTAGTGGATGAGTCATTGCAAGATTATCGGGTTTTTGCTCTGTCGATCACCAAACTGACTCGCGCCGCGTTGAAAGGCTCGGGGCTGTCTGGCAAAGAGATGGATCGCGCTAAAAACTTTTTTGCCCTGGGACTTATATGTTGGTTATTTCCAAAACCCAAAACGGCGGTTTATCAATGGATTGATAAAAAATTTGCCACCAAAACGGTGTTTGCCCAGGCCAATCGCAAAGCCTTTGACACCGGTTGGAACTACGGCGAAACCGCTGAGTTGTTTGCAACGCCCTACGAGATCAAAAAAGCGACAAAGCTGAAGGTCGATCACACATCTAAAAACCAATTTATTACCGGTAATGCCGCCGCGGCCAGTGCGCTGGTGTGCGCCGCACGTAAAGCCGGTTTGCCTTTGTTTTTAGGCGGATATCCGATTACTCCTGCCACTGAAGTCATGCAAGAACTGCTTAAAATCAAAGCGCCTGATGTTAAGGTGTTTCAAGCCGAAGATGAAATCGCTGCCATTGGGTCAACAGTTGGCGCAGCCTTTGCGGGGGCATTAGCGGCGACCAGTACCTCAGGTCCTGGGTTAGCCTTAATGGGCGAGTTTATTAATTTAGCCGTCATTGCCGAGCTGCCGCTTGTGATTATCAATGTGCAGCGGGCCGGTCCTTCCACCGGCTTGCCGACCAAAACCGAACAATCGGACTTAATGCAAGCGCTCTGGGGCCGCAATGGTGAGTCGCCTTTACCGATTTTGGCGGCCAAAACACCGCAAGATTGTTTTAACATGACTTATGAAGCCGCGCGTTTGGCGATTCACTATATGACACCGGTCATCGTATTGAGTGATTTGTATTTGTCGGCCAGTGCTGAAGCTTGGCACGAACCCGAGCAACAAGAACTCGCTGAGATACCGGTTCATTTTGCCACCCAAGCAGAAGGTTTTAAGCCTTATCAACGAAACGATGACACCTTAGCGCGCCCTTGGGCCATTCCGGGAACTCCCGGGCTTGAACACATCACCGGAGGTCTGGAAAAACAATGGGACACCGGTGGCGTCAGTTACGATGGTGAAAATCATGAACGGATGGTTCATCTTAGAGCACAAAAAATTGCCAATATTGCTAAAACCCTTCCCTTACCACCTGTTTATGGCAATCCGAATGCTTCGGTGTTGTTAATCGGATGGGGCTCTACTTTTGGTTCGTTATTAGAAGCTACCGAACAAATGAACCAGCAAGGTGATGCGGTGGCATTTATCCATTTACAACATTTGAATCCGTTTCCCAAAGGATTGGCTGAATCAATCCGCCAGTATTCGAAAGTAGTCGTAGCTGAAAATAATTTAGGGCAACTGTGTCAGATGTTACGCGCTCAGTTTTTAATTGATGCTCAACTGATAAGCAAAGTTCAAGGGAGTCCGTTTACGGTTGATGAAGTCATCCTAAAGCTTAAATTAATGATGGAGAAATCATCATGATTGCAAACTTGGCCAGCAGTGAACTCACCCGTCAAGATTTTTTAAGTAACTGTGATCCGCGTTGGTGCCCTGGGTGTGGCTGTTTTTCGATATTACGCAGCTTAACCACTTCGTTTGCGAATGCCGGCATCCCCAAAGAGCGTCAAGTGGTAGTATCGGGTATTGGCTGCTCTTCGCGATTGCCGTACTACACCAGCGCTTATGGCTTTCATACCCTCCATGGTCGAGCTCCAACGGTTGCAATGGGGATCAAACTAACCAACCCTGAATTATCGGTTTGGATTGTGTCTGGCGACGGCGACGCCTTGGCCATTGGCGGCAACCATACAATGCATTTTATGCGTCGAAACTCCGATTTAAAAATGATGCTGTTTAATAACCAAATCTATGGTTTAACCAAAGGGCAAGCATCACCCACATCACCTCCGGGGTTAAAAACCAAATCGACACCTTATGGCGTGACCGACAATCCGGTTCGTCCGGTGAGTTTGGCGTTGGCCTCAGGCGCAACGTTTGTTGCGCGAGTGCATGATAAAGACAATGCCATGATGGAAGCTGTGATGGATGAAGCTCAGCAGCACAAAGGGGCCGTATTTATTGAAATATTAATGAATTGTGTGACCTTTCACGACGGTGCCTTCGATCATGTCACGGCTAAAAAAGAGCGCGACAGCCACAGCTTGCAGCTAAAGCACGGTGAGCCCATGATCTTTGGCCAAGAGCGTGAAAAGGGGATTATTGATCGCCAGGGCCAGTTACAAGTGGTTGAAATAGGTCAATCGGGTATTACTGAGCGCGACCTGCTGGTGCACGATGCATATTCAGAGGACACGGCACTGGCTCATCGACTAGCGTTGTTGGAGTACCCAGACTTTCCGTTTCCTTTTGGGATTTTTCGAAAAGTCGACGCTCCCGTTTACGGTTAATTTGAAGGGGGTTTAGCCGTTGCATATTGATTTTTTGGGGTTGATAGCACACTCTTATCGGTTCATCCACTAGGTTTTGTTTATCGAAAAGAGAGTGAGAACCGTGAAAAGTTTTATTTTTAAAAGTCCGGTGAGGTTTACCCATACCGATCCGGCGGGTTATGTGTTTTACCCAAGGTTTTTTGAAATGTTTCAAGCCGCGGTCGAAGATTGGTTTAATCACGGCATAAAAGTTGACTATGCGGCTTTGATCTTAAAGCAAGGCAT
>JBFHSP010000012.1:0-33386 GCA_041591085.1 Kangiellaceae bacterium | reverse complement strand
ATTAAAAGGCTCAAAACGGCTACGATGGAAGAAATAAAATAGACCGAAACACCTGCTTTTTCACCATGTTTAATAATTAAGTGATTTCGGCCGAAGGAGCGATCCGCCTCTAAATCTGGAAACTGATTGAGCAACAACAAGTTGTTCACCAAGCAAAAAGGAATGAGCGCCATAAGCACCCAGTGCGTTTGAACTTGCGCGGTAAAACTAAGCGCGGTGCCTAATACCATAATCAACCCAAAACCAATGCCGGGGGCAACTAGGCAAGCCAAGGGAATTTTATTCAGTATGGGTGTGTAAGCGATGATAATGAAAGCGCCTAACATCCCTATGATAAGGAGGTTTAAATGACTCGAGTTCACAAGGAGCAGTCCAGCAAAAATAGTGATCAATAAACTGATAACACCGGTAATTAAAACGGCAAATGCTGCTTGCGGCTCAGCCGGTAAAGAGCCGCTACCACCACTAAATGGGGTTTTTACGGTTTTTAAATCAAGGCCACTTTTAAAATCAAAGTACTCATTTAACGTATTAACCGATATATGTGCCCCCATGGCAGCTAAAAGAACCCATCCGAGTTTGCCCCAGTCTTGAGTCACCTCATTCCAAACTAAGCTGGCTCCCAAAAAAACACAAACAGGTGTTAATAATAAAAAGGGTACGCGCATCGCACCAATAACCGCTTTTACTGACATAAATATCACTTTCCTATTTTTCTACGCTGTTTAAGACCTATTGATCTTTAAGCACAATGTTTAGTCACAGCAAAATTTTGTAAAAATTTATGAAATCTTCCTTTATTTATTAAGATTATCCTTTATTTTCATGATGTTAGCTAGACTTGCTTTAAAAACCTTGTGGCTAGAACCCCTCCCTCAGTTCGTGAGAGACTCATAGACTTTAGTACAAAACGAGAGAATAAAATGAAAATAAACTTTTCTACTTTGGTTTCGAGTGGAATATTAGCGGTAATCGCAAGCCATTCGGTTGCGGATCAAACCGGCCATGTGTATGGAATTACCGATCGAACACCAACAGAACTCGCTTTAACTGGCGCTACGGTTCACCTTGCCAGCGGCGAAACAATCGAGCAGGCGACCATACTGATTGAACATGGTGTAATTAAAGAAGTAGGAAAAAAAATAACCCTTGGCAAAGTCACCAAAACCATCGATTTAAGTGGCAAACATATCTATCCTGGCTTTATTGACCCTTACACTGATTATGGGTTAGAGAAACCCAAACCCACACCAAAAGCTCATGGACAAGCGCCGCAGTATCAAAACCAACGAACTGGAGGCAATGCCTGGAACGATGCCATCCACGCTGAAGCAGATTGGAAAGCTGAGTTTAAAGCGGACTCAAAAGCTGCTGAGGCATGGCTCAAAAATGGATTTACTTCGGTTCAAAGTGCAAAACTCGATGGTATATTCCAAGGTCAGGGATTAACAGTTTCTTTAGCAGAAGGTATTGCCAACGACATAATCATTAACAGTCATTCCAGACACTTTGGTTCTTTTGACAAAGGCACCTCACAGCAAGAATATCCTAGCTCGTTAATGGGCAGTATAGCTTTGATCAGACAAACTATGAGTGATGCATCTTGGTATCAGCAGTCGAAAGGCAAGCTTGATGTGTTAATCACCGGTGAAACCGTTGAATACAACGCCGCACTCGATGCCATCAATGAGCTATCAAATGTCGGTTTAATTTTTAATGCCGATGATCATCTTTCATCTATTAGAGCAGCCGAAGTATTTAAGCCCTATAACCTCAATATGGCCTTTTTAGCGGGTGGACATGAATATACCCGTATCAACGAAATTGCAGCTCTGAATGCTCCTTTTATTGTCACCCCTGAGTTTCCAGATAAGCCAGAAGTAGGCAGTTTTGCTGCTCAACTTGATGTGTCGCTTGCAGAATTGAGACATTGGGAGCACGCTCCATCTAATCCGGCGGTTTTAGCGAGCAAGAAAATCCCTTTGGCTTTTAGCCAAAGCAAAATGAAAAAAACCGACCAGTTTTGGACTAAAGTTCGTAAAGCGGTTGAACATGGATTAAGTGAAAAAGACGCACTAAAAGCACTCACAACCACTCCAGCCAAACTTGCCAACGCACAAAATAAAGTAGGAGAAATTGCGCAAGGTCACTTTGCCGATTTAGTTATTGCTTCAGATAATATTTTCAAATCGGGTGATATTTTAGGTGTGTATTTACGCGGTCATTACAAAGAATTTAAACCACTCAATCCGATTAATTTTACAGGCGATTATGAAGGAGTAATCAATAACCAAGCGGTGACTCTTTCACTTAAAATGAAAAATCAAAAAGTAACTGGCGAGTTTGTACTAGGCGAAGAAAAGTCAGTCATCAGCTTAACCGATCAATATGAACATAAAATTGAAATATCTGCTGATTTATCAAAATTAAAAGTCGAGCAGTTAGCCGGTGTTCATCGTCTTACTTTATCAATCAAAGATAACCAACTCAGTGGTTTTAATATTGACCAGAATTTTGCGAAAGCACCAATTACGTTTGTTAAAAGCGAAATAGAAAAATCTGAAGATCAAACTAAAGAAGAACCAAGCAAACCGATTGAATATATTAGCCAAGTGACCTTCCCTAACGTTGCTTATGGACTTTCATCATTACCAACAAGAAACGATCTCCACTTTAAAAACGCCACCGTTTGGACATCAGAATCGGATGGAATTTTAGAGAATACCGATGTACTAGTGAAAGACGGCAAAATTTATAAAATTGGCAAAGAACTGAAAACACCGCGAGGATATGATGTCATTGATGCAACCGGAAAAAGTTTAACCGCAGGGATCATCGATGAACATTCACACATTGCTATCAGCAAAGGGGTGAATGAAGGTAGCGACGCAATCACTTCTGAAGTAAGAATTGGCGATGTGATTAATCCTGATGATCAGCAAATTTTCCGCGCTTTAGCTGGAGGTACAACCGCAGCCCAATTATTGCATGGTTCGGCCAATCCGATTGGTGGTCAAGCACAAGTTATCAAATTACGCTGGGGTACAGATGCTAACACCATGAAGTTTGATGCGGCTCCCCCATCTATCAAATTTGCTCTCGGTGAAAATGTTAAACAGTCCAACTGGGGTGATCAGTTCAATATCCGTTATCCACAATCTCGGATGGGCGTAAACACCATAGTGCGCGACGGATTCGAACGAGCAAAAGAGTATAGAGCTCAGTGGGATAAATACGATGATCTTTCGCGTAACGATAAAAAAATAACAGCAACACCCAGAGTCAATTATCGAATGGAAGCGTTAGTTGAAATTCTCGAAAGCAAACGCTTCATTCACTCGCACTCTTATGTTGCCTCAGAAATTTTGAGCTTAATGAAAATTGCAGAGGATTTTGGTTTCAAAATTCAAACGTTCACTCATATCTTGGAAGGATATAAAGTCGCCAAAGAAATGGCCGAGCACGGTGCTATGGCCTCAACATTTGCCGATTGGTGGGCCTATAAGTTTGAAGTATACGACGCCATTCCTGGCAACACCTGTTTGATGATGCAAAACGGTGTGACTGTTTCTGTTAACTCCGACAGTGGCGATTTAATCAGACGCCTAAATACCGAAGCGGCGAAATCCGTTCAATATTGCGGAATGTCACAGCAAGACGCATGGAAAATGGTCACGATAAATCCGGCCAAACAGCTTAAAATTGACCAATATGTAGGCAGTATCAAAGAAGGCAAGCATGCCGACTTAGTCTTATGGAGCGGCAATCCTTTATCCATTTACAGTCAAGTTGAACACACTTACATAGATGGTCGAAAATATTTTGACCGAAACGCCCATAACGAAAACGAAAAAGCGCTCGCTTTAGAGAAAAACCAGCTTATCCAAAAAGTTCTTGGCGCCAATGGTGATGCAATCAACGGTAAAACTAATGGAAACCATAGCAATACGAACAAAGAGTTGACTTGGCAGTATATTGAGCAAATAGCTCCTACTTGGCACTGCGAAGATAACATCGATTTTTGGCATTTAAATGCTGCCGAGCAAGGAGAATAAGCATGAGAACAATTAATACTTCAAAGTCTGTAGTCGCAGCTAAAAATCTTTCAAAGAAGGCATTGAATATTGCGGCCTTTGCGGGTGCAATTTTCTCAATGCAACTTAGTGCGCATGATTTAATTCCAGGAGAGCCAACAACGACTCCGGTATTTATTAAAAATGGTACGATTCACACGGTTACCAAAGGGACACTCAGTAACAGCCATATTTTAATTGAAAATGGCAAAATAAAAGCGATTGGCAATGTGTTAGAAGCGCCTAATGGTGCACAAGTGATCGATGCAACCGGCAAGCACATCTACCCTGGATTTATCGCATTAAACTCTCAATTGGGGTTAGAAGAAATTGGCGCAGTACGCGCGACTCGAGATCAATCAGAAACAGGAAAAGAAACGCCTGAGGTTAAAGCGCATATAGCATTTAACGCCGACTCCGAAATTATTCCAACCGTGAGAGCCAATGGGATCACTCATGCTGAAATTGCACCGCAAGGTGGCAGTATTAATGGACAATCTTCTGTTGTGCATCTTGACGGCTGGAACTGGCAAGATTCGCTGGTAAAAGCATCATCTGGTATGCATATGCGGTGGCCTCGCGCGGGGATTAATAAATCATGGTGGGAACGTCGTCCTCCAGAAAAACAACGTGAGGATGCAGCAAAAGCTCTTAAAGCAATTGATCAAAACTTTGAGATGTTGGCGCAATATAATCGTCTCAGAAGTGCCATTAAAAACACACCGATAGATATTCGCTGGGAAGCGATGCGTTCAGTGATGGATGGAACAATGCCCCTGTATATTCATGCTAATGACTACAGAGAAATTGAACAAGCCATTAATTTAGCGAATCAATATCAATTGAAAATTGTCTTGGTGGGTGTGACCGATGTAATTAAATCTGCTGATTTAATTAAAATGCATAATGTTCCTGTTGTGTTTACCTCGGCATGGGGACAACCACTTTCAGCCGATGACAAAGTCGATAGCTCATTTACTATTCCAGCCCAAATGGAAAAGCTAGGCATTCCTTATGCCCTAACCGTTGCAGGTAGCTGGAATTCACGTGACTTACCATTTGCCGTAGGTCAATCGATCGCTTATGGCGTTAGCCCTGAAAAAGGATTGGCCTCTATTACTATTGAGCCAGCAAAAATATTAGGACTAGATGCCGAGATGGGGTCGATTGAAGTGGGTAAAAATGCCAATATCATTATCAGTACCGGAGATGTGTTTGATCACCTCACTCATAAAATTGAGACGATGTTAATTGATGGTCGAACGGTTAATCTTGATAATCGTCATAAACGTCTTTACGAAAAATATTCGAAAAAATAATTTTTAAGCCCGGCTTGTCCGGGCTTTTTTTAGTGCGACCACAGGTCAATTTTGCTGTTTATGTACCTGCATTGCTACTCTAATAAAACAAGCGCCTATTTTGGAGATTTTTACATGGTTGAAAAAATCATAGAGTTTTGGTTTTCTGAGGCCAATCGAAAAAAGTGGTTTGTGAAAAACGAGAATTTTGATCAGGAAATCACCGATAAGTTTTCTGATATTCACGCTCAAGCCATTCAATGTGAATTATATGAATGGCGTGAATCGGCATTAGGAGCTCTTGCTGAAGTCATTGTTCTCGATCAGTTCTCTCGCAATATGTTTAGAAATAAGCCTCAATCGTTTATGTATGATAGCCTTGCATTAACACTGGCGCAAAATGCCATTTCGAGACACTTTGATTTAGAGTTAAATCAAGAGCAACGAAGTTTTCTTTACATGCCTTTTATGCACAGCGAATCACTTGTGATACACGAGCAAGCTGTCAAACTTTTCAAGGATTTAGGCAACTCAATGAATATTGAGTTTGAGTATAAACACAAAGCCATAATTGAACGATTTGGACGATATCCCCATCGAAATAAAATTCTTGGTAGACCATCGACTTCTGAAGAAGTCAAGTTTTTACAGCAGTCAGACTCTAGTTTTTAATTAGATTTAGATAATAAAAATAACCTAATTGAAAACTATGATGATATTGGTTCTTTCTGGCATTGGCATATTGAAACTTGGCTTTTCTTAACATTTAAACCACTACAGTTTTCCGGTTCGGTTACCTTTATGCTTTGTTGGCCTGTTTCTAATTTTAATTGGCTCTGAAAGGCTTAAAAGTTTTACTTGAATAACCGCAAGCTTTGGTAGTCATTTTCGATATTTAGGCGTATTCTCCGTGTTTTGTAGCGATATTATTTTATATGTAAACTTAAATTAATATTTTTCATCACTTAAATGTTTCATACTTAAATTACGAGTAAACCATGTACACTCCAAAATCCATGACCATGCTTGGCGATGACGCCGCGATCACTTTTATAAAGTCATATCCATTTGCTACTTTAATCTCTGAAGAGCTAGAAGCAACGCATATTCCGTTAGTCGCTAGGTTTGATAATAACCAAACCGTTTTATACGGACACTTCGCTAAAGCAAATCTTCATTGGCAATCAGTTGAGAATAAAAAAGTACTTGCCATATTTCACGGACCACATGCTTATATTTCACCGACTTGGTACAAAACAAAACCTGCCGTTCCAACTTGGAACTATGCCGCTGTCCATTGCACTGGAAAAGCCTCATTATTAACCTTAGAACAAACCATTGAATGCCTCGACGACTTGCTTTCCACTTTTGAACCATCTCTGCACACTGACAAACAGATCGTATCAGATGAATATAAATATCGATTAGCTCAAGCGGTGGTTGGCTTTAAAGTTGTTGTAGATGACATTCAAGCTAAAGAGAAGCTTGGCCAACATAAAAGCATTGAAGATCAAATTGGAGTTTTTTCTAGCCTAAGAAAAAGTGAAAACATTGACGCTAAGACACTTGCTCAATACATGCAAAAAAGGAAGGTTGGAATAGGCGAAAATTAAGTTCATAATGAATGGAAGCTTCATTAAAAAAACTCGATACCCATACCCACATAAAAAGAAGCTACTTCGTCGTACTGAATTAAATAGGGCCAGGCAATTCTTGGATTAAGTTCCCAGTAAAACCACTCTCTCCAAGTATAAGTTCGCCAAAGCAAGTCAATATAAAACTGATCGGTAATACTTTCTGGTTGAGTATGTCCTTCAATATTAAAAGAGTATCGAATAAAACTTGTATCCGAAAGAATGTGATTGAGTGCGAATCGTTGAAACCATTCCGCCCCTAAAGTTTCTTCACCATAGGTCACTTGAGTTCTTGTCGACCAATAGATTGGATTTCCACCACCAATAATCCAATCGTATCGACTGGTTTCACCGTAACCTTCACGATCGTAAAAATATACGAATTGACTAAGTTCTCCTTGGCTATTTGCAAAATCGATGATTCTGCGCCATCGAATACCCGCAAATCCCACACGATGACCATCTCTTCGAGTGAATCCCCCGTAGACTTTAGAATCCCAAAGTTCTTCTTGAGTAATCGTAAACTCTGCACCGAGTCGGTTGCTATCACTGTTTGGGCCAGTTTGTTCAATTGGAGCCACTTCTCCTGGCTGCGTCTCTATTTCGTTTGATTGTGATCCTTCAAAAAATAAACTAAAACGATTTTCAGAGCGTGGTAGGACCCATTTTATCCTCACATCAGTACCTGTTTCACTCTTACCATTTTCTAGGAATGTGTAATAAGGTTTTAATGTCATACGACTGTAGGGTGCATCAACCTCTAAAAATTTATCATCTGCCAAAAATCGATCAATATATTCGGAAGTATTAAATACCCATCGGCCTAACCTTTTCCGTGTTTCTTCTATAAAGTCATCTTCGGGTTTTGATTCAATTTTTTTCAATCTTTTTCTCTGAATCTCATCCAAAGTTGCCGTTTTATTTACAACACATGGTTCAATACTGGACTGTTCTTCCTTTTGTTCTTCCTTTTGTTCGGTCATTTTTTCTTCAGCTATGTCTTCAGGTCGGTCATTACGAGCAACCAATACCGATTCAGTTTCAACTGAAGCTTCTGTTTGATTAAAGCTTGATGCACATCCCGAATTAATCATCAGTGTGAATAAACAAAAAAGGCCGAGGCTCGACGTATTACAGACCAATTTGAGCTTAGTTAAATAAAAACTCTGGCAATTATGGAGTAAAATAGAATCAATCAAAAACGAATAACACCTCTAAAAACAGACCTTAATACTCTATAGATACTTGCTCACAACCTTGAAGACCACGAAGGTGATAAATTAAATCATCGGTTGGTTGTAACTTCCATTCATCAGAAAAGTAAACCGTTGCGTCTGCCTCTTGGCTTTTATAAATTAGTTCAACTGGAGTAGAGCCGCGAGCACAAGGCTTTAAAAACCTTTCTAATTTACTCGCAAAGTCAGCATCAATTTTTTCATCGGCTACCACAATTTTAACCGACTTTGCATATTGTTCACGAGCCGATACCAAATCAAACACTTGATTAACACTGAGCCTTAAGCCGCCACTAAAATCGTCATGACTGACATCACCTTCAACAATTAAAATGGCATCTTTTACCAGTAAGTCTTTATACTTCTCATAAGTATCCGCATAGACCACGGCGTCGATTCGTCCTGAACGATCGTCAAGTGTCACTATTGCAAAACGAGCACCTTTTTTTGTTGTCATAATTCTCAAATCAATCACTAAGCCCGCCGCTTTAATGTAATCACCACGTCGCGTTGGTTGAATTTGATTGATTCGATTTGCAATAAAATGTTTAAGTTCTGGTAAATAACGATCGATGGGATGTCCGGTTAAATAAAGCCCTAGCGTTTCTTTTTCACCTTGTAAAACTAAGTCTTCTGGCCAAGGTCTTACTTGCGCCCAATTAAGCTCTCCGGTGCTGTGATCTGCCCCAAAGGCTTCTCCAAATAAATCGTCTTGACCTATGGCTGCTGCTTTATTTTGTTGATCGGCAGCTCGAATCGCTTCATCTAGCGTTGCCATTAATACCGCTCGGTTAGGGCCTAAGTTATCAAGCGCTCCCGCTCGAATTAAACTTTCGAGCACTCGCCTATTCACTTTTTTCAAATCGACGCGGCCACAAAAATCGAATAAATCTTTAAACGGACCATTTTGTTTACGCTCTGCCACAAAACTTTCAATAGCACCTTCACCTACGCCTTTAATTGCACCAACGCCATAAATAATGGTGTTTTCATCGGTTACGGTAAACTTGTATTCACCTTTGTTAACATCAGGCGGCATGATATTGATTTTATGGCGCAAGCAGTCATCGACAAAAGTCACCACCTTATCGGTGTTGTCCATATCGGCTGACATAACCGCAGCCATAAACGCAGCTGGATAGTGTGCTTTTAAATAGGCCGTTTGATAAGCAACTAACGCATAAGCAGCTGAGTGAGATTTGTTAAATCCATAACCTGCGAACTTTTCTACCAAGTCAAAAATGTTCATAGCAAGCTCTGGATCAATTCCTTGTTTTTCAGCGCCTTCAGCAAATATTGAGCGCTGCTTTGCCATTTCTTCCGGTTTTTTCTTACCCATTGCTCGGCGCAATAAGTCGGCACCACCTAAGCTATAACCAGCCAGTACCTGAGCTATTTGCATAACTTGCTCTTGGTAGACAATAACCCCGTAGGTTGGCTCTAAAATAGGTTGTAATGAATCGTGTTGAAAATCAGGATGAGGGTACGATACTTCTGCGCGACCATGCTTACGATTTATAAAGTCATCCACCATGCCTGATTGCAATGGCCCTGGTCTAAACAGAGCCACTAAAGCGATAATATCTTCAAAGTTTGAAGGCTGAAGCCGATCGATAAGATTCTTCATTCCCTGCGATTCCAGCTGGAATACCGCGGTGGTGTCGGAGGCTTGAAGTAGTTCAAAACTCGCTTTGTCATCGAGCGGAATGGTATTTATATCAATGGGTTCTTTATTTTGCTGTGCACGCAGACGATTGACTATTTTGATTGCCCAATCGATGATGGTGAGCGTTTTTAATCCTAGAAAGTCAAATTTAACTAACCCGGCTTTTTCAACATCGTCTTTATCAAACTGAGCCACCAATCCAGAATAAGTTTCATCGCAATAAATGGCAGTAAAATCAGTCAGTGTGGTGGGAGCAATGACCACGCCACCGGCATGCTTGCCGGCCTGACGAATAAGGCCTTCAAGTGTTAACGCCATTTCCCAGATTTCTTGTGCCTCGGCATCGGTTTCAAGCATAGTGACTAAGTCAGGCGATTCCTTTAACGCTTTTTCAAGCGTCATACCGGGTGTAGGCGGTATTAATTTTGATAATCGATCGGCTAAACCGTAGGGCTTACCCAATACGCGAGCAACATCACGCACAACAGCTTTAGCTGCCATAGTACCAAAGGTTATGATTTGGGAAACCGCATCGCGACCATAAGTTTGCGCCACATAATCAATCACTCGATCGCGCCCATCCATACAAAAATCGATGTCAAAATCAGGCATAGATACCCGCTCAGGGTTTAAAAATCGCTCGAATAGCAAATCGTATTCAAGCGGATCTAGGTCGGTAATATCAAGCGCATAAGCGACAAGCGATCCGGCACCAGAGCCTCGCCCAGGTCCAACAGGCACCTCATTTCTTTTTGCCCACTGGATAAAGTCGGCAACAATGAGAAAATATCCAGGGAAACCCATTTGATTAATCACTTGAAGCTCAATTTCTAGGCGTTCGTCATATGGCTTACGCTTGTCTTTAAAATCAGGTAGGGAGTTATCAAAAAGTTTTTTTAAACGAACTTCTAATCCCTCTCGACTGACCTTACACAAGTAATCTGCTTCATTCATATCGCCTGTCGGAAATTGAGGAAGATAATAAGTGCCAAGGTCAATTTCGACTGAACATCTTTTCGCAATTTCAACCGTGTTTTCAATGGCTTCTGGAATATCCGAAAACAACTCAATCATCTCTTCAGCCGTTTTCAAATATTGCTCTTCTGAGTAAAGCTTAGGTCTAGAAGGATCGTCTAAAACCCTTCCCATACCAATACATACGCGAGCTTCATGCGCGACAAAATCTTCTTTTTCTAAAAAATGAACATCATTGGTGGCAACAACTGGCGTAGCCGCACCTTGAGCCAATCCAACCGCTGCATGGATATAGTCGGCTTCGTTCTCTCTGCCGGTACGTTGGAGCTCTAAATAATATCGCTGATGAAAATAATGATTCCAAAAGCCTAATAATTCAGCTGCCGCCTGCATGTTTCCAGCAAGTAATGCCTTACCGACGTCGCCCTCTCGTCCACCAGATAAAACAATTAATCCTTCGTTATGTTGTTTAAACCACTCTTTCTCGATGATCGGCTTTGCCTGGTGCTGATTGGTGGTGAACGCTCTGGATATTAATTGCTTTAAGTTTAAGTAGCCTTGCTGCGATTGACATAGAAGCGCTATACGGAATGGGTCGGATGATTGCTCTTCATCTCTTATCCAGACATCGCATCCGATAATAGGCTTAATCCCTTTAGATTGAGCTTCGTTATAAAAACGAACTAAGCCACAAATATTGTTTTGATCGGTTAAAGCAATCGCAGGTTGTTTCAGTTCCACGCATTTTTGCAATAAAGGCTTAATACGACATAAGCCATTGCTCATTGAATACTCGGTATGAAGTTTTAAGTGGACGAATTTAGCAGTCATTTCAAAAAGATCTTAAAGTAGAATGTTTTTTAATCACAAAATTGTTTTTTTAAGAACTTATGTTATGTCAATTCAGACCGGGTTGACAGGATAAACTAGAAAATTCTTTCAATTGAAGTATGGTTGAGCTCAAGCAGGGCGTTATTCGGCGGACACTTTCATGACCATTTCGACGAAGAGATTAATCATCTATTTTAATATGCTCTAGCTTACAGTTTAATAATAGACCTATAGTTCATCATTTAATCGTTCAAATCGATTAACCATATTACCTTGAGACTCAACTGGTTCAACGAACATTGCTAGAGGACGGATCCAAATTTTTTGTTCTCCATATTGTGGCTGGTAAACCACAAACTCTTCTCCGGTTTCTGAATGTATTGCCGTGTAAAGTACTTTATACAGGCCTCCCTTAAAATGGCGATAAATTCCTGGAGAAACGTTCATTTTCATTAAGATTTTTCTCTATTATCATTCACTAATTTTGATGAAATTTTCAAATTCGAACGTAGACAAAATGGAGAGTTATTCCAGCCTACATTCAACCAAATAGAATCTTGCAAATTTGGTAGTGCTGATTTCTTTGAAAAGGCTAAATACAGCGTTTTATTGCCGTGACGTTCCCAATTACTCTGTGTGTTCATTTGTAGTAATGGATCACTGTGAAACATCATCGCGGAAACTTTTATGGATTCAGAATGCAAGTTTCCTTGAAACGCATATAAAAGCAACCAACCATTATCTTCGCCTAACATATATAGGGTTGTTTGAATAACATCGCTTTGCCCTTGAAGCATCTCGAGTCGCTTATTAAAACTCATGTAAGCAGGATGTTCTTTTGCTACAGTTGTCCAATTGTCATTTCCCACCAATAAATCAATGTCGTTACTTTTGAGAAATATCATCTTAGACTCATTTTCTGTAATATTAAGAATAGAAAATAAAGCATTGCCAGGCTCAATCCAATAATAATAAGGAACTTGTTCGGCAATAGCGTCTTCGACGCTATCTAATTTTGGATGATTTAAGGTAAACCCGTCTTTATCAATATTAAATCTTTTGCAGCGCCGATAAACATCCGGCTGATCGATATCGGCAAACTCCCACGAGAATTCTCTCACCGAATGATTTTTAACTATGACTAATTTACCACAACGGGTTACAACCCAATGTTTAGGGTCGAGTTTCGAAACATCAGTTGACTCTTTATGCAAATCCTTCATGCATGATAATCATTTATTATTTATAGAATGAATTATAGCAGTATTTGTTGAACGGGCGCGTAGCTTTTTCTATGTATTGGGGTGATTCCGTAGCGCTGAAGGGCTTCTCGATGTAGTTTTGTAGGATAGCCTTTGTGCTTAGCAAATCCATACTGAGGATAGAGCTTATCGATAACTTGCATTTCTCGATCGCGAGTGACCTTGGCAAGAATGGATGCAGCACTGATACAAGGTTCAATTAAATCGCCTTGTATAATTGGCTTTGATGGTATCCCGAAATCAGTTGTTTTATTTCCATCTACAAGCACCAGATCAGGCTTGATAGACAGTTCATCCACCGCTCTTTTCATGGCGAGTAAAGATGCCTGTAAAATATTAAGCTGATCAATTTCTTCTACTTCAGCCCTTCCAATCGCAAATGCAAGTGCTTTTTCATGAATGAGATCAAAATAGACCTCACGTTTTTTTTCCGAAAGCTTTTTCGAATCGGTTAGTCCTTCAATCACATTTTTTGGATCAAGAATAACCGCAGCTGCAACAACGGCACCTGCTAAAGGTCCTCTGCCAACCTCATCAACGCCAGCGATTAACATAACTGATTTTCCAACAGGTCAAAAACGGCTTTGCTTGACACTTTATCCGCACCCTTTTTTAATGATTGATGAATTAAGCTAAATTCATCAATCAACTCTTTTGACAGCTTGTCGTCATTTAGAATAGAACGAACAGCATCATAAAGATTTTCTGGGGAACATTGATCTTGTATGAGTTCAGGAACTAAGGTTTTACCGGCTAATAAATTTGGTAGTGATACATTCTTAATTTTTAACATTCTGGAAAAAATGGCATAACTAAAACTCGACATTTTATATCCCACCACCATTGGCTTTTTTAACAGAGCCGCTTCTAAAGTTGCGGTACCCGAAGCAATTAGAATCGCATCTGCAGCAGCCATCACCTGTTTAGAATTTCCAATAGAAATTTCAACTATCGGCGGAGACTCCATAGAAGCCAATATTGATTCAATTTGATGTTTTTTGGTTTCGTTAATACAAGGTAATAAAATCTTTAATCTAGGATCATCAAGTTGACACAATTTAGCTGCCTGCAAAAATGGCTTAGTAATATATTTAATTTCACTTCCTCGGCTGCCGGGTAATACCGCGAGTACCTTAGTGTTCGAAGTAATATTTAAGTTTTGTTTGTTAGCATTCAAATCTTGCTTGAGATCAATTTTTTCAGCAAGTGGATGACCAGTACAAACAACCGGAATAAGGTGCTCTTGATAAATTTTTTGCTCAAAGGTAAACAAGCACAACATAAGATCAACGGCCTGTTTAATCTTGAAAATACGTTTAGGTCGCCAGGCCCAAACCGAAGGGCTCACATAATGAACGGTTTTAATTCCAGCTTGATGCAGCTTTAACTCAAAATCCAAATTAAACTCGGGAGCATCAATACCAATAAAGCAGTCCGGAGGATTTTTGACTAATTCAGCAATTAACGCTTTTCGCTTTGCCGACAGTTCTCGATATCTTTTAAGTATTGCCCAAATCCCCATAACCGACAGCCGGTCCATAGGATAAACTTCTTTTAATCCTTGCTCTAACATTAAGGGACCACCAATCCCCTCGAACTCGACTTGGCCCTGATATAAAATTTTAAGCTGCTCCATTAATCCAGAGCCAAGAATATCGCCAGAGGATTCTCCTGCGACCAAAAAAATTCGTTTTAAGTTCATGTGTTAACGAATGAGTCCGCGATTAGATTCCGCGATAAAATCCAGAAAAACATTCAACTCTGGGTGAACAAAACTTAATTGTTTAATTTCCTCAACAGCTTCTTCCAACTTTAACCCTTTTCGGTAAATCGATTTAAATCCTTTTTTAATTGCCATTATAGATTCGGAGCTAAAGCCTCGACGTTTTAATCCTTCACTATTGATTGCACGAGGAACACCTTGTTGCAACATGACAAATGGTGGAACGTCTTGAGTAATACTGCTGTTCATTCCACAAAAGGCATGGGCACCAATTTTACAAAATTGATGGACGCCTGTGAATCCGCCTAATATGGCCCAATCTCCAACATGAACATGACCTGCAATGGTCGCATTGTTAGCAAAAATCACGTTATCACCAACTTTACAATCATGGGCAACATGAACATACGCCATAAACAAACCATTGTTACCTATTTTGGTCACACCTGTATCTTGAATGGTACCTCGATGAACCGTTACACCTTCACGAAAGGTATTTCCATCACCAATAATGGTTTGGGTTGGCTCTCCATCATATTTTTTATCTTGGTTTTCTTCACCAATACTTGAAAACTGAAAGAAGCGATTATTTTTACCGATGCTCGTATTTCCATTAATCACGACGTGAGGTCCCACTGTGGGTCCCTCTCCTATGGTGACATTAGCGCCAATAATCGAGTAGGGCCCAACACTCACATTGTTAGCAAGTGTAGCCCCAGTTTCAATTATTGCGGTTGGATGGATCAGCATCGTATTACTCATAACACGCTCTTTTTCGCACACATCAATTCTGCTGAGCATACAACTTGATCATCAACTAAGGCTTCAGCTTCAAATTTCCACATATCTTTTTTGCGTCTTAACACATTCACCTTAAGTATCACCTGATCGCCAGGCTCTACAGGCTTTTTGAATCTTGCATTATCGATACCTACGAAATAGTACAATGAATCTTCACTTGGAAGTTCATTCATCGTTTTAAATGCCAAAATACCAGTGGCTTGCGCAAGTGCTTCAAGAATAAGCACTCCTGGCATCACTGGGCGATGAGGAAAATGTCCGGTAAAACAAGGTTCATTAACGGTGATATTTTTGATCGCATGTAAATACTCACCTAATTTGTAATCAATTACGCGATCAATAAGCAAAAAGGGATATCTATGCGGTAAATGTTGCATTACCTGATGAATATCCATAACCGATATCTCTGGCTGTTGCTCAGTCATTAGTGTTCTCACTTCTTAATTGGGTTATTTCTTTCTCTAATCGTTTGATAGTTTTCGCCATATCATCGAGTTGTCGAAAACGTAATGTATTTCTTTTCCATTCTTTATTAGACATCATTGGCGAACCGGAAGAGTAAGCCCCTTTTTCCAATGATTTTGTGACTACGGTACCAACCGTCACATGAGAGCCTGATTCTATTTCAAGGTGGCCAATAACAGAAACTCGACCACTAAAAGTGCAATACTCTCCAACTTTAGTACTTCCTGCAACTCCAGAATAGGCCGCCATAGCACTATGAGAGCCAAAGTTAACGTTATGAGCTATATGACAAAGATTATCTAATTTAACATCATCGCCAATGATAGTATCTAAAATAGCTCCTCTGTCGATAGTACAGTTAGCGCCACACTCGAAATCATCACCAATGAGAACCCCTCCTACTTGGGGGATTTTAACCCATTGACCTTTATCGTTAGCAAAACCAAAACCATCGGATCCAATCACACTGCCACTATGAATAATAGCCCGCTTACCAATTTGAACGGCATGATACACAGTTACGTTAGGATAAATTTTAGAACATTCGCCAACCTTTGAGTTTTTTCCTATGACAGAGTTTGCGCCAATTTGCACTCCGGCTTCAATGACAACACCCGACTCAATGACAACATTCGCTCCTAAGCAAACGGATGGATCTACGGTCGCCTCCGGGTGAATGAATGCCTTTGAATCGACTTTATCAGCCACATTGGGTGTACTATCTAGTAATTGTGCAATTCGAGCGAATCCTAAATAAGGATTAGAGGTAACGATTGCATTACAAGGACAATGTTCAGCGGTTTCAGGGCTTAAAATGATCGCCGAAGCTGACGTTGCTTTTAAGAATTGTTGATACTTTGGGTTACTTAAAAATGCTATTTCGCCATTTTTTGCATCTTGAATGGTATTAATAGCAAAGACGCGGCAAGCCGCGTCTCCTTTCACTTCTGCATCAATATGCCGAGCTACTTCTTGTAACGTCAGACCCTTTTCTGCCATTACAGTCTCCTTTTTAATAGGAATTAATTAGTTGAAGCACTCAACTTAGCCAATACTTGTTCAGACACATTGGAAGCAGGATCTGCCCAGAGCAAAGCTTCTTTATTAACAATCATGGCATACCCTTGTTCTTCCGCAAACTTAGCAATCAACTCTAGAATTTTACCTCCTAAAATACGCTGTTCCTCTTGCGCACGACGCTGACGATCTTCTTGCAAGTTAGCTTGTTTTAGTTTGAAGTTACTTTCCATTTCTTGGCCTTGACGCTGCAATTCAACTCGTTCTTTTTCAGACATAGTCGCGCCATCTTTGGTCGCTTTATTTTGCAACTTCATGATGTCATCATAGATCTTTTTTAGCTCTTCTTCTTGTTCTTTAAATTCTTTTTGCAACTTTTCACCAATAGCAACTCTTTGCGGCGACTTAGCCATAATGTACTGGATATCAACAAAACCTAATTTTCCAGTTTCAGCTTGAACACTAGCAATAGAAGCTATTAATACTAAAAATATTGATATTAATTTTTTCAACTTATTCCCCTTGAATAACTTTTCTTACAAACTTTCAGATCAAAACGTTCTTCCAATATTAAATTGGAAATTTTCAAATTCATCGTATGGTTGCTCTTTAAAAGGTCGTCCTATACTTATAGAAATCGGCCCCATCGGAGACAGCCATTGTACCGCAAAGCCCGCAGAAACTCTAAACGTATTCCAGTCACTATAATCAGGCATTTCACCAATTTGATTGTTTGGTAAAATAACATCATTATTTAAGTAATCATTGGGATCAAACTTAGTATTCCAGACATTTCCAGCATCAATATAAAAACTAGTTCGTACTGATCGACTATTTTCTGCAAAAGGGGTAGGAAAGATAAGCTCTAAGGTACTAGTAAATTTGGCATTCCCACCACCGCTAAAACGGTCTAATGAAATAATGTCATTTTCCCTTGGCAATATTACACCATAGGAAACTCCATCGGGTCCAGTCACATTCATAACCTGTGGAATTCTCATGATACCGCGAGGGCCAACCGTGTTGTTCTCAAATCCCCTTAAGGCATCGGAAGAACCACCACGAAAATTCTTGAAATAAGGCAGATCTTCGTTGACTCCTTCACCATAACCGTCACCATAAGCCAAACTAAAACCGGTTTTAAAGCTCCAACCACGAGCTAATTCAAAATAATTAGTAAAAGTGTAGGTCATTTTATAATATTCTAACTCGCTGCCTGGCACCGAAGCCTCCAATTGCACCTGGTTCAAATTCCCTGAGTCGGGGAATATACCGCGATTGAGCGTATTTCGTATCCAACTAGTTTGCAATTCAAAGAGCTGAAACTTCACCGAGCTATCAACAAAAGGATCGAGACCAAATCCTTCAAACAAATGAATTAATCCTTCTGCTCTTCCTCCATGCGTAGATGCGAAAGATTGAATCTGGTTTTTGAGTCCCGTGATTCCAAAGTTCAATCGAGAAACTTCATTCAGTGGAATGCCAAAATTAGCCCCTAAACCGACTGATCGTTGAGAAGAACGGTCTATATTAAGTGCACCATAGTCAGTTTCATTAAAAAACATGTTATATCCGACGCTGATTCCATCGATGGTATAGTACGGATTGGTAAAATTGAAATTATAGTTTTGAACTGCTTTTGAATTATTGATCGAAAAAGCGACTCTATTACCACTACCCAAAAAGTTTTCATGACTGACACTGGCTTGCAAAGAAAGACCATAATAACTTCCGTAACCAAATCCGCCTTGAATGGTACCCGCTGACCGTTCTTTTACTTCAAATTCTACATCCACCTGATCATCCGTCCCATCAACTTTAGGAGTATCCACATTAACTTTTTCAATAAAAGGTAAGCGCTCTAAGCGAGTTTTGGATCGTTCAATCGATTGAGTAGATAAAGGCTCTGCTTCCATTAATCTTACTTCACGCCTTAACACATGATCGTTAGTTGATTTATTACCATTAAAAGTGATTCTACGAATATAGGTTTTTTGCTTAGGATCAATGAAAATAGTCAATGAAACTTCTTTATTAACCTCATCAATTTCTGGAATACTCATCACATTTGCAAAAGCATAACCTCGATAACCAAGCCACTCAGCAATTCTTTCTTCGGCAAAGCTTACTGCTGCACCGCTATAAGTTTCACCATTGGCCAAAGGAACTAAAAGCCTTAGTTGCTCTTCGGTATAAATCAACTCACCAGAAAACTTAACTTCCTTAACCTTAAACTTTTCACCTTCATCAACGTTGATTGTAATGAACATATTTTTTCGGTCAGGAGAAATCGCCACTTGAGTCGAGGTATTCTGAAACTTTAAATAGCCACGATCTAAATAATAATTTCTAAGCTTTTCCATATCACCAGATAGCTTTTCCCGAGCGTATTGATCGCTGCTATTAAAAAAGGCAATGAATCCGCCAGTACTGAGTTCAAATTGGTCTAACAACTCCTCGTCAGTAAACACTTTATTTCCAACGATATTTATTTCTTTAATGGTAGCCGGATCGCCTTCATTAATATCCATTCGAACTTGAACCCGATTACGTGACATTGGCACTGCGCGAGTCTTAACCTTTACACCATATTTACCATGCGAAAAATATTGCTTTTGAATTTCTGATGAAATGGCTTCTAACGCAGCAGGTTGATATACCTCTCCTTTGGTAAAACCAGCACCTTTCATTCCGACCATTAAATCTTCTGTTTTAAGCTGTTTATTACCTTCAATTACGATATCAGCAATAATCGGCTGCTCTTCCACATCAAATATAAGAACATCACCTTCTCTGCTAACTTTAATGTATTGAAAGCCTCCCGCCTGATTTAATGAACGAATAATTCGAGGTAATCGAGCTTCATCAACCGTCTCTCCCACCTTTAATGGAAGATAAGTAAAAAAAGTACCTAACTCTATTCGCTGTAGTCCGTTGACTTTAATATCTTTTACTACAAACGTTTCAAAGTCAGCAAAGGCAAAACTGGTTAAACACCAAACCAAACATGCCAACCCTATATTTTTATTTATCATAAACGTCTACAAGCCCTTCAAACTACAGTCGAGCAAAATCATTAAAAATTGCCACAGCCATTAAGCTGAGCACTAAAATCAAACCAATTCGCGCCGCAAACTCTTGTGCTCCACCTGACAAAGGAGAGCCTTTAATTGACTCCAACGTGTTGAGCAACAAGTGACCGCCGTCAAGAACCGGAACGGGTAAGAGGTTAACTAAACCTAAATTAACGCTGATCATTGCTAAAAAACCGAGGAAATATACCAGTCCTGCGCTAAATGAGCTACCCGCACTTTCAGCAATTGACAAAGGACCACCCAAAGATTTAGGAGAAACTTCGCCAGTAAACAGTTTTTTAAACATGGTCATGGTCAATCCAATGACCCTCAAAGTCTCATTCCAAGCGAGCTCTAAGCTATCAAGAAAACCTGATGGTCGTAACTCGACAAGAGGATAAGCTCCTATTCCTAACATCATGCGATCATCAACTTTTTGCGGATAAATCCAAAAAAGTATTTCAGAGCCATCGCGTAACACATTCACCTCTAGCTGGCTGGTACTTTCGAGACTTCCCATAAAGTTACGTACATCAGCAAACGAAGCCATGGGCTGACCGTTAATACCAGAGATGATGTCCCCCTTAATTAAGCCAGCTTTCTGTGCGGCACCATTTTCAGCCACACTAAATACCTGAGGCTCCCAATCAGTCTTAATTTTAATTCCTAAAGTTTCTAATACTTCAGGACGGTGATCATCAACAACCCAATTCGCTATATTCAGCTGGTGTCGACTTTGTTGATGGGAGTAAATATCTTCAACTCCCACATCAATACTTCCTTTTTGTCCAATTCTTTCAACAAGCGCCCAAGTTACATCTTTCCAACCAGAAACGTCGATCCCATCAATACTCACAATACGTTGATTTTTTTGCAGTCCAGCGTTCGCGGCGATTGATTCAGCAACGGGGTCATCCATAACAGGTTTAACCGTATAAGTACCCACCATAAACATCACTACATACACCAAAAAAGCAAGTAAAAAATTGGCTACCGGACCTGCTGCTGCAATAACATTTCGTTTCCAAACCGGCTGGCGATTAAAACTTTGAGCAAGTTCGTCTTCTGGCACATTGCCTTCGCGCTCATCAAGCATTTTTACGTAGCCACCTAACGGGATAGCCGCGACAATCCACTCTACACCATTTTTATCGATTTTTTTGAATAATGGCTTTCCAAAACCGACTGAAAACTTGAGTACCTTAACGCCTAGCTTTCTTGCGGCAATATAATGCCCCCACTCATGAAATGTGACGAGCACGCCGAGTGTTATTAGAAGCCCTAATATATTAATTGCAATATCAGCCATTAAATAACCATTGTTTCTATATACTTGCTGGCCATTTTTCTAGCCGTTTGATCAACCATTAATAATTGTTCCAAGCTTTCTACTGCTTGGACGACCACTTCTTCAAGCACGAATTGGTTGACCTTTGCAATATCGGTAAATTTTATTCTGTTTTGTAAAAATGCGGCAACCGAGATTTCATTCGCTGCATTTAATGCCGCTGGCGCCGTGCCTCCGAGTTCAAAAGCTCGATAAGCCAACCCTAAGCATGGGTAACGATTTAAATCGGGCTGCTCAAAGTCTAATTGAGAGACCGCAAAAAAATCCAATGGTTCCACACCCGTTTCAATTCTTTCTGGCCAGGCTAAACCATAACCAATGGGTGTTCGCATATCAGGCTGTCCCATTTGCGCTATCACTGAACCATCGATATAAGACACCATAGAATGAATAACGCTCTGCGGATGGATCACCACCTCTACGTCTTTTGCTTTGAGGCCAAATAAATGGCAGGCTTCGATAAGCTCTAAGCCTTTATTCATCATAGTGGCCGAGTCAACTGAAATTTTCTTTCCCATAGTCCAGTTTGGATGAGCCACTGCTTGCTCTGGTGTTTTATGTTCCAGTTCATCCAACGGTACATTTCTAAAAGGACCACCAGAACCCGTTAATAAAACTTTTCTAATACCCGATTCGGCTAAATGGGATCGCTTAAAGTTTTGTGGTAAACACTGAAAAATCGCATTATGTTCTGAATCGATAGGCAATAATTGGGCTTTGTTTTCTATAACCGCATTTAAGAAGAGTTCACCTGCGATAACCAATGACTCTTTATTAGCAAGGAGTACTTTTTTTCCAGCATTCGCAGCGGCTAAAGAAGACGGCAAACCGGCAGCACCGACAATCGCAGCCATTACAACATCACAATTAGGATGAGCGGCCATGTCACATAGAGCTTGCTCACCAAATAACAATTGAGTTTTTAAAGCTTCAAATTCAGCGGTCAAGTTTGAACAAGGCTTTAAACCAGAAAGAATAGCAACTTGAGGAGACACTCGTTTGCAAATATCTTTTAACTTTTCAACATCAGTATTTGCGGAAACAGCAAGAACAGAGTATTTATCAGGGTGCTGAGCAATCACACTTAAGGTGCTGCTTCCTATTGAGCCGGTAGCTCCGAGAATGACCACTTGCTGCACTTGATAGCCCCTAGTTCAATTGCAAAAAATGCAGCAAAACAATAAATAATGGCGCTACCGTTAGAGTGCTATCAAGGCGATCTAAAATACCTCCATGTCCAGGGAGTATTTGACTCGAGTCTTTCAGATCAGCTTGGCGTTTTAATAAGCTTTCAAATAAGTCGCCGAATATAGAAACAGCTGCAAGTGCAATCACTAAGCCGAACATAAGCAAATAATTTATGGATTGCTCTATCCATTGGCTTCCGATAAACGCCACAGCGGCTGATAATAATAATCCTCCAAAGCATCCTTCCCAGGTTTTCCCAGGACTCACTCCTGGAATGAGCTTATGCTTTCCTAACCATTTACCAAAAATATAGCCACCCACGTCAACCCCCCAAATGAGAAGTAACATGGCCAATAACCAATAAGCGCCTAAATAAGGATTAGCTATCCAACCAACTGAACGTATTGCCACCATAGCAACCCAAAATCCTGTAATGAGCAATATACCAAGAATAAGTTTGATTGAAGAGTGGGGGTTAAATTGCGCTCCTGCACCCGCGGCAATCACCCAAAGCATGGCAATTGGCCAAGTTATCAATACCGCTAATAATACCCATAAATGGATATCGATTAATCCAAAACTCGGCCACAAATTAGAAGACCAAAACTCTACAGCTGGAGAAAAATACCAAACAGCCATAATTGAAAAGGCTGTGGATAGAGCAAAAAACGAGCGATTGACTTGTGATTGAACACCCGCTAATCCCGCCCATTCCCAGGCCATGATATAAGCAACAATCACTAACGCTCCAGCAAATTGTTTCACATCTAAACCGAACAACAACCATGCCACCAAAGGCAATAGAAGTAATGCGGTAATGACTCGATGTTTCAACATAAATATTTGCTCGCTGTCCTATTGATTTTTAATTATCAGTTGATTGCTCAACTTGCTCTCCGGTTTTTCCGAAGCGACGCTGGCGGCCATTATAGTCATCTATAGCTTCAATCAAAGCCTTTTTATCAAAGTCCGGCCATAGCAAGGATGAAAAATATAATTCGGAGTAAGCGGCTTGCCATAATAAAAAATTACTGATCCGATGTTCACCACCTGTCCTGATTAACAAATCAGGATGAGGCAAATCTGATCCACACAAATTTCGCTCGACATGTTCAGCGGTCAATAATGGTTTTTCGGTCGGTTTTTCAATAAGTTGCTCAGTAATAGCGGCATTAACTGCTTGAACCATGTCCCATTGACCACCATAGTTGGCAGCAATTTGTAACACGATACCATCATTGTCTTTGGTCAGTTCAACTGACTTTTCTATGGCCTTTTGTAGCTTGCTTTCAAATTGGGAGACATCGCCGATGACCCTCAATTGAACATTATTTTTGTGCAGTGTTTTTGCTTCTTTGGTTAAACCCGTTATAAACAAGTTCATCAAAAAGCTCACTTCGTCTTTCGGACGGTTCCAGTTTTCGCTGCTAAAAGCAAATAAGGTTAAAACCTTAACACCTAACTCACCGCAAGCTTGAACCATTTCACGAGCTCGTTCCATTCCTGCTTTATGGCCCTGTACTCGTTTTTTACCACGCTTAACCGCCCAGCGACCATTGCCATCCATAATCATGGCGATATGACTTGGCACTTTGCTCGTTGTAGTTGATGATTCGGTCATTTTTTCACTCTTGCAAAAACAGCAACGCCGCGCAGTTGAACGCGGCGTTGACGATCGGTTTACAACGCGATCAAATTTCCATTAATTCGGCTTCTTTTTCGGCTAATACTTCATCAATTTTAGCCACATGCTCATCGGTTAGTTTTTGAATATCATCCTGAGCACGGCGCTCATCATCTTCCGAAATTTCTTTTTCTTTAACGAGTTCTTTAAAGGTTGAATTGGCATCTCGGCGAATATTTCGTACAGCTACTTTCGCACCTTCTGCTTCACCACGAACCACTTTAATTAAATCACGACGACGCTCTTCGGTAAGAGGAGGTAGTGGAACCCGAATAACGGTTCCTGCAGAATTTGGATTTAAACCTAAGTCAGAGTTTAAAATGGCTTTTTCAATAGCCGCAACCATGTCTTTTTCCCATGGTTGAACTTGTAAAGTTCTAGCGTCTGAGGCTGAAATATTGGCTACTTGAGTGATCGGCGTCTCTGTACCGTAATAAGAAACGGTTAAATGCTCTAATAAGCTGGGATGTGCTCTTCCAGTTCTAATTTTTATCAAATCATGTTTAAACGATTCAATCGTTTTTCCCATACGAACTTTTGCATCACTTTTAATGTCATTTATCACGGTCTGCCCCTCGAGCCATTATTAAGATTGGTTTTGGGTTGAAACTTATCGCTTATCTTTCGATAAGAGTTCCTTCTTGTTCACCGGTAGCTACTCGCACCAATGAACCAGGGTTATTCATATTGAAAACTCGGATCTTTTTATCATGATCACGAGCCAAACAAAATGCAGTTAAATCCATAACCGCTAATTGTTTTGCTAACGCTTCTGAATAGGTGAGCGTTTGATATTTTACGGCATCTTTTACTTTATTGGGATCAGCTGAGTAAACACCATCCACTTTGGTGGCTTTACATATTAAGTCAGCTTCAATTTCAATACCGCGCAAGCACGCTGCCGTATCGGTAGTAAAAAATGGGTTGCCGGTTCCTGCACAGAAAATAACCACCTGACCTTTTTCCATATAACGCATGGCAAAACGGCGATTATAATCTTCGCACACTCCGGTTAATGAAATCGCTGACATTACACGAGTCTCTACTTCAGATCGTTCTAAAGCGTCTTGTAATGCCAGAGAATTCATTACAGTGGCTAACATACCCATATGATCACCGGCAACGCGATTCATTCCAGCGCGAGCTAATTTCTCACCGCGAAATAAATTACCGCCACCGATAACAATACCAACTTGCACCCCAACGTTAATGATTTCTTTGATTTCAGCCGCTAATCTATCGAGAACTTGCGGATCAATGCCAAAAGATTCACTGCCCATCAGCGCTTCACCACTGAGCTTCAGTAATATTCGCTTGTGAGCTTGTTGAGGTGCTTGGGTCATGAATTAGCCTCTTACTTGAGCCATTACTTCAGCAGCAAAGTCATCTTGTTTTTTCTCAATGCCTTCACCTACTTCAAATCGTACAAATGATACTACCTCAGCCGATTTAGATTTCAATAGCTGCTCAACAGTTTGTGAAGGATCTTTCACGAAAGGTTGACCCACTAAGCTGATTTCAGCAGAGAATTTACGAATACGACCACCGATCATTTTCTCAACGATTTCAGCTGGTTTACCGGCCATATCTGGTTGAGCTTTAATGATTTCTTTTTCTTTCTCGATGAGTTCAGCTGGGATTTGATCTGCGTTTACATACTCAGGTTTGCTCGCAGCTACATGCATCGCTAAATCACGGTTTAAATCTTCATCACCGTTATTAGTTTCAACTACAACACCAATACGAGCACCGTGTGAGTATGCACCTAAGGTACCGTCAGTAGATTCGATAATATTTACCCGGCGAACATTCATGTTCTCACCGATTTTAGCAATCAAAGTTTCACGAGCTTGCTCAATGGTTTGACCCGCTGCGTACTCAGCCGCTTTTAATGCTTCAACATCAGCAATTTTACCGGCTAATGCGATTTCACCAATTTTATTGGCGAAGGATACAAAGTTTTCGTCACGTGCAACAAAGTCAGTTTCACAGTTAACTTCAACAATTGCAGCCACTTTCGCGTCGTCAGAAACGTTAATAACAATTAAACCTTCAGCAGCAACGCGGCCAGCTTTTTTAGCCGCTTTGGCTTGGCCAGATTTACGCATATTGTCAATTGCAACTTCGATGTCACCGTTAGTTTCAACTAAGGCTTTTTTACATTCCATCATGCCTGCGCCAGTGCGCTCACGAAGTTCTTTTACTAATGCAGCAGAAATAGACATAACCTTTCTCCAAATTCTTTACTAGGTAGTGTCAGTCGATAAAACTCACACTTAAAATCTCGAAAAAAGGGGGCTAGGCCCCCTTTTAGCTTGGTTCAATTAGCGATTAAGCTTGTTCAGCGTTGTCTGCAGCTTCTTCTACAAACTCAGCTTCACCTGCTTGCTCAACCATATCGTTTGATTGACGGCTGTCTAACACAGTGTCAGCTACCGCACCAACGTATAACTGAATCGCACGGATCGCGTCATCATTTCCAGGGATCACATAATCAACGTGATCTGGGTTTGAGTTGGTAT
Organism: Kangiellaceae bacterium; assembly: GCA_041591085.1. Classification (GTDB taxonomy): domain Bacteria; phylum Pseudomonadota; class Gammaproteobacteria; order Enterobacterales; family Kangiellaceae; genus Pleionea. The sequence continues at coordinate 6,590 of JBFHSP010000012.1, read as the reverse complement.
CAACAACCGCAACCACTGGAATACCTAATTTACGCGCTTCGGTGATTGCAATGTGCTCGTGATCGGCATCGATTACGAATAACACATCCGGCAAACCACCCATGTCTTTAATACCACCGATAGAAGCTTCTAATTTCTCCATTTCGCGAGTTTTTAATAAAGCTTCTTTCTTAGTTAATTTTTCAAACGTACCGTCTTGGCTTTGAACTTCAAGGTCTTTTAAACGCTTGATTGATTGACGGATGGTTTTGAAGTTGGTCAACATGCCGCCTAACCATCTTTTGTCAACGAAGAATTGACCGCAACGACGTGCTTCTTCAGCAACGATTTCACTTGCCGCACGCTTAGTACCAACAAATAAAATACGTCCTTTACGACCAGCAACGCTAGAAATGAAGTTCATTGCGTCGTTGAACATTGGAACTGTTTGCTCAAGATTGATGATATGGATGTCATTTCGAGCTCCGAAGATGTATTGCTTCATCTTAGGATTCCAGAAACGAGTACGGTGACCGAAGTGCACGCCCGCCTGGAGCATGTCACGCATAGATACTTTTGCCATTTATATTCTCCAAAAATGGGTTAAACCTCCGCAACCCCCATAAGTCAACTCGCTAGCTTTAGCTTTTGAGCACCCTAACTTATGTGCCGGATTACGTGTGTTTTAGTAGTTAAACTTCGAGAACATCCTCGAAGCGCGCGCTTTATACCATATCCGCTGCTCTCAAACAATCAAAAGCCGCATTTTTTCTAACCTCATCGACTAAATTAGCGGCTTCTAATCCTTGGTTAAATAAGGGATAAATAACGAAAAAGCCTGAAGATTTCATGAAAATTCCAGCAATATCCCTTAGAATTCGTCAGCATTAACAAAATCAATCAATAATTAAACTTTAAACCAACCAAAAAACACTTTGAGAAAACCTATGGCCGTCATCATTAAAACTCCTGAAGAAATTGAAAAAATGCGCGTTGCTGGCCGTTTAGCCGCCGAAGTGTTAGAGATGATCGAGCCACAAGTGGTCAAAGGGGTGACCACTGATGAGCTGAACCAAATTTGTCACGACTACATTGTTAATCAGCAACAAGCGATCCCTGCGCCTCTTGATTATCATGGCTTTCCAAAATCTATCTGTACCTCAGTTAATCATGTGGTTTGTCACGGAATTCCTTCAGACAAAAAACTTAAAGATGGCGATATCGTCAATATCGATATCACAGTGATTAAAGATGGCTACCATGGCGATACCAGCAAAATGTTTTTTATTGGCAAGCCCAAAATAATGGCAGAGCGCCTTGTTCAAGTCACTCAAGAAGCGCTTTACTTAGGTATAGATATGGTAAAGCCAGGGGTACAACTTGGAGATATCGGCCATGCCATTATGAATTATGCTCACAAGCACAACTACTCAGTGGTTCGTGAATACTGTGGTCATGGCATCGGAGCAAGTTTTCACGAAGAGCCTCAAGTGTTGCACTATGGCAAAGCAGGAACAGGCGTCGAACTCCAACCGGGTATGTGCTTTACCATTGAGCCTATGATCAATGCGGGCAAGCGCCATGTGACTTTATTGCCCGATCAATGGACGGTGGTAACTAAAGACCGAAAGCTTTCAGCCCAATGGGAGCACACTTTGCTTGTAACTGATACAGGAGTTGAAGTGCTTACTCGGCGTAATGAAGAGAGTTTTTAATGTCCGCTAAATCGATACATCGAATTGCACTGCCGGCATTACCAAGTATTGAAGACTTCGCATTTGACTCATCGAGCACTTTAAATGCATTAAAAAGATACTTAGCTGAAGGAAAAGAAGCCATCTCTTTAGCCTTCTCTGAAAAAATTCCGGTTCGATATTTAATCAAAGCAAGATCTGATTTGATTGACCGACTACTTAAACTTCTATGGCACAGTTCAAAACTGGATGAAAGCAATTGCTCAATGGTTGCTGTGGGTGGCTATGGCCGTGCTGAACTCCATCCAGAATCTGATATTGATCTTTTATTCCTTATTGAAGAAAACTTCAGCGAGCATCATTTAGAACTACTGCAAAAGCTGATTACGCTTTTATGGGATACCGGATTACATATTGGTCACTCGGTTAGAACCGTTGCCGAATGTGTTGAACAAGCAAAAGCCGATATCACTATCGCAACTAACTTAATTGAGTCTCGCTTGCTTTCAGATAACGGGATTTTGTTCGAAACCTTATTAGAACGCTCGTCGGGAGAACAACTCTGGACCGCTCAAGCCTTCTATGAAGCCAAAGTTGCCGAACAAAAAGAACGTTATCGCAAATACAAAGGCAGTTCCTTCGACTTAGAACCCAATTTAAAAAGAAACCCTGGTGGGCTTCGAGATATTCAACTGGTCGGCTGGATTGCAAAAATTTATTTTAAAACCTCATCTTTGCAAAAACTGACCAATCAAGGCGTATTTTCACTCAAAGAATACCGAACCTTAATGGGCTGCCAATATTATTTATGGCGGATCCGTTTTGCTTTACACCTCATTACAGGTAAAGGTGATGACCGCTTATTGTTTCAGCATCAAAAATCAGTCGCTGAATTTTTAGGCTTTCAAGACAAGCCCGAAGCGCTCGCGGTTGAACAATTAATGCGCAAGTATTTTAGAGCAAGCATCACTATTCGCAATGTGACTGAACTTTTATTGCAAGTGTTTGAAGAAGTGATATTAGAGCAAGATAAAACTCACTCAATTGAACCAATTGATGAGTTTTTTCAGCTTAAAAATGACCGAATCTCCTTGATTGATCCAGATTCGATTAAACAACATCCTGAGCTTATATTAAAAACATTTATTGTCGCCGCTAAACAACCCGGTAACAAACACGTAAGCGCTAAAACATTAAGAGCGATTCGTGATCATCGAGATATGATTGATGATTCCTATCGTAACGATCCAAATAACAAACAGTTATTTTTGGAGTTTTTTAGCATCAAGCATACTGGCGATCGTCCATTCTTTTTATTAAAACGAAATGGTGTACTCGCTATGTTTGTTCCGCTTTTTGAAAAAATATCGGGGCAGATGCAATTTGATATGTTTCATAGCTATACCGTCGACGAACATACCTTATTTTTACTGAAAAACTTGACTCGATTTGCCAACGAAGAATACAGCGATGAATTTCCTTATTGCAGTAAAATCATGCAAAACTTAAAAAAACCACAGCTCATCTTTTTAGCGGGTTTATTTCATGATATTGCCAAAGGTCGCGGCGGAGATCATTCGGTACTTGGCGCTAAAGACGCATTCGATTTCTGTATCAATTTAGGCATGCCCGAAAAGGACGCAGAACTGGTTTCATGGCTCGTTAACTATCATTTGATGATGTCAGTCACCGCACAGAAAAAAGACATATCAGATCCCAAAGTTATAGCGCAATTTGGCGAACTGGTTAAAACTCAGCAACGTTTAAATTTACTCTACATGTTAACCGTAGCAGATATTCGAGCAACCAGCCCTAAGCTTTGGAACTCTTGGAAGGATGCTCTTTTACGTGATTTATATTTAGCAACTTCCGCTTATTTAGCCCAAACCGAACGCGAAGAGCCCTCTACTGAGCAAACTATTTCTGATAATAAACAACAAGCTAAAGAGTTGCTGACAGAAAAAAAAGTCAGTGCCATCGAAACCAAACAGCTTTGGAAAACACTCAGTGATAGTTACTTTAAAACTACGCCGGTTGATCGCATCGTTTGGCAGACTGAATCCATAATTAAACACGCTCATGGTGATGGACCACTGGTTGAAATTAGGCGACATCGCAATAATGCAGGTACCGAAGTTTTCGTATACAGCCCTGATCAGCCCGGTTTATTTGCCGCTATTGCGGCCTCGCTTTCGCAAAAAAATTGTTTAATTCAAACTGCCGATTTAGTTACCAATAGCGACAGTAAGTGTTTAGACTCTTTTGTAGTGCTTGAAGAAAGTGGTCAACCAATCCAATCCAGCACTAGGATACAATCCATACGCAAACTGCTGCAAAAAAACCTTAAAAATATTCAAGGCATGAGCCGTAAAGTAAAACGAGTCGTGCCAAGTCGGATCAAACAATTTAATGTGCCTACCCATATTAAATTTTTTGAAGATAGTGACTCACCTTTTACTGGAATGGAAATTACCGCACTGGATCAACCTGGCCTATTAGCCGCCATAGGAGATGCCATAAAAAGCTGCGAAATGTCTATTCACTCAGCACGCATAAATACGCTTGGTGAAAAAATTGAGGATGTTTTTTATATATCCACACTAGATTTGCAACCGCTTAACACAAGTGAAAAGCAAACCGTTTCAGAAAAAATTAAACAAGCCATTACTGAGCTTTAAATTGATTAGAGGACAGCATGACCCCATTACAACCCCTTATTGAGCAAGCCTTCGAAAACCGAGCATCACTTTCTCCAGCCGATGCCCCAACCGACATTCGCAACGCCGTAAATAGCGTTTTGAAAGATATCGATTCAGGAAAAGTTCGAGTTGCGGAAAAACAAAATGGTAAATGGATAGTTAACGAATGGCTCAAAAAAGCCGTGCTACTTTCATTTCGGCTGAATGAAAATGTACCTATGGAAGCAGGGTTCACCCAGTTCTTTGATAAAGTACCTTCTAAATTTAATAACATGAATGCTGAAGCTTTCGCAGCGACTGGCGTTCGCATAGTGCCTCCTGCGGTTGCCCGTTTTGGTAGTTTCATTGCTCCCGGCGTTGTGCTCATGCCATCGTATGTCAATATCGGCGCATTCGTTGATGAAGGCACTATGGTGGACACTTGGGCCACAGTAGGTAGCTGTGCTCAAATTGGTAAAAATGTCCACCTATCCGGCGGTGTTGGCATTGGTGGCGTGCTTGAACCTTTGCAAGCGAGCCCAACCATTATTGAAGATAACTGTTTTATCGGCGCGCGATCTGAAATTGTCGAAGGCGTGATAGTTGAAGAAGGATCGGTGATTTCCATGGGCGTTTATATTGGTCAAAGCACCAAAATTTATAATAGAGAAACAGGCGAAGTCACCTACGGCAGAATTCCAGCCGGTTCAGTGGTTGTTTCCGGAAGTTTGCCATCTGAGTGTGGAAAATACAGTCTATATTGCGCTGTTATTGTAAAACAAGTCGACGCTAAAACGCGCGCTAAAACCGGGATTAATGAGTTACTTCGTTTAGCCTAATCATTTATAAAAAACAAAAGAAGATAAATTCGCATGGATGCAATCATTACTAAAGCCAATACCGAAAGCACTCGAATTCAATTAAAACAACGTGGCGGATTGCGATATTTAGACATTATTAATCCACTCGCTAGTGCTCAAGTTTTTTTACAGGGTGCACACGTAACATCATTTAAACCTCATAATAAAAATGAAGTGTTATGGCTTAGCGAATTGGCAGTTTATGAGCAAGGCAAGGCTATTCGCGGTGGTATACCCATTTGCTGGCCTTGGTTTGGTCCTTGCCAATTTAATTTATCTTTACCGCAACATGGATTCGCTCGAACCTCAAACTTCCAGTTAATCAATATTGCAAGCATTCAAGATGATGCCACTCAATTAACTTTAGAGCTCAAACACTCCGATGAAACCATCAAGCTATGGCCTTATCAGTTTAGATTTATCGTTACAATAACTATTGGTTCAAGTTTATCCGTTGAATTAACAACAGAATCCCTGTCCGATGAGTCTTTTTCGATCACACAAGCTATTCATAGTTATTTTTCGGTAAGCGACATCAAAAGAACATCGATAACGGGATTAGAAAGTGCAGTCTATCTCGATCAACTGACAGGACAAGTTAACGCTCAAGAAGAACACGCTCTTAAAATTACTCAAGAAACCGATCGCATTTACCAGTCTAAAAATGCTCAGCTAAAAATCAACCATGAAACTCGAGTTATTTTGATTGAACAAAATGGGGATGATTCAACCGTTGTCTGGAATCCTTGGATAGAAAAATCGCGACGAATGGCAGATTTCCCAGACTCTGGTTTTAATCATATGATTTGTGTTGAGGCTGCGAATACCAAAGAAGCTTATTTATCTAAAAATCAATTTTGTAGGTTAAACCAATCAATTCAAGTTTAATAACTACTAAGTTCAGAGCACATCCATAAGGTTTTGTAAGACGATTGCAGGATATCAAATGGTTTAGAGTTAAAAAGTTTTCTAGTTATGCCCACCCAATTGCGCAATAAAAAAACATCCATCGAAGTGCAGCTTATCTCACTTTACACTTTCGACTAATCGTTCTTCTTTACCATAAAGAATCACAATTTTCACGGAGTTTAGAGACACTAACTAACATGAACTCTGGATAACTATTAAAGTTATTTGTCTCATCTATAAAGTTAAAATCCTAGCGCTCATAATCTTCGACTTTGTGCTTTACAAAAAAGTCTCAAGTAATATTTAACCTGAATTCGAGATAAGAAAAGCTGAATAAACTGAATAAACTGAATAAACTGAATAACTATCTTAAAAACAATAAGTTATAGCTACTTTATGTCTCAATTCTTCTAGTTTTGTGGCTAACAAGGCAAACAGGTGAAAGAATAACAGGTTATTTCAAGCCTGTT
>JBFHSP010000011.1:0-33395 GCA_041591085.1 Kangiellaceae bacterium | reverse complement strand
GGACCCGACTTTAAATTAGTCACTCCTGGTATTAGACCAGAAGGATCTAAACAAGACGATCAAACTCGGATTGTTACTCCCAAACAAGCTATGATAAATGGCTCTCACTACTTAGTGATAGGAAGACCTATTACTCAAGCAAGTCATCCACTAAAAGCATTGTGCGAAATAACTGAAAGTCTTGCCTGACACTTGTTTCATTAATTCTTAGTCGAATAAGATGAGCTTGCCCTTAAGGGTAAGGATATCAATTAAACTAAGGAGAACATTATGAAACATGTATTTTTGTTAACGGTTATTGCAATTATCTCAACTTTTGCGCTCGCTCAACCACCCCAGGTAGAGAGCAACCCGAGTCTTATTGAAAGTGCTTATGAAAATCCTGTAGCAGTTTTAAATATTAATACAGCAACCGAACAGGACTTTTCGCAAATGTTAGTAGGCGTAGGTGCGAAAAAAGCCAAAGCTATTATTGCTTTAAGAAATCAAGTAGGGCAGTTTAACTCGGTCGAACAGCTTTTAGATGTAAAAGGCATCGGCCAAGCTATTCTGGATAAAAACAGACACTTATTGACGATATAATGAACTAAGTTGTCATGTTAAATAAAAAAGGAGCGAATCAGCTCCTTTTTTATTTTTCAGCATTTTATGCTGAACCGATTTCAGGTAAACTCCGAGCATCAGGATCACTAACTATAAGGAAATCAAGTGAAGCTTTTTCCCGTAATTTTATCTGGTGGCTCAGGAACGCGACTTTGGCCGCTGTCGAGAGAACTTTTTCCTAAACAACTGGTGCAACTCACAGGCAAAAAAAGTTTGTTTCAACAAACTTTAGAGCGCTGTCGATATTTGTCGGATGAGTCTAATATTGACTGGATGCCTCCAGTAGTAGTGTGTAATGAGCAACATCGGTTTTTAATTGCCCAACAAGCTCAAGAAATTAAAGAACCACTATCGACGATCATTTTGGAACCAACGGCTAAAAATACGGCTCCAGCCTTAACACTAGCTGCGGAATATATTGCGCAAAATTTTGAAGATGGATTAATGCTGGTATTAGCAGCTGATCATGCTATTGATGAGCCGTTTGAATTTGTGAAAACCGCGGCGAAGTTGTGTGAAGAAATTGGTTCAGCGTCAACCATAGGTGTATTTGGCATAACGCCAGAATTTGCCCACACCGGTTATGGTTATATAGAGTCTGGCAGTTTAAATGATAAGGCAATTGGACCGGTAACGGCATTTAAAGAAAAGCCTGAACTGACTGTCGCAGAAACTTATATTGCCGCAGGTAACTATTATTGGAATAGTGGCATGTTTGTTTGTTCCGCCGAGACTTGGCGTAAGGCTTTAAAAGAATTAAATCCTGCTATTTTAGACGCTTGTAATCGCTCAATTAATAAAGCGCAACAAGACTTAGATTTTTTACGAGTCGATTTAGAATCGTTTACTGAATCACCAAGTGATTCAATTGATTATGCGGTCATCGAGAATATCCAGTCATTGAAAAGCTTGGGTATCAGTGTGATTGTGACTCCCTTAGTTTGCCATTGGACCGATTTAGGTGCTTGGCCAAGCGTATCTGATTATATGAATGCCGATGAGCATGGTAATGTAGTGATTGGTGATGTAATCACTGAGCAAACCAATAATACCTTTATCATGGCGCAAGAGCGGCTAGTTGCAACTGTTGGCGTGGATGACCTAGTCATAGTAGAAACTCCCGACGCAATTTTGGTGGCAGATAAGTCTAAAGCTCAAGATGTAAAACATATTGTTACTAAACTCAAAGACAGCGCTCGAAATGAACATCAAGTCCATCGTCGAGTCTATAGACCTTGGGGAAATTACGAAACGGTAGATTACGGCGATCGCTATCAAGTTAAACGCATTATTGTGAACCCTGGCGCTTCTTTATCACTACAAATGCATCATCATAGGGCTGAGCATTGGATTGTGGTTCATGGCACTGCAGAAGTGACTTGTGACGATAAAACGTTTTTAATGTCTGAAAATCAATCTACCTATATTCCAATTGGCACAACCCATCGATTGGTCAATCCAGGTAAATTTCCTCTAGAACTGATAGAAGTTCAGTCAGGAAGCTATTTAGGTGAAGATGACATTGTTCGATTTGAGGACATTTACGGCCGCGAAAAAGAGAAGAACATCATTGGTTAAAGCCTAATTGGATTGAAATTTGGTTAGACCTAATCCTAAATTGAAACCAAAAGCCATACATCAGGAGTGCTTACTCTCAAGTATGGCTTTTGTAATTAGGGTAAAAGAATAAAAAATGATTAAAGTATTGTTTGTATGTTTAGGTAACATATGTCGCTCACCAACAGCTGAAGGCGTTTTTCGGTTTTGGGTGAAAAAGTACAAGTTGGAGCATGCTTTTGAAATTGACTCGGCTGGTACATCTGGTTATCACCAAGGCGAAGCGCCAGATCGCCGCTCTCAAATGGCTGCAGCAAAGCGAGGCTACAGCTTAGTTGGTCAAACTTCGAGACAAATTACTCAAACAGATTTCGAGTACTTTGACTACATACTCGCGATGGATAAGCAAAATCTTAAAGATTTGAGTCGAATTTGCCCTAATCAGCACCATTATAAATTGCAGCTTTTTTTAAGCTTTATTCCTCAAGGAAAAATGCTTGAAGTTCCGGATCCTTATTATGGCGGTGAACAAGGATTTAACCGAGTGATCGATCTGGTTGAGCAAGCCAGCCAAGGTTTTCTTGCAGATATCGAAGCGAAAAAATAAATCAGTTTATTTAATCGAACGTTATTTCACTGCGCACATGTCGTTTTGAGATTGGATGTACACTTTGTGATACTACTTGTATAAAAACTCTGTCTATCAAACTGTATTTTTTAAAGCTAAAACAGTACACTAGCCTAAACATATAATCGTTAAGTACAAGTCTATGTCAGATAGTTTTATTGAATCGTTATACTCCACTTATGGACAATACTTTAAAGTCGATAAAGTATTGTTCGAGCACAAAACCGAGCATCAACATTTGGTTATTTTTAATAACAAACAGTTCGGTAACGTTATGGCACTTGATGGTGTTATTCAAACCACTGAAAAAGATGAGTTTATTTATCATGAAATGCTCACTCATGTTGCATTGTTTGCTCATCCAGAGCCAAAGCGTGTTCTTATTATTGGTGGTGGTGATGGCGGTATATTACGAGAGACTTTAAAACATCAAAATATTGAGCGCGTTGTTCAAGTTGAAATTGATGGCTCGGTTATCGATATGTGCAAAAAATATTTTCCAAAGCATTCAAATGGGGCGTTTGAGAATGAGCGTGCTGAAATAGTGATTGCTGATGGTATGGAATACGTAAAAACAGCCACAGAAACGTTTGATGTCATTATTTCAGATTCAACTGATCCCATGGGGCCTGGTGAAGTTTTATTCTCAAACGATTTTTATCGACTAGCGAAAGAACGATTAAATCCTAATGGAATTATGGTCACTCAAAATGGTGTCTGTTTTATGCAGATTGATGAAGTGATTAATACGCGAAAAAGAATGGGGCCCTTGTATAAAGATCAAACTTTTTACGCATCTCCAGTACCAACTTATGTTGGAGGCATTATGACTTTGGCTTGGGCAACGGATGACGCTTCATTAAAAAGTCAGTCAGTCGAGGTCATAACAAAACGATTTGAGCAAAGTAAAATTAAAACACGCTATTACAATCCAAGTATCCATGTAGGCGCATTCGCTTTACCACAATACGTTTTAGACGCTTTAGAATCCATTAGTAAATAGAGACGATTTATGGCACAAATAGAACAAGGAGTGTTGATAGAGCTTATTGAACTGGGTAAAGACAGTTGGAATCAATGGAAGCTTAAAAACAAAGCGCTCGATTTGGTGTTTGATAGCTATAATTTTCTCGAAGCCAATTTGTCGGGATATGATTTTTCTTCTTGTGTTTTTAAAGGGTGTGATTTTTCAAAAGCAGATTTAACCCAAACTCTATTTGTGTCTAGCACATTAGATCATTGTAATTTTAGTTTCGCCAACTTGTCGAAAGCAAGTTTTATTGCTGCACAAATATCTTACACAACATTTACATTAGCTAATGTCGATAAAGCTAATTTTCTTACGACACAAATTAATGGTTGTGACTTTTCGTATGTCGACTTTTCCGGACATAACTTGCAAGGAATGAATTTTTCCAAGTCAAATTTAAAAGGTGCTAATTTAAAAGGGCAAAACTTAAAAGGAGTTGATTTTAGTGATGCTAGTTTAACTCAAGCCGAGCTCGAAAATGCTAACTTTTCTGAATCTAATTTATCGGGCTGTGATTTATCGCATAGTCATTTAAAAGATTGCAATTTAGCAGGAGCATATTGCAAAGCGGCTAATTTTTCTTATACCGACTTATCTCATTTAGATTTGCATGAAATTAATTTTAACGCAGCAAAGTTTATTGAAACAGATTTACGATATGCGAATTTAGCAAATGCTCATTTAAATAGAACTACTTTGAATGGTGCAAAATTATTTGAAGCAAAAATCAATGGTTGGCAGGTAAAAAACACTCTTTGTGATCATGCTTTTTGGGATAAAGAAGGTCTTATTAAAACTCGTTATAAAGTTAATGAGTTTGAGCGATTACATGGTGAAAACGTTGACTTTGAATTGCGTTTAAATAAACACATCGCACCACATGAGTTATCGTCGCTTCCTATTTTAATGGAGCATTTAGAAGCTACGCATTGGGGCGTAAAGCTGCGAATTAAAACGATTGACTCAATTGCAGGTGGTACTCGAATCATCATTAATGTTGAAGATACGGCTGGGTATCAAGAAGAATCACTTGAGCGAGAACTCAAAGATGAGGCAAATAAAATTTTTAATGCGTTATATGTTATGCGAGAAAACCGTGCTTTGTTAAGTGAGTTTAAACAAGCCATGGCACAAGTTAAAAACCAGTTTTGGCCTAAATTGTTGGAGCTAGCAGAAGAGCATGAAGATGGGCAAACACGACATTACACAGTTATGCTAATGGATCTTAAAGGCTTTTCTCGTTGGCATGGCGACGAGCTCTCAGAAAAGCTTGATTTATTTAGAGGTTTAATCAAACCACTATTAAAGCGATGGAATGCTAATTATCCCAATATGGAAGGGGACTCCTTACGAGCGAGCTTTAAAAATGCATCAATTGGTGTCACTTGCGCTTGTATGATTACCAAAGTTTTATCGGCGGCAGGCTTCCCATGTCGTATCGGGCTTGATTTCGGTGAAGTAGTTTTACAACACAATGAAGTGACTGAACAATTTGATATGTCTGGTGAGGCTGTCAATATCGCGGCGCGGTTAGAAGGTGCGTGCGAAACAGGAGAGGTCCTTATTTCTCAAGGGGTTTGGCACTTTGTTTCTCAGCAAAAAGAATATTTTAAACTCACGCCAAAAACTGTTCGCTTCACCAAGGCCGTCGCTTCAATTGAAGCCGGGGAAGATGTGAATTGCTTTAAAGTTGAATTAGTCAAACCACTGGTTTAGTTGTTCAGTAAAAATACAACCACATGAATTGAGTCGTAGTTCATTATTTCAAAAAAGAGATACTTGGAGTTGATTATATTTAGACTAAGCTGAATAAAAGGGAAAGATTTGTCCCTATCAATCACCTGAAGGGGTTAAAGTTTTGGCACTGAACTATCCGGTAATTATCAAAGAAATAGAGCGGGCGCTCGATCAGGGAATTATTCCTATGCCTTCGTTTCCTGAAAACTTGATGAAGATCCGAGAAGCGCTGAATAACCCTAATGTTTCAATTAAACAGTTGGCTCAACTGGTCCATACCGATGCAGTGTTAGCTAACCGAGTTTTTGCAATTGCTAAGTCTGCTGCTTTTAATATGCAAACAGATAATATGAGTTTGCTACATATCATGCAAAAGTTGGGTCTAAATATGATCCGAACGGCAATCTATAATCACTGTTTGTCACAGCTTTTTGCAGACAGAAGATTTAAGCGAATAGAAGCTTCTTCACAGTTTGTTCGCAATAGAAGTTTAGAAATAGCGGGGATCAGTTATGCTTTATCTAAAAATTTTAAAGTAGGTGATCCGTCAGTTGCCTTAATGGCCGGATTATTTCACAACATAGGCGCTTTGATCATCTTATCTTGGTTGGCTCGTTTTCCTGCCAAGATTCAAGAAGCGAAAGATCAAAAAGCGTTAATAGTTTATGCTCAGCAATACTTTTCTAAAAAAATCATGGAGTTTTGGCGAGTGCCAGAGTACTTAAAGCGAGTGGTTGAATCAGGTGAGGAAACAACTAATGATAATCAAAACAATTTAAAGTATCTCCATTTAGTTAATCTGTCGCGATACATGAGTGCCGTATTTCGTAATAGTACAAATGCAGATAAACAATTCTCAGAAGCTTCAGCTAACCAATTAAACATTAGCAAGTCAAAACTAAATGATGAAAAAGAAAATTTAATGAAGCAAATGATAATGATCATCCAGTCTATTCGATAATCGATATTCTAAGACAAAAAAGGCGCCATCGGCGCCTTTTTCATCTTTCTTCTGAAGAAGATTAAATACTAGGCCCTGCTTTTACAATGTGATCGGAAACAGAGAATCGTTTGAAATTCTCTATAAACAATGCCGCAAGTTTTTTAGCTTCTTCATCATAGTGCTCAGGATTTTCCCAAGTTGATTTAGGAGAAAGTAACGATGACTCGACACCTTCTACTGCAACCGGAGCTTCTAGATTCAAATACGGAATAGTTTGAGTTTCAACGTCGCGCAACGCACCCGATTGAATGGCTGTAATAACAGCACGCGTTGTTGGAATGCTAAAACGCTTTCCTCCTTTACCGTAAGGACCACCAGTCCATCCAGTGTTAACTAAGTAAACTTTCGCATCATTGGCTTCAATGCGCTTCATTAATAAGTCGGCATAAACGCCAGCAGGACGAGGGAAGAATGGAGCTCCAAAACAAGTTGAAAAAGTTGACTCGATAGCTGAGGTTGAACCAATTTCAGTTGATCCTACTTTTGCTGTGTACCCACTTAAAAAGTGATAAGCAGCGGCTTCTTTTGACAATATAGAAACAGGAGGTAACACACCGGTTAAATCACAGGTTAAGAAAATAATCGCATTTGGTTCGTTCGCTGCGTTTTCATCAACTTTTAAATCAATATGATCGCGAGGATAACCTGCGCGAGAATTTTGAGTTAATGAAACATCATTGTAATCCGGCGTACCTTCATCATTTAAAATAACGTTTTCAATGATTGTACCGTGGCGGATTGCATTCCAAATAACAGGCTCGTTTTTCTCGCTTAAGTCGATACATTTTGCATAGCAACCACCTTCAATATTAAAGACAGTGCCAACACCCCAGCCGTGCTCGTCATCACCAATTAAGAAGCGTGAAGGATCAGCCGAAAGCGTTGTTTTACCAGTTCCAGATAAACCAAAGAATAAAGTTACGTCACCTTTATTATCGGTGTTGGCCGAGCAGTGCATAGGTAAAACGTCTTGCGCGGGTAATAAAAAGTTTTGAACCGAGAACATCGCCTTTTTCATTTCTCCGGCGTAACGCATTCCGGCAATCAATACTTTGCGCTGTTTAAAGTTAATGATGACACAACCGTCACTGTTAGTTCCGTCGCGCTCAGGGTCGCATTGGAATCCGGCGGCATTTAAGATTTGCCATTCTGGACGGTTATCAGGATTGTACTCATTAACTCGAATAAATAAATTATTAGCAAATAAGTTTTGCCAAGCGGTTTCAGTTTTCACATTGACTGGAAGGAAATATTCTGAACCCGCGCCAACGTGAAGAGTTGCCTCAAAATATTCTTTGCGAGTATCTAAATGGGTTGCAACACGGTCCCATAACGCATTGAATTTAGCTTCATCGAATGGCTTATTGACTTTACCCCATTCAATTTGTTCGGCAGTGGTATCTTCTTTAACAATGAAACGATCATTCGGTGAACGGCCAGTCCGCTCCCCAGTTTCAACCGCTAGCGCTCCATTGCTTGCGATTCTTCCTTCTCCACGCGCTACGGCGTGTTTTACGAGTTCATCAGTTGAAAGGTTGAGGTGCACCTTAGCTTGGGTCATACGAAATTCCTGTGGTGGTTTTGAATTTAAAGCGTTCTAAAACTTTGGTCAAAAAGTGCGCGCGATTGTATCAGAAGCGATCGATTAAATCGAGATGTTTTCTCTAAAAAACGAGTTAAAACAGTGAGTTAGGATGAGTAAATGTAATTATTTTTCATAGATAAAAGTAATGGCTTGGATAACTGATCATTATTGAAAATGATTCTTATATGAGAATTACTTTATTTTATTCTTTAAAATGAATGAGTTACAAGTAAGCTTGAAAGAGAGAATGAGTAAAGAGATTTAATTATCGATTTTATTTATGTAATTAAATTACATAATGGTTCAGAAAAATGCCGGGCTAACCCGGCATTGAATAAATTAGCGGAAGCTTTGATTAATGGTATCGAGAACCGATGAGCCTGGACAAAGTTCTTTTTCGCTAAGGCTATTAAGTGGTTTATCCGTAGTTCCGACTATTTCATGAGTGTCTGGCATTTGCGGATTCAAATAGAGTAAGCCCGTTAAAATTTCGCCTTTTTCTTTGTGTTTTTCGATTTCATTCATGGCGGAACGAGGGCTACTAAAGTCTAAATCTTTATTCGCTTTATGTAGGCGAACGGCTGAACCATCATGCAAGGTTATCTCTTGAGTAATTCCTGGTTCATAGTCGCAGATGATTTCTTCTTTTAGCGGAATAAAGTCAAAAGTACCGGTAGCGTTCATATGCTCTCGAACGTGATCGTAGCTTTTAGTAGATTTGACTGTGTTATTAAAAGTAACGCAAGGAGAAACCACATCGATAAAAGCAAACCCTCGGTGAGCAATGGCTGCTTTAATTAAGGGGATCAGTTGGTGCTTATCTCCACTGAATGAGCGAGCAACAAATCCAGCACCAAGCTGAATACTTAATTGGCATAAATCTATGCCAGAAAAGGGATTGGGAACGCCTTTTTTAGATGCTGAGCCTTTATCGGCGGTGGCTGAGTCTTGCCCTTTGGTTAAACCATAGCAACCATTGTTCATCACAATGTAAACCATATTAAGGTTTCTTCTAACAACATGAGCAAATTGTCCCATACCGATAGATGCGGTATCGCCATCGCCGGAAACGCCGATATAGACCATATCTTTGTTGGCCATATTGGCGCCGGTGGTAACCGATGGCATACGGCCATGCACTGAGTTAAAGCCATGTGATTTACCTAAAAAGTAAGCCGGTGACTTAGAAGAGCAGCCAATACCTGACATTTTGGCAACTCGGTGGGGTTCTATCGATAGTTCAAAGCACGATTGTAAAATAGAGGCGCTGATCGAATCATGCCCACATCCGGCACAAAGTGTCGATAATGCGCCTTCGTAGTCGGCGCGGGTGTAGCCAATTTCATTAACAGCTAGTTCTGGATGTCGAATGTTTGGTCTTAAAAAACTCATATAATCTATTCCACCTTAAGCTGTTTGAATGGATGAAACGTTTTTGTGTTCAATCACATTGAGCACTTGGTCAAAAATAAAGGATGCGGTTATTGGCATACCATCGTAATTGAGTACAGAAAGCAATTTGGATGGATTTAAGCCGTATTCATTTACCAATAAGCTTTTCATTTGTGCATCTCGATTTTGTTCGATAACAAAAACGGTGTCGTGTTTTTGGATGAAAGCTTCTACTTCCTGAGTAAATGGAAAAGCTTTAATTTGAATGCCATTGACTGAATGTTTTTTTGCTTCAAGCATGTCGATCGCTTCTAGGGCTGCATCAGTACTGGTGCCAAAGTAAAGTAAGCCGATGTTACTTGACGCATCGTTTATTTTAACGATTGGCTTGGGCACGCGACTCTTTGCTGTTTCCCATTTCTTTTCAAGACGTTGCATAGAACGAACGTAGGCTTCGGAGCTTTCAGTGTAAGCTGCGTATTCGTCGTGGGATGAACCACGAGTAAAATAGCTACCTTTAGTTGGGTGGGTGCCCGGAATGGTTCTGTAACCAATGCCTTCACCATCTTTATCTAGGTAGCGACCCCACCGCTCGGTGAGTTCATCAAGTTGTTCTTTGTTGAGCACTTTACCTCGGTTGTATACGGTTTTATCGTCCCAGGTAAACGCATCACAAAGGTTATCGTTCATTCCTAAGTCGAGATCACTCAGTACGATAACCGGCGTTTGTAAATATTCTGAAAGTTCAAATGCATCGTTGCTCATTTCAAAACATTCTTTTGGATTAGCCGGATATAAACACAGTTGTTTGGTATCACCGTGAGAGGCATAAGCACAGGCTAAAATATCGGACTGTTGAGTACGAGTGGGCATACCGGTTGAGGGACCCGCTCGTTGAACATTAATTAACACTGCTGGAACTTCGGCAAAATAAGCTAAGCCTAAAAATTCACTCATTAATGAAACACCTGGGCCTGATGTGGCGGTAAAAGAGCGAGCACCATTCCAGCTAGCACCAATAACCATACCCATGGCCGCAAGTTCATCTTCCGCTTGCACTATGGCATAGTTTTTCTTGCCAGTGGCAGGATCGATTCTGAGGCGTTTACAATAGGTTTCGAACGCATCTACTACTGAAGTCGAAGGCGTAATAGGGTACCAACCAACTACCGTGGCTCCGGCATAAATGGCTCCTAACGCGGTTCCAGTATTTCCATCAACCAGAATTTTACCTTGGTTAAGATCTCGCGATTCAATTTTTAATCCGCATACATCAGTATAATGCTCTTGTGCATAGCGATAACCAAGCTCTAATGCATGAATATTTGGAGTAATCAGTTTTTCTTTACCGGTAAACTGATCTTGAACCAGTTGCTGAAACACTTGAAATGGAATGCTTAATAGATAAGACATCGCACCTACGTAGATGATGTTTTTAAACAACTGGCGATGACGAGGATCGGTATATTCTTTAATACAAATTTCAGTCAATGGTATACCAATTAGGTGAATGTCATCTCGATTAAATGAATTTGGCAACGGTTTAGATGAGTCATACAAAAAATAACCGCCCGGTAATACTTCATTAAAATCTTGGGCTAAAGTTTGACCATTGGTAGCCACCATAAAATCAACACCACCACGGCGTCCTAAGTAACCTTTTTCACTGACTCGAACTTCATACCATGTTGGTAAGCCTTGAATGTTCGAAGGAAAAATATTTTTTGGAGTTACTGGAATGCCACAACGAAAAATGGATTTGGCAAACATGTTATTTGCACTTGCAGAACCAGTTCCATTGATGTTGGCAAATTTGATAACGAAATCGTTAATAGCTTCTATTCTTCGCATGTTGCTAAACCTTTGTGCCGACACCAGCGGTGGCTACGTTGTACAAGAATTTCTGCATATCCCAAGCAGATGTGGGACAGCGTTCTGAGCATAAACCGCAGTGCAAACAAACATTTTCGTCTTTAACAAGCACGCGACCAGTTTTTAAAGCGCCAGAAACCATAATGGCTTGTTCTGTATTTTTTGCTGGTGCTTTTAATTTTGCTCTAAGAGCAGGCTCTTCGTCATTTTCAATAAAGTTGATGCAGTCGGTTGGACAAATATCGGCGCAGGCATCACATTCGATACATTTACTATCAGTGAAAACGGTTTGAACATCACAATTTAAACAACGTTCCGCTTCAGCGTAAGCTTGTTTAAAATCAAAGCCTAATTCAACTTCAAGCTTACGATCTTTTAATGCGGTCGCCTTATCCGCTAATGGCACAATGTTGCGATCATCGTCACTAACATAATTATCGTAAGTCCACTCATGAAAGCCCATTTTTTGGGTCATTAAGTTCGTATAAGGAGCGGGGCGCTCGGTAACGCTTAAACCATTTAAGAATAAATCAATTGAAACCGCCGCTTGGTGACCATGTGCTACCGCAGTAATAACATTTTTAGGACCAAACGCTGCGTCTCCACCAAAAAAAACTTTAGGTAAAGTTGATTGGAAAGTGGTTTCGTCAACAATTGGCATATCCCATTCGCCAAACTCTAGGCCAAGATCACGCTCAATCCAAGGGAATGAGTTTTCTTGTCCAATCGCCATCAGCACATCGTCGCATTCCATATAAACAATTTCACCGGTTGGTACTAATTTTCTCTTACCAGATTCATCATATTCGGCAACCACTTTTTCAAAGTTCATTCCAACGAGCTTACCGTTTTGGGTAACGAACTCTTTTGGACTGTGATTTTCATAAATTGGAATGTCTTCGTGTTCGGTATCTTCAATTTCCCATGGTGATGCTTTCATTTCTGCTTTAGGAGATCGAACTACAACACGAACATCTTCACCGCCAATACGTTTCGCGGTACGACAGCAGTCCATGGCAGTATTACCGCCGCCTAACACCAAAACTTTTTTGCCAATTTTATGGGTATGCTCAAAGGCCACATTCGCAAGCCATTCAATGCCAACATGAATGTTGGCATCACCCGCTTCACGTCCTGGAAGGCGGTTTAAATCTTTGCCTCTTGGAGCTCCTGTACCAACAAATACGGCGTCATACTGTTTGTCGAGTATGTCTTTTAAACTAGACACAAAACAATTGAAGTGGGTTTCGATACCCATATCAAGAATGTAACCCACTTCTTCATTTAGGACCGACTCTGGTAATCGGAAAGAAGGAATTTGGCTACGCATGAATCCACCGCCGGCTGACTGAGCATCGTATAAATCGATACTGTAACCAAGAGGAGCCAAGTCTCGTGCAACGGTTAAAGATGCAGGGCCACCACCAATTAAAGCGACACGCTTGCCATTTTTATTCGAAGGAATTGCAGGCATACGGTGTTTAAC
Source organism: Kangiellaceae bacterium (assembly GCA_041591085.1). Lineage (GTDB taxonomy): Bacteria > Pseudomonadota > Gammaproteobacteria > Enterobacterales > Kangiellaceae > Pleionea. The sequence goes on along the minus strand of JBFHSP010000011.1, from coordinate 20,502 downwards.
ATCGTCTTTCATATCGGCGGCAACGCGTTTTAGGCGGCAAATGGCCACTGGCTCCTCATCAACTCTGCCTCTTCGGCAAGCTGGCTCACAAGGGCGATCGCAAGTTCTTCCTAATACCCCAGGAAATACATTGCTCTGCCAATTGATCATGTACGCATCGGAGTAGCGCTTTTGTGCGATCAGACGAATATATTCTGGTACCGGAGTATGCGCAGGGCATGCATACTGGCAGTCAACCACCTTATGGAAATATTCGGGGTTCTGGGTATCTGTTGGTTTCACTCGTACCTTCTTCCTTCTTTACCAATCGTAATGATTGGTGATGTTTTTATTGATTTTGCTTGAGTTATTTTTACAAACCTTTAATTGGGACAAACGGCCTATTTATGTCTTGATATGACCGCTCCCAATCAAAGAGCACTTTGTATCATATTTTGCATTAGAAAAGTATTCCAACCAGTGAATACTTGACAATTATCTAGGTGTATTGATTAACATTTTCCTTGTTCGTATAGGTTTAGATTATAAGCTCTGTTTTAGAGTCATCATTGGTTTCTTTTTAAGGCTAGTTGAGCAATGCTGATTAATGCGCTTTTAAAAGGACTCTCGTTTAGCTCTGTTAGCGCAAGGATGGCTCTTTCGGTAAAAATTTGAGCTTGTTTAAATGAATAATCAATACTACCGGTTTCTTCGACTATGTTTAAAATTTGCTCAATCTTTGATCTATCTCCATCAATAATGGCTTGTCGAATAAGCTCTGATTGTTCTGATGAACCCATTTTCATTGCATGCATCACTGGAAGTGTTGGTTTGCCTTCAGCTAAATCGTCTCCGACATTCTTCCCCATAACTGCAGCATTAGAGGTGTAGTCGAGCAGATCGTCAATAACTTGAAATGCCATGCCAAGGTTGAGGCCGTAATCGTGAAGTTTGTCTCGATGTTGTTGGTTGCCGGTAATGATGGCGGCACTGGCGCAAGCAGCGGCAAATAAAATCGCAGTTTTGCGCCGAATCACTTCGTAATATTGATCTTCTGATAGATCGGGTTCATTACAGTTCATTAGCTGTAAAACTTCGCCTTCAGCAATTAAATTGGTGGTGTCGGCCAATAAATGCATCACTTCCATGGAGTTGACTCGAACCATCATTTGAAATGCGCGTGAGTATAAAAAATCACCCGTTAGTACACTGGCTTCATTGCCAAACAAGGCGTTTGCGGTTTCTTGGCCTCGGCGCATATCCGAGTCATCAACCACATCGTCATGCAACAGTGTTGCAGTATGGATAAATTCTATAATGGCAGCGATAAGATGATGAGCATTGCCTTTATAGTCTAAGGCTTGGGCACATAATAAGGCGAGCAGGGGACGAAGTCTTTTGCCACCGCTATTTACAATGTAATAACCCAGTTGATTAATTAAGGCGACATCACTTTTAAGTTCATCAATAATGAGCTGATTGGTTAGCTCTATATCGAATTCGGCGAGTTGTTTTATTTGCTCAAACGTTAATGCTTGAGAGGTTTGCTCGGTCATTTATAATTCGCTTATGTTGCACCGGTCAAAGTGGTTATTGAACAGCTGTTTTCACTGTTCGGACAGTTGGGCGAGAATGCTATTGATCTGATCGCATTGGGTCAAGTAATTATTCAGGCTTTTTAGTCGATAACAGCCTGAAATGAAACAATAATTACTTGCTTTGACAGGTGATATTGCATACAATGCGCGACCCAATTTTGGGATAGAGCCCGTTTAGGGTAAACATTTTCACACAGCCCGCAGGTTTGGTTTTAGAAGTTTCAATCATCTCTGGGGTTATTTATTGGAGACGCACGCATGTTCGCGGTCATTCAAAGTGGTGGTAAACAACACCGAGTTAAAGAAGGTCAGCGCATCAAGTTAGAAAAACTTAATGCTGAAACTGGCGCATCAATTGATTTTGAAAAAGTATTGATGGTTGGTAGCGGAGCTGATGTAAAAGTTGGAGCTCCTTATGTAGACGGAGCGAAAGTTACTGCGGAAGTAGTATCTCATGGTCGTGGCGATAAAGTTATGATCGTTAAGTTCAGACGCCGTAAGCACCATCGTAAACAAATGGGGCATCGTCAGTGGTTCACAGAAGTGAAAATCACTGGTATTAACGGTTAATTAGAGGAGAATACTCATGGCACATAAGAAGGCTGGTGGTAGTACCCGTAACGGTCGCGATTCTGAGTCGAAACGCCTTGGAGTTAAGCGATACGGTGGCGAAACTGTTTCTGCAGGCTCAATTATTGTTCGTCAACGTGGAACTCAGTTTCACGCAGGTGATAACGTAGGTATGGGACGAGACCATACCTTGTTTGCTAAAGTAGCAGGTGAAATCAAATTCGATGTAACTGGTAAGTTAAATCGTAAAACTGTAAATATCATTCCTGCAGCGTAAGCAATCATCGCTTATAATAGAAAGCCTCGCTTATGCGGGGCTTTTTTATAGCTCATTATTATTTATTAAATTTAGGTATTGTTATGAAATTTGTCGATGAAGTCAGCATCACAGTTGCTGCTGGAGATGGTGGAAACGGAACATGCAGTTTTCGTCGTGAAAAATACATACCTAAAGGTGGCCCTGACGGTGGCGATGGCGGTGATGGTGGTAGTGTTTATTTATTAGGTGATGCGGAGTTAAATACTCTAGTAGATTATCGCTATGAGCGGTTTTATCAAGCCGAACGAGGAGAAAATGGCGGCTCAGGTAACTGCACTGGCGCCAAAGGCCAAGATAAAATATTAAAAGTGCCCGTTGGCACAGTTGTCATTGATTTAAATACGGATGAAGTCATTGGTGATATTAAAGAAGACGGCCAACAAATATTAGTAGCTCGTGGTGGTTGGCACGGGTTAGGTAATACACGATTTAAAAGCAGTGTTAACCGTGCCCCTCGTCAAAAAACCTTTGGCTCAGCTGGAGAAAGGCGAGAGCTGAAAATGGAGCTAAAAGTATTGGCCGATGTCGGGCTTTTAGGGCTTCCAAATGCTGGAAAGTCTACGTTTATTAGTCAAGTTTCTGCTGCAAAACCCAAAATTGCGGATTATCCATTTACTACCTTAGTTCCTAATTTAGGCGTTGTCAGACCGCAAGCACATCGAAGCTTTGTGGTTGCGGATATTCCTGGTGTCATTGAAGGCGCTTCAGAAGGCGCTGGGCTGGGAGTCAAATTTTTAAAACACTTAGCCCGCACTCAATTACTGCTTCATATTGTTGACTTAATACCCTTTGATGAGTCAGATCCTGCAAATAACTTCGCAACTATAGAAGCTGAAGTTGCAAAATTTGCTGAGTCGTCAGAGCCAGAACTAGCTGAAAAGCCACGTTGGTTAGTTTTAAATAAAATGGATATCTTAAGTGATGCTGAGGATCGTGAAGAGAAAGTTCAAGCTTTTTTAACTCAGATAGAATGGAATGGTCCGGTGTTTTGTATTTCTGCTGCTACGGGCGAGGGTACCGATGAGCTTGTATGGGCTATTTTAGAGCATGTAGAAGAGAAGCGCTTAGCTCAAAGAGGGCTGAAAACAGATGAAGAAGAGCTACCGCCCATTGCTCCTCCGCCATTTATGTCAGAAGATGAGCTTCTATAAATGTTAAAAATTACGAGTATAAAAAAACCGGCAATTGCCGGTTTTTTTTGAATCTCAACAAAGCTAATTAAGCAAGTGCTTTAACTTTAGCAGCCAAACGGCTTTTATGACGAGACGCTTTATTCTTGTGGATCAAACCACCGCTAGCCATACGGTCTAAAACAGAGGTTACATTCACTAAAGCTGCTTGAGCTGCTTCTTTATCGCCAGTAGCGATAGCAGTTAAAGCTTTTTTCAACTGAGTGCGCATCATTGAGCGACGGCTTGCATTGTGCTGACGACGGCCTTCTGCCTGACGTGCACGTTTTTTGGCAGATTTGATGTTAGCCAAGGTAGTACTCCTGCAATTAGTTTGCGATCCGAAATTTTTAGGCCGCGAACTATGCCTTGTTTCGTTTTTTTTGTCAAGTATTGCTCGCGATAATCAAGTTTATTGTTATTAGAGATCGATGCCATTTTAGTGGTAAGATGAGTGGCGCTATAATAACAAGAAAATAATTTAATAAATTTAGGAGAAGTTATGAAACTAAAATTAGCAGCTACAGCTTTGGCATTAGCATCTTTAGGAGCTTCGGCAGGTGTTGATCGAAGTGTGTATTTTACCGTGATGGGCGGTGTTCAAGACTTTCATTCAAGTGATGAAGACAATGGCAATATTATGGCCAACTCGCTCGATGAAAGTGACGCAATTGTCGGTGAATTTGGTTTTATGATTTCTGAACAGTCTGCTTTACAGTTAAGTTACACCAAACTAAATCCGAATGATGCGGTTGGTTTTGGCAATGAAGACTTAGTCATGCAGGCGCTCGATTATATGTACTTTATGAGTTCAGATACAGATGGTGGTGGTTACCTACGACTGGGTGTTGGACAATATGACTTTGAATCACCTACTGCAGGAGGCGGATGGGGCAAGTCAGACGTAGGTCGATTTGGGGTTGGTTTTGAACAGGCCCTTGCACAAAACTTTTCTTTAAAAGGTGAGTTAGGTTTAGTAAGAGATTTTACAACGAATAGAACCGATACCCAGTTATTGTTTGGTTTTTCTTTTAACTTTGGCGGTAATGGTGGCGATGTTGAAGAATACGCAGAGCCAGTAGCTGTTCAAACTACAGCCGTAGTAGCTAGCAACAATAAAGACTCTGATAAAGATGGAATTTTTGACAGTGTTGATCAATGTCCAAATACCAATGCAGGGGTTGTGGTAGACCCAAGAGGTTGTGAGTTAGATAGTGACGGCGATGGGATCGTTAATTCAATGGATAAGTGCGCTGCGACTCCAGCAGGGGCCAAAGTTGATGAGCTAGGATGTCGTTTAGTGCTCGAGCAAACCGTTCGAATGACCTTAAACGTAACCTTCCAAAATAACAGCAGTGGGTTAACTGGCAACAGTATTCAAGAAATTGAAAAATTGGCTAAGTTTATGACCCAATACGCCGACACCAAGGTTGTCGTTGAAGGCCATTCAGATTCTAAGGGCAAAGACAGTTACAACCAATGGTTATCTGAAAAACGTGCTCAAGCGGTTGCTGATGAGTTGGTGCTTAAATTTAACATTAAAAGAGAACGCGTAACCGCAAAAGGATTTGGTGAATCTCAACCAATCGCTGATAATGCCACAGCAGAAGGTCGAGCTAAGAATCGACGCGTTGAAGCATTAATTGAAACAACGGTTTCTAAAGCTCAATAATTTAACCGATTAGGTTTTAAAAGGGGCTTCGCAAGAAGCCTTTTTTATTTGGCTAAAAAAAAAGATCTAGGCATTATGAAGCAATCATCGAGTTTGATTAAGTCCAGCTTGATCGTCAGTGCAATGACGTTTTTGTCACGTATTTTAGGGTTAGTACGCGATATCGTTATTGCCAATGTAATGGGTGCTCAGGCCGCAACCGATGTGTTTTTAGTGGCACAAAAAATTCCTAATTTTCTGCGGCGGTTATTTGCTGAAGGTGCTTTTTCGCAAGCTTTTGTTCCGGTTTTAACCGAATATCAACAGCACCAGTCACCAGAAATAGTAAAAGCATTAGTCAGCAAAGTGGCTGGAACATTAGGACTTATTTTATTTTTAATTACCTTAATTGGTGTGCTCGGGTCTTCTGGCATTGCAGCGCTGTTTAGTCCCGGTTTTTTGCTCAATTCGCCCGATAAGTTTGAGCTAGTGTCCCATTTAATTAAAATCACTTTTCCCTATATTTTCTTTATTAGTTTAACCGCACTCGCTGGTGCCATACTCAATACGAAAAATCGATTTGCAGTGCCGGCTTTTGCACCTGTTTTGCTCAATGTATGTTTGATCGGCGCAGCGATTTGGATTTCACCTTTGCTTGAAGAGCCTGTTGAAGCCTTAGCTTGGGCAATTTTCGCCGCTGGGATTTTGCAGTTATTACTTCATTTGCCCTTTTTGTGGCGCGAAGGCTATTTAGTTAAACCCAGTTGGGGTTGGCGTGACAGCGGTGTTAGAAAAATACTTAAGCTGATGACTCCTGCTATGTTTGGCGTATCGGTGTCTCAAATCAACTTGCTGCTCGATACCATTATTGCTTCTTTTTTAGTAACCGGTAGTATCACCTGGCTTTATCTGTCCGATAGACTGCTTGAGTTTCCCCTTGGTATTTTTGGAATAGCCATAGCCACGGTTATTTTGCCAAACTTATCAAGAGATTTTGCTAAAGGGGGCCAAAAAATGTCTCATTTGCTAAATTGGGGCATTTATATTGTTATCTTAATTGGATTACCGGCTGCGCTTGGGCTTTTTGTGTTAGCTGAACCGATTATGCTGTCAGTTTTTCAACATGGCGAGTACACGCTCGAAGACGCTTTTAAATCTGCCTTAAGCCTTCAGGCCTACGCCTTAGCCTTATTAAGCTTTATGTTGATCAAGGTGCTTGCACCAGGGTATTTTTCCCAACAAGATACCAAAACACCGGTAAAAATTGGCATTGCTGCCATGGCCGTTAATATGGTGTTTAATTTGATTTTATTTAAACCCTTTGGTCATGTTGGGCTTGCAATAGCGACCGCTATTTCAGCTTTTGTAAATATGTTCTTTTTGTGGCGAGGACTCATTGCAAAAGGTACGCTCTTTATGGAAGCTTCATGGTATTTAAAGCTCTTAAAAATTGTAGTAGCCACTGTATTAATGTTTATTCTGATTAAGTTGATTTCTCCAGATATTCAAGTTTGGCGCGAAGCCGGATTTATTGAACGAGCGCAATACTTGGCCTTAATTCTTATTTCAGCCATCGCTACTTATTTGATCGCCTTATTTGTCCAAGGATTTAGGCTGAGTGAAATCAGAAATCCGTAGGCCTGTTGTTGCTGTGCGCTATCCGTTATAATTTCGCGCTTTTGGGTTTAGTAAGTAATGATGAAGGCTGTCAAAAACGCATGCAGTTGATCAGGGGATTAAAACAATCTGTCAGTCCTAACACCGGGTGCGTTGCGACTATTGGGAAGTTCGATGGTGTCCATTGTGGTCATCAACAGATCATTGAAGCCGTTATTGCAAAAGCTCAAGCTATGAACTTTCCCTCATTGGTGATGGTGTTTGAACCCGATCCTTATGAATACTTTCAAGCTGAAAAGGCTCCAGCGCGCCTTACTCGGTTTAGGGAAAAGTTTCGTTTAATTGAGCAATTAGGTGTTGATTGGCTTGCTTGCCTTTCTTTCGATAAGCGATTGGCTAACATGCCTGCAGAAGACTTTATACAGTCGATTTTAGTGAAGCAACTCAATGTAAAGCACCTAATTGTAGGTGATGATTTTCGCTTTGGGGCTTCACGCCAAGGAGATTATTCGATGCTCGAGCGGCAAGGAAAATCTCATTTTACGGTGCAAAATACCCAGTCGATAAAACAAGGCACTGAACGGATCAGCAGTAGTTTGATCCGCCAAAAATTACAGCAAGATGAACTGGATCAAGTACGGCTTTTGTTAGGTAGAAATTATTCTATTTGTGGTAAAGTGAGCCACGGACAAAAGCTCGGGCGCCAACTAGGCTTTCCAACTATAAACATCCCTCTAAAAAGAAGAGTATCACCCATCCATGGTGTTTACTTGGTATTGGTTGGAGGAGTGGCCGATGAGCCTGTTTATGGGGTTGCCAACGTCGGGAAAAGACCCACCGTCAATGGTGAGCGAGCAATATTGGAAGTTCATCTATTGAACTTTAATGGAGATTGCTACGGTGCTCACGTTGAGGTGTGGTTTTTAGATAAAATTCGAGAAGAAAGAAAGTTTGATTCTTTAGAGCATTTAAAACAGCAAATTAGTAAAGATATAGCTGCTGCTAATAAAAAAATTCAGCATTAATTTTAAAATATGAGTTAACTATCATGGCCGATTATAAACATACCTTAAACTTGCCTCAGACTGACTTTGCAATGAAAGCCAGTTTACCGCAAAGAGAACCAGAGTTTTTAAAACAGTGGCAGTCAAAAGATATTTATCAGGCCATTCGTAAAGCAAGTGAAGGTAGACCTAAATTTGTTCTTCATGATGGCCCTCCTTATGCCAATGGCAATATTCATATTGGTCATGCGGTAAACAAAGTATTGAAAGACATGGTGGTTAAGTCGCGCACTTTAAGTGGTTTTGATGCGCCTTATGTTCCAGGTTGGGACTGTCATGGCCTGCCTATTGAACACAATGTTGAAAAGAAACATGGAAAAGCCGGTGTAAAGGTACCATTCGATGTATTTCGTCAAAAATGCCGTGATTACGCTGCCAAGCAAGTTGAAGGACAAAAACAAGACTTTATCCGTTTAGGTATTTTCGGCGACTGGGATAATCCTTATCTTACGATGAACTTTGATACCGAAGCTAATATTGTACGGGCTTTAGCTAAAATCGTGAATAATGGGCATTTGCATAAAGGAGTTAAGCCGGTTTATTGGAGTGTCGTAGGAGGCTCAGCACTGGCCGAAGCCGAAGTGGAATACCACGATAAAACTTCGTTTTCGATTGATGTGCGTTTTAATGCTGATGCTTCATTGCTTGAAAAGTTTAGTTATCAATCAGCGCTTCCGGTTTCAATTGTAATTTGGACAACCACTCCTTGGACTCTGCCAGCCAATCAAGCCGTATCGATCCATCCTGATCTTGATTATGCCTTAGTAAAAATTAACGATGGTCATGGTGATGAGTTATTGATGTTTGCTCGTGAAATGGTTGACTCGATCATGACTCGTTATGGCATTGAAACATATGAAATAGTAGCTACCGCAAAAGGCTCCGCGTTAGAAAACTTAAAAGTGAATCATCCTTTTTACGATAAGAAAGTTCCGCTAATTTTAGGTGAACATGTCACCACTGAGGCCGGAACCGGACTTGTCCATACTGCTCCTGATCACGGCGCCGACGATTTTAATGTTGGTAAAACGTACGATTTAGAGTTACTTAATTATGTTGGACCCGATGGCGTTTATAGTGATGCGACTCCAATTTTTGCTGGAGAGCATGTTTATAAAGTCGATGAAAAAGTGTGTGATTTGTTAAGTGAAAAAAACGCGTTATTACGCAAAACTAAAATGACTCACAGTTATCCGCACTGCTGGAGGACCAAAACGCCTTTAATTTTCCGTACTACACCTCAATGGTTTATCAGCATGGAACAAAATGGTTTGCGCGCACAAGCCATGGAACAGATTAAACAAGTGCAGTGGGTTCCCGATTGGGGTCAAGCACGAATTGAAGGCATGGTCGATGGAAGGCCCGATTGGTGTATTTCACGACAACGTACTTGGGGCGTGCCATTGTGTTTAGTGATCAATAAAGAATCGGGCGAATTACATCCAAACGCGGCTGAAATAATGGAGAAAGCCGCTAAAGCGATTGAGCAAAAAGGCATTCAAGCTTGGTACGACCTAAGGGTTGAAGATCTTGTAACGGATAATGCGCAAGATTATATGAAAATCGATGACACCCTTGATGTGTGGTTTGACTCAGGGGTTACCCATGAGTCCGTTCTTGGTGTCCGTGACGAATTGACTGAACCTGCTGATATATATTTAGAAGGCAGTGATCAACACCGTGGATGGTTCCAATCATCATTACTAACCGGTGTGGCGATTAATAATCGAGCACCTTATAAAGCTGTGCTCACTCATGGTTTTACCGTTGACGAAAAAGGCGAGAAAATGTCCAAGTCAAAGGGCAATGTTGTTTCGCCGCAAGAAGTGATCAACAAGCTTGGGGCAGACGTTCTTCGGCTGTGGGTTGCTTCAACGGATTATCGTGGAGAGATTGCTGTTTCCGATGAAATCCTAAAAAGAACAGCCGACACTTATCGCAGGATCAGAAATACCGCACGATTCTTACTTGCTAATTTAAATGGTTTTGAGCCTCAAACAGATCTACTAAAAACAGAGCAATGTTTGCCACTTGATCGTTGGGCTATTCACGCCGCTTTCGAAACGCAGCAAAATATTGTTAAAGCCTATGATCATTATACTTTCTGGCAGGTTGTTCAAAATATTCACCATTTCTGTTCGATAGAAATGGGTGGTTTTTATTTAGATGTGATTAAAGATCGTCAATATACAGCAAAGCGGGGCAGTTTTGCGCATCGTTCTTGTCAAACGGCTATGTATCATGTGTTACAAGCATTAATTCGTTGGATGGCACCAATCATGTCATTTACAGCTGAAGAGGCTTTCCAACATTTGCCGCAATCTGGAGATCAGTCTTTAACTATCTTTACTCAGCAATGGTATGAGCAATTATCACAATATTCAGATGAAAAAATTACGCTTGAAGACTGGCAAAATATTTTGAGTGTGAAAGTTGCTGTGAATAAAGCGATTGAAGCAAAACGAATAGCAAAAGAGCTAGGTAGTTCATTAGAAGCCGAAGTGACCGTATTAGCTAAAGGAAATACCCTGATTTCGCTGCAAAAATTGCAAGATGAATTACGATTTGTCTTGATCACTTCGAAGGCAAAAGTGGTGGCCAGTGAGCAATTAGATACACCAGCAGAAGTAGAGTTTGCTTTAGAAATAGTTAAGTCGAGCAATGAAAAATGTGAGCGTTGCTGGCATCGAACAGAAGATGTAAATCACAATGAAACTCATCCAGGCTTATGCGGTCGCTGTATTGAAAATGTAAACGGCAAAGGCGAAGAGAGGTTGTTCGCTTAATGATGGTATTTGGAAAATTAAAACAAACAGGTTTTGCTTGGTTGGTATTGAGTGTGGCTGTTTTAATACTCGATCAGTGGACTAAAATTTGGGCAACCGATGTATTGGCAACGGGTCGTGTAATTGAAGTTATGCCGCATTTCGATTTTCGTTATGCTGTAAACTATGGTGCCGCCTTTAGCTTTTTGGCCGATGCTGGTGGCTGGCAACGCTACGGCTTATCCATTTTTGCGGTGGTAATCGGAATAGTATTAGTTGTCTGGTTATGTCGAAATGATCGCTCATTAAAATGGTTAAACACCGGCTTAGCATTAGTGATTGCAGGTGCATTTGGAAACGCGATTGATCGGATCCAATTTGGTTATGTAGTCGACTTTATCGATTGGTATGCTTACGGCTATCACTGGCCAACATTTAATGTTGCAGATATAGCTATTTCAATCGGCGCTGCGATGTTGATCATTGACAGCATCTGGTTTGAGCCAAAACGATTAAAGTCTGAAAATTTAAAATCTAAATCTAGCGTTTAGAGAAGTAGAAAAGCCATGTTAAGTACTCAAATAAAATCGGTCGATGCAAATAGCCTTGTTTACATTGACTTAAAACTCACAACCGATGATGGCGTGACTATAAACGCAAATCATTCTGAAAAGCCGGTTGTTATTTGTTTAGGTGATGGTTCAATGAGTGATGCTTTTGAGCATCATGTTGTTGGAATGATGTTAGGCCAAGAAAAATCATTTCGTTTAGAAAGTGCAGATGCCTTAGGTGAATATCAACCTAATCTAGTTCAGTTTATGGACTTACACAGTTTTCCAAATGATATTGAGTTAGCTGAAGGTATTATTATTGAGTTTGCGGCTCCAAACGGCGAGCCTATGCCCGGAGTGGTAAAAGAAGTGGCCGGACACTCAGTAAAAGTTGATTTTAATCATCCGTTTGCTGGTGAAGCCATCACGTTTAATGTTTTAGTTCGTGGCATCGATCAGCCACCAGAGGTTTAATCAATGGAAATTTTATTAGCAAATCCAAGAGGTTTTTGTGCTGGTGTTGATCGAGCGATTGAAATAGTGAATCGAGCACTTGAGGTGTTTGGAGCTCCAATTTATGTGCGTCATGAAGTGGTACACAACAAATTTGTTGTTGATGGACTAAGAGAAAAGGGTGCTATTTTTGTTGAGCATGTGAGTGAAATTCCAGAAAACAGCATTTGTATTTTTAGTGCGCATGGCGTGTCACAAAGAGTGAAAACAGATGCCTCCGAAAGAAACTTAAGAGTGTTTGATGCCACTTGCCCATTGGTCACCAAAGTGCATTTGGAAGTTGCTAGAGCCAGTGAAAATGGCCAAGAGTGTATATTAATTGGACATAAAGGCCATCCTGAAGTGGAAGGCACTATGGGTCAGTATAACAATTCAAACGCTGGAATTTATTTGATTGAAACCTTGGAAGATGTTGAACATTTATCGGTCAAAAATCCTAATGCTTTATGGTTTGTTACCCAAACCACACTTTCGGTTGATGACACTAAACAGATTATTTCTGCGTTACAAAAAAAGTATCCAAATATTAAAGGGCCTAGAAAAGACGACATTTGTTACGCCACACAAAACAGACAAGATGCGGTTAAAAAAATCTCAGAGCAAGTCGATTTATTGTTAGTAGTAGGTTCGAAAAACAGTTCAAACTCAAATCGATTAAGAGAGCTGGCAGAGTTTCAAGGAACTGCCGCTTATTTAATCGATAATCAAAACGAAATCAATCCAGATTGGCTAAAAGATATTAATGCGGTTGGAGTAACTGCAGGGGCTTCTGCACCTGAAGTGTTAGTTCAAAATGTCATTGATAAGTTGAAGTCACTCGGTGGTAAAGCATCTCAAGAGCTTTCTGGCCAAGATGAAAACATTGTGTTTGTATTGCCCCCAGAACTTAGGAAGTTTGATCCCAAGAACTGAACGGTTACAGTTGTCTAGTGCATAACGTCGACTGGATCACAGTTTGAAAATGGTGTTTCACCGCTTATCGGAAGCCAATTTGCGTTTATCGATAGCCGATTGTATGTTGTATTTCACCTTACTATATTAGGCTCATGAAAACCTTTAATGAGCTCTCAATGAAATCACAAGGATTTACACTCGTCGAAATTTTGGTCGCTGCCATTTTGGTAGGAATTTTAGCGGCATATGGGATTCCGGCATTTCAAAACACGGTTCAGTCGAATCAAGTTACCTCATGTGCAAATCAATTTATCTCAGCGGTTCAATTAGCTAAGTCAGAAGCAATTTCAAGAAAGTTAACTGTGATTGTTGCACCTGATGCAGTAGCGGCAGCTGAAATTGGTGCTCCTGCTTTTCGTGTAGGTACTGATCCAGATACGGATAATTTGGTGGCGGATGCTGATTTATTTCAAGCCTATCAATGCTCTGGTGATGGACTTGAATTTAATACTAACCCAGAGATTCAATTTCTCTCTTTTGCTCCAACCGGCTTTAGAGCCGACGGACAAGGTCAAATCATTTTTTCAACTTGTCACTCTTCTGGAAAAGCTAAACAGATTACCGTATCAACCGGTGGCGCTGTTTCCAGCAAAGAAGGAGATACATCAGGATGTTAAAGCCAATCAATCATCAAAGCGGTGTGTCACTGATTGAAGTTTTGATCACCACACTTATTTTAGGAGTGGGACTACTCGGAGTTGCCGCGCTTCAAGTGACCAGTTTAACTTCTAACCAATCGGGCTTTTATCGGGGGCAAGCATCGGCAATAGCAGATGATGTCGCTTCTCGTGTTAAAGCCGCAAAATTTGCTTTTTACGACGGAAATACAGACGTGAGTCAAATCATTAGCGGTTATACCGGAGCTCCATATGCGTGTGGTGACGCTCCTGCTTCAAACTGTGATGGAAGTGACTGCAGTTCAGCGCAAATGGCCGTATTTGACCAATGGCAAACTTGTAACAGCGCCAGTCTTCAGCTTCCAGATGGTGAAGTTTTTGTGGTCTCTGGTGGTGGTGATAAAGTTCAGATCGCGGTGGCTTGGACTCCTGTGGCCTCTCGTCCTGACTTTGGTGAAGGCGCCGCTTCGGAATTTATTAATTTAGCCTGTGCACCACTCGGTGTAGCCGCTGAAAAAGACTGTGTGATTTTGGAGGTAGTGCCATGAAATCATTTAAGTCCTTGAGCTATGTAAAAGGTTTCAGCTTAACCGAACTGCTGATTGCTTCTGTGTTGGGGTTACTGCTTTTAGGCGGGGTGATTCAGCTCTTTATTGGTTCTAAACAAACCTACGTTATGCAAAATGAACTGGGTAATGTGCAAACAGACGGGCGTTTTGCTCTGATGTTTATAGAAAGGCTCGCTGAGAATACAGCTTGGAGGGATAATTTAGAAAATACTGTACCTGACAGTGCTGTTTTCGGAATTAAAGGAGCGGCATATGATGAGGTTAGCTTTACTCTTTATAGTATGGAAAATAGCTTTGATTGTAACGGTACTAACATTGTAAATAAAGACATTGTTAATCGAGTTTATGTCAATGGTTCCACTCTTTTATGTCAAGGAAATGGAGGCGCTGCAGCTCAACCCATTATCGAAAATGTTGAGGCATTTAAAGTTTTGTTTGGTTTAGACAGTAATAAAGATGGCTTGGTGAATAGATATGTAACAGCTGATAGTTTGACTAATGAGGATTTCAGAAAAGTGCTTTCAGTTAAAATCGCTTTGCTCATTGCAACTGAAGAAGATGCCAATACTGAAGCAATAGAACAGGATTTTGATTTGCTAGGTTATCAGGTGAACGTTAACGATAAGAAGTTACGTCGAATGTTCAGTAAAACCATTCACATGCCCAACCAGGCGTATCCAATAGTGAGGACTTTATGAGAAGTAATCAGTCCGGTGCCGCTTTATTTGTAGCTTTAATTCTACTGGCCATTTTAATGGTGGTCGGTGTAACTGCAGTAAAAAACGGGACCTTTCAAGAAAAAATGGCAATTAATATGCATCAAGCTAACTGGGCTTATAATGCAGCATCTGCAGGTATTAACGCATTCAATAACATTTCAAATGTTGGGGATTACATAGATGATACGAATCATCTTTTGTATAGAGCAAGGTATGAGAGCTCAATTGAGTTGTGCATTGATGAGTATGGGCAAGAAGGCACATGTGGTTCGACATTTTTAGATGGCGATAAAAAAAATGTTTCTGTAAAACTGACAGTAACACCTGACGGATGTAAGCCTCAGTTTTGTCCTGGTGTCAGTTTAGGTGGTGAAAATCCTATTTATTGTCAGATTTATAAAGTTGTCTCTTTAAGTGACGCTGCTGGAATAGCTGATGGCGTTGAATTTTACGGATTTCAGTATTCCAAAATGTGTAATACTCCTTAACGATAGAGGAATATAAAATGAATTTATTAAAAGCACCTGCAAGAGCATTGATTAAATGTTCAATAGTTTCGCTGTATGGTCTATCGGTAATGAGTTCTGCTTTTGCCGACGATACTGAAATATTTTTGAGTAATACTGCGAACAAGTCAGTAACACCAAACGTGTTGTTTATATTTGATACGTCAGGCTCAATGAATCGAAGTGCCTCAGGCGACGCTGGAAGCGCTAGCCGAATCGATGTTATGCGTGACGTTATGTATGATTTTATTACCAATACGAGTAATTTAAATATTGGTATGGCAAGGTTTAGTGTACCTGGAGGCCCTATTCTTAACCCAGTTGTTAATATTGATGCTGCAGCAGATCCTATTGCATTAGCAACTGTAGGATCTAGTAATGATGATGCAACTGAAAATACAAATAATGGTCAAATGAATTTTACTGAAGCAAACATCAGTTTTAATTTAATTAAAGATACTGATTTGTTAGGCGTCAGGTTTACAGATTTGGCAATTCCTCAAGGAGCGAGAATAACAAAAGCTACCTTGACTCTTTCAACTTACGACAACACTTCTGGTTATACTAAGTATGAAATATTTGGTGACAAGTCTGGTGACTCTGTACCTCTGACTAGCTTAAACTTAAGTGCCAGAACACCGACGGATAACTCGATTGATTGGCTGCCAGAAGATTGGGAAACGCCTAATCCTTTATTTGAAAACGGTGATTTAGTTCCTCCAAGTAATTATTCGTCACCAGACTTATCACCCGTAGTACAAGAAATTGTAAATACAGACACATGGTGCGGAGGCAATAGTTTAAGTCTAATAATTCGAAATGATTCGGGCTACTCAGCTTTCAGAAATATGATTTCTTACGATGGATCGCCGCTTTATGCTCCGCGGTTACGCGTAGAGTTTGACCCTGATTTACCTCCCACTGCAAATGGATGCTATATAAATCGAGCTATTCGACAAATTTCCAATTCGGATTATGACTTTGAAAACAACAGTAGGAATGGTATTCAAAAAGCAGGAACTTCTTTGTCATTTAATCAGAGGCCTAGTGGAAGACCTAATGACGGAATAGGACTTCATTTTGATAATATTGTTGTTCCTCAAGGTGCAACTGTCATAGATGCGCATATAGAGTTTACTTCGACCATCGATCGAAATGGAAATGCTAATGCAACTATTCAAGCCGTAGACTCGAACAATGCTACTAGTGATGCGGCAGGAATAGTTTCTGCGCTAAAGCTTTCTGGGGTCAGTTGGAGCTTACCCAATATGGTTGCCAATATCATTTATCAAACTCCTTCTTTAAAAAGCTCTGTTCAGTCAATTGTTTCGAAGGGCGGTTGGGAAAGTGGTAATGGAATCTCGTTTTATATAAGTACTCCATCAGGCGCTAGAACGGTTCAATCGTTTGAAGGAAATCCAGTAAGAGCGCCTCGTTTAGTTATTAATTATCGTGGTTCATATGACGGTTCAGGATACACCAAGCGCGATGAAATGAAGCAAGTGGTGCAAGATTTCCAAGCTAGCGGAAATACGCCTATTAGCGATACGCTACTTGAAGCGGGTATTTATTACAGAGCAGAAAAAGTATTATATGGGCTTCAGAGAGGGTCTCCTGCCAATCGCTATAATCGGGTGAGCCACCCTAATAGCTTTGACGCAACCGGCGTGTTATACACTCCATCTGGCTGCAGTGCGGCTGATTGGAATAGTAATAATTGCCGAGACCAACATATCAAAGGCGACCCAAATTATGTTTCACCGATTGTTGACTCTTGCCAAGCAAATCATATCGTATTACTCACTGATGGAGCTCCAACAAGTCATAACTGGAGAACTGGCGCGAAGTATAACGAGTGGTCGGGTAGTACTTGTAGTGGTGCAAACAGTGGGCGCGATTGTGCTGTGAAAATTGCGGGATTCTTACAAACTAAAGACCAAGCTAGTTGGATCGCAGGTAATCAGAAGGTTTCAACTCATGTAATCGGATTCGATTATTCGTCGAGCTTTTTGAGTGATATAGCTGAGGCTGGTAATGGACTTTATGAAACTGCAGATAACAAGGAGTCATTGCTTGCCGCTTTAGAAAAAATTGCAGCTACAGTATTGCGAACTAACACAACATTTGTTTCTGCTGGTGTGACAGTCAACCAATACAACAGGTTAACTAATAGTGACGAATTGTATTACTCACTTTTCCAGCCTGATAGCTCTCCTTCTTGGCCTGGAAATATTAAGAGATATCGTTTAGATGCAAAACGTGATGAAAGTGGCAATTTAGTTTTAGACTCATATGGAAGAGTACAAGAGCTTGTTCGGGATGTTAATGCTAATGTTGCGATTAATGAAGTCAATGGTGAGTTCGATGACAGAGCAAGAAGTTGGTGGTCGCCTATAGTTGATGGAAACGAGGTAGCACTAGGTGGTGTGGCGTCTAAAATGACGGTCCCAAGAAGGGTGTATACTAACATTGCATCAGCATCGAGCACTACCTCTTCTGCTAATCGTGTTGAATTGTCAAATGGTAGCCTCACCCGGGCAGTTCTAGGGGTTACTAATGACCTTGATCGAGATAATACGATAAAGTGGGCTCAAGGCTACAACGTAGACTCTTCTACTCCTACTTCTCCACATTACCATATCGGAGACCCATTGCATTCAAAGCCAACATTATTAACTTATAAAGTTGCTGGTGGATTTGAGTCAGTCATTTTCGTTGGTACCAACCAAGGCTTTGTTCATGCTTTTGATTCGGAAACAGGTAATGAATATTGGTCTTTTGTTCCTGATATTTTATTAGGCAATTTGTATAAATCTCGAAAAAATGAACCTTCGACTCAGCGGTTTTATGGAATGGATGGATCAGTCAGCTTGTATGTTCAAGATAATAATGCCAGCGGAACTAAAGGAGTTGTTGACTCGGGCGATAAAGCCATTTTGGTTATTGGAATGCGCCGCGGTGGAAGTTCGTACTATGCATTTGATGTGACTGATTTTAATAATCCACAATTAATGTATGAAATTAATCCTTCAAAAACCGGATTTGGTAATTTAGGTCAAACATGGTCTACACCTGTTATTGGAAAAATGAATCTTCCTGGTGTTAATTCAGATAAATTGGTTTTAGTTTTTGGTGGCGGATATGATACAAATCAAGATGATGCAAATACTGCAGCAAATATTGATGCCGTAGGTAATCGAGTATTCATAGCAGATGCTCTTACTGGTCAATACTTATGGGATAACACAAAGGCTTCGCAGGCTCCTTACCCTGCTGGGGACGCAACCAGTAATACCGCTTTAAACTCTGTTCCCTCCAGAGTTAGGGCTTTCGATATAACGGGAGACGATTTATTTGACCATTTTTATGTTTCGGACACACGGGCTCAAATTTTCCGTTTTGATGTGAATAATGTGTCGGGAGCTATTACCGGTGGCAGAATTGCGAAGTTACAAGAAGGCCTAACCGCAAATGAAAATAGACGATTCTACTACGAACCAGATGTTTCTCTCACCGAAGATAAAAATACTGGAGAATATTATGTCGCAGTATCAATCGGGTCTGGTTATCGTGCTCACCCATTAAATCTTTTGGTTTCTGATCATTTCTATGTTGTTAGAGACCGAGGCGTTCTCTCTCGTACTTGGAAAAAGGATGTTGGGTTGAATGATTTGCTTGATATTACTGCGATGTTTACTGACTCAGATGGAGATGGAATGAGTGATGCAGCGGTTAAGATTAAAGACGATAATCTTTATGGCTGGTATTTAAGACTTCAAGCTACAGGAGAAAAAGTCTTAGCTGAATCTGTAACTCAAGGTGGAGTGGTGATGTTTAATACCTATCTTCCTCCAGCATCATCGGCATACAGCACAGGATGTGCCCCTGCCGCAGGATCTGGTAGACATTGGGGGTTGGCTATTGAGGACGGGCAACCTGTCGGAGACATTAACGGTGATGGCTTGATTGATCAAGATGATAGATATTTAGATATTCCTGGTTTATCAGGAATTCCTCCGGGAACCCAATTATTGCTAACAGGTGACGGTAACCTAACAGGTTGTATTGCACGCCTATGTGGTATAGATGAGTTTATTAAAATGCCAAATCAAGCTCTTATGCCTATTAAATGGCGCCACTTAAATCCTGGTGAATTACCATGATAAGGGAGAGTAATGATAATGAATAAAAAAGGGTTTACTCTTATAGAGGTAATAATCGTTGCTGCGATCATTGGGATTATCGCAGCCGTTGCAATACCCAATTACGATCGCTACGTGGTGAGGAGTAAGCGAGCGGATGGCATGGGGGCGTTATTGACTGCTGTGAATGCAATGGAGCGTTTTCGCGGGGCCAATAATACTTATGTTGGCGCAACCGCTGGTGGTACATTCGCTGCTCAAGTGCCGCCAACGGGTACGGCTTATTATAATGTGGCGCTATCCAATTTAACGGCTACCACCTATACCATAACCGCAACACCTACTGGCTCTATGGCAGGAAAAGAAGGCGCTTTGGTATTACAGCATAATGGAATTCGTCGTTGGACTGATAAGAACGGAACGGCGCATAACTGTTGGCCAGAAAGTGGCGATGACTGTTAAGTGTTTAATTTTATTAATGTTAAGGCCGCTGTAGCGGCCTTTTTGTTGCCTTTGATCTCAATGTATCGAAACGATTAGCATTTTCAGGTAGAATCACGCCTCATTTTTGATAGTGCTAACTAAGTATGTTGTTATCTGAGTTCGCTTTTGATTTACCTGATGAGTTAATCGCTCGATTTCCTGCTGAGCAGCGGGACCAGAGTCGTTTGCTCGAAATAGGGCAAAACCACGAACTTATTGATCGTTCCTTTGCTGATATTGTTGATTTAATCAGTCCCAATGATTGTCTTGTTTTAAACAATACCAAAGTCATTCCTGCGAGATTGTTAGGGCAGCGAGAATCTGGCGGAAAAGTTGAGTTATTGATTGAGCGTGTTGAAGATAATCAACATTTTTTAGCACAAGTAAAGTCGAGTAATGCTTTAAAGCCTGGAACAATAGTCCATGTGGCAAATGAAAAATTTGAAGCGGTAGAAAGAGTTAATAACTTTTATCGGTTTATTTGGCACAATACTCAAGCAAGTGACTTATTTGATGTGCTCAATCACATTGGCCATATACCGCTACCACCTTATATCGATCGCAATGACTCTGATTTTGATGTGGTTCGATATCAAACTATTTTTGCCGATCAAAAAGGAGCCGTTGCTGCTCCAACTGCCGGTTTACATTTTTCCGAAGCTATATTTGAGGCTTTGAAAGAAAAAGGTGTTGAGTGGGACTTTGTGACTTTGCAT
>JBFHSP010000010.1:0-33862 GCA_041591085.1 Kangiellaceae bacterium | reverse complement strand
GGACTCATAATCCGTTGGTCCACAGTTCAAGTCTGTGAAGGCCCACCACTTTTCTTCTAGAAAATAAAAGCGATAGCTTAAAAAGCATCTCTTTTAATTATGATTTATCGCAGAAATCAAATAATCTTTAGACAATAAAGTCTTTCTACAGAATTTATTACACTTTTCTTACAATGGTCTAAAATGAAATTCGGAGACCGGTAAAATTGAGCTGTATTTAACCTTTAAAAAACTCCTATTAAGAATCTTAGGTAACTCTAATGATGAAAGGTGGCTCTATGATTTATTCTCGTACTCTTATAATTTCTTTGATCATCACATTCAGTTCTTTAGCTTCAGCGTCAGTTGAAGACGACATTGGTAATATCAGCTTGGAATCGCTACTGGATATAAAGGTGACGATAGCATCTGGAGCCAAGGGACTTACCGTTAGAGAATCTCCAGGGATTGTTACTTTGATCACGAGTGAAGAAATTCAAAACTCTGGCGCTCGCGACTTAATGGATGTTTTACAATTGGTTCCAGGACTTTCGTTCGCTATGGATGTACAAGGTGTTGTCGGCATTGTTGCTCGAGGCAACTGGTCACATGAAGGGAAAATCTCTTTGATGATCGATGACATGGAAATGAACGAGCTATCTTTCGCAACATTGCAGTTTGGTAATCACTATCCCGTTGAAAATATTGAACGAATCGAGTTGATAAGAGGGCCAGGTTCCGCGATTTACGGTGGCTTTGCTGAAATGGGAGTAATTAAAATTGTGAGCAAAAAAAGCAGTTCTGTTGACGCTTCTGCAATGGTAGGTAACATGGAAGATGGTCTCAGCAGAAAAACTGGCAGTCTCGCAACTGGCAAAGTCTTCGAACAAGGAGCGATCCATGCTAATCTATTTTTTACACAAGGCAGTCGTAGTGAAAGAAACTTTAGTGACTTTTATGATGATAGCTACTCAATGTATGACAATTCAGATCTTGAAACTCTAATATTTAACTTAGGCGTTAATTATCAAAATTTTTCGGCGCGATACTTACAAGATGAACACAAAGTACTCACTCGAGATATATTTTTCGTAAACGCTCCTTATCCCGTAGAGACAAAATTTAAATCTCAGTTTTTTGAATTCAAGTATCAATTTGACTTAAGCGATTCTTTGAAACTGACGCCTCAAATCATTCAAAAAAATCAAAAACCTTGGCTTTCTAATTCTCAATCAGTAATAGACTTGGAATTACTTGATCCTGATTCTTATGGAGGACAATTCTTTGATGAAAAACTGCAAAGAACAACCCTAAAAGTCACCGGCACCTACGACTTTAATGAAACCGATAACCTCGTTTTTGGAGCCAGTCAAATTAAAGATGAAAATAAGACTATTAATTTCAAATACGATAGCATAGCTTTGTTTGCTCAAGCACTTATTGCATCTGAATTGGGCAACTGGACGTTAGGAGCTCGCTGGGAAGACCACAGCGAAGCTGGCAATTCGTTCCTACCTCGATTGGGATTCACCAAAGTATATGACAAAACACATTTCAAAATTTTATGGAGTAAGGCCTTTAGAGCGCCTGTTGTTCAAAATTTATTGGACTTTAATGACCCATCTAGCGAGGGAATAAAACCAGAAAATACCACCGTTTTTGAAACTGAGTGGGGCTATAAATTATCCGATAGTTTTTTCATCACTGCTAACATTTTTGATATTGTAATCGAAGATCCTATCGTCTATTTTTTTGATGGCGCTGATTCTTATCGCAATTATGATGAAGTTCACACTCAAGGAATAGAATTAGAAGCTAAATATCAACGTAATTGGGGTTACTTAAACTTTAGCTATTCACACTATCGAGTCGCAGACAATCAAGTTGACCAATATGCGATTCGCTCTGTTGATCCTGATTTAGATGATGACGAAATGCCTTTAGAAACCGACTCTCAATTGCTAGGGGCACCCAACCATAAATTTACTTTGGCATTATCTTATAAGCTTAACGATAGAGTTACATTAAATTCTTCAATCATACATGAAGCTTCCAAATACGGTTATATTGGTGTTACTCAAGATGCCGATGAACAATTAATCCCCGGAAAATTTGATGCAATCACATTGGTTAATTTTAATGTTATCTATAAACAATTTATGACTAAATCAATCAACTTACAAATGGGAGTATTTAATGCTCTTAACGAAGAAGTTAACTATGTGCAGCCCTACTATGATGGCTATCATGCCGCATTGCCAGGTCCGACTCGTGAATACTTTATAAGAATGAGATACACCTACTAAAAATCTCTTACTTGTTTATTTTAAAAACGAAAATATGCTTTGGAGCTATGCCTGTTAAGCGTTTTTTCGTTTAAAATAAACTAAGTTGTGTTCTGATTCTTTAGCGAGATACATGGCTGAGTCCGCTTGTTCTATCATTTCCATTGCATTGATTTGATGATGATCATAAATGGCAGCCCCAATGCTTGCATTGACCGTCATTGTCACTTGGTCAATGGTTACTTTTTGATTGATACTTTGTTTTACTCTCTCAACCACAGGTGAAACTTCTTCAGCAGATAATATATGGCGAATAATCAGTACAAACTCATCGCCACCAAAGCGACCTAAATCATCTTCTGGGCGGACAACACCACTGATATTTTTAGACAGCGAAGATAAAACTCTGTCACCAAACAAATGACCATAACTATCGTTAATTTGTTTAAATTTATTTAAATCAATAAATACCACCGCAAAACTTCTTTTAGTTGCGTCACGTGTCGCTTGAATTTCTCTTTCTATCAAGCGAATAATAGCTCTTTTATTTAAAACTCCGGTTAAAGCATCATAATCAGAATCGTGCAGTGCTTTATACAATTTAATCGAAGCCCAAATTAAAAGAAGCAATACAAAGGGTAAACACCAAGCTAACCATGCACTTGCATTAATGTTTTGACTGACTTTAATTTGATAATACCATTCATTGGTTTTATCGTTTCTTGAAACTTGTTTTAGCTGTAATTGGTAGTCACCGCTGTTCAAATTTTGCAATTGTATTTTTGGTTGTGGAGAACGTGCTATCGAATGCCACTCGGTATCTAGTGGCATAAGTCGATAAAATAATGCTTTAGGCTTTTGTTTCGCTAAACTGACATTTTTAAAAACAAATTCCAATCGATTCGATTGACCATTTATTTCAAGCAGCCTATCTAAACTGACTTCTTTATTATTATATCGAATTGATTGTAGCTGCAATTCCATATCTACTTTTTCTTGGTGAAAGGCAGCTTCAGAAAACATGCTTAATCCATGTGCCGTGCCGAGCCAAATTTCCCTACCAATTTTGACAACAGCCGAACGATTGGTTTCATTTGAAGGCAAGCCTTGTTCTGTTGAAATATTTACTAAGACTTTATCATTTAGTTGAAAGATCCCTTTACTGGTTCCAAAGTAAATTGACTCGTCAAAGTGGTTAATAGAGTAAACAGCCACATTATCAAGCAATTTTAAATATTCTGGAGCAGATTGTAGCTGACCGTTAATTAAGGTTTTAATTCCTCTTGAAGTAGCTACCCAATAGATTGATTGGCTCATTTCATAGATATCAAAACAAACATTATATTGTTCGACTTTGGAGCTTTTATATAACCATTGCCATTCCTTCTTTTTTTGAAGAATGCCTCCGCTCACGCATGCATATAATGCATCATTAATAGTTCTCAACCTTCGACTTAAGTTGGTATTTTCAAATATTAAGGGCTCTTTAATCCAACGATTATTTTCAAGTTTATAAACGCCTGTAGCCGCAGTCATATAAATTTCTTGATTAAACTCAGCCACCATAAAGCTAACACCCAACGATTTAACTAAATCACTGTCAGCCATCGCAATATTTCCTTGAAGGTCAATAAATCCAACGCCTCGATTTTGGGCGCTGAAAATAAAACCATTCTCGACTGCGACGGCATCAAGTACACGAAAAGGCTGAATGGTTTGCATACCCATTGATGCGTGAAGTATTGGGTAATATTGCGGAGACTGTTCAGTCAATAAAGTAATACCAAGATTATGTCCGATAAAAATTGTTCCGCTTGGATGCTCCTTGATAACGGTAACTTCTTGCTCACTTTGAGGAGTGACCCGTGGTGAATTTTTCCATACTATTGAGTTGACTCTAAATAAACCATCTTGCGATGCTATCCACAAATTCTTTTCAACATCTGAAATCGCATTAAATATTCTTGGAGCATTAAGTAATAAGTGTTTTGAAAACTCCTGCTGCTGCTCTGACTCTATATTGACCATCCAAGTCTTATTTTCTGTGAGTATCAACAGAGACTTTTCATCCTTTATTGCCAACTTAGTGATTTTTTTAGTAACAATATCGACATCTATTTGTTGTGTTGTTCGGATCTGTCCACTCGAAAAATTAAGTTCTCTCACTTTTTCATCTGATAAAGTAAAGGCATTAAGTTGTTCATTTTTTACAAACGCTTTGACGGCTTTTACTTCGTTTGACCAAGGCTTACAAATTGTTTGATTATCAATACGACACCAGTGACGATCAGTAAATACATGAAACTCTTCTTTAAATGAAAAAATTTCATGTATTTGGCCAAATCCATAAGGCAATCCCATTTTTGTAGTTTGATACTGACTGACTAGCCATAAATTTCCTGAATAATCGCCTAATAAAAATTCTGTTTGATTACTTCGAACCCTTGATGCAATAGGAAGGACTCTTTCATCTTCGTTATCGTTCACCATTAAGCTTTGCATAGGAAAACTTGCAAAAAACTGAAAGTTTTGACCATTAAACTGATAAATACGTTTTTCATCTAACAGTTTATCGACAACAAACCAAGGATTTCCTAACTCGTCAACATGCATTGCAATCACTTGTCTTGAGTCGCTCGAGTCGATGGATGTAAAAGGCGTAAAGTGGATGCCATCATATCGAGCCAAACCATAATTGGTTTGAATCCATAAATGACGTTCGCCATCCTGTACCAAGTGGATAATGCGATTTGACGGTAAGCCATCTGCCACCGTAAATTTATCTGCAGGATAAAAACCATCTATCACTTGGGCTAATGCTCCCAAGCTTAAAACTAAGCAATAAGATAGAAAGAGTGATTTAGCCAAGCGACTCAAAAGTTTACCTACAGCAATATTCTGTTTACAAAATGTTGTTTATATCGAAACAACAGGGATAACCCAAAATCCAATAATGAGATTGATATTACTAAAAATTAAGCTCGGTTAATACTGTTAGTAAAGATCTTCCAACTTTTAACTTTAAATAGAATATAAAAAATCAAATCGGTCTTTCGTGAACTTGGTTCAGGTACGATTCATCATAAACGACTACACTCTACTCTTTCATTGGGCTGTTGGAGACTAATAATGAAAAAGATAAGCAAAAATATTACCTTTATTTGTTCATTAATCGCGAGCACTTCCGTCTTAACCGGCTGCCTAGACTCTGACGATGAAGTTATTCAATCGAAAATAACCGCAGCCAACGCCAAGCAGGTTGTTGCTACCAGTTTTGCTAGCTTAGATTCGCTGTCAGCTTTAGACGAATTAGAAATTCCGCTGCCTCTTAATAAACGTAGCCAATATTTTGCTAAAGGCAGTTACTATGAGCAGGCCCTGTCTAAGGCGCTTATCTACTGTGGAGACGATCCGAATACAGATACCGGCCAAGGCTCGATGGACATTAACTTTTCTGGAAATCCACCGACTGAATTCCATTTTGATATTGTATTTGATCAGTGTAGTGCTGACTTAGAAACAACCATAGATGGTGGTTTTGCTATAGATATTACCGGTGATGGCGCCATAGGACCTAACGTTGGCGATGGCAGCAACACTATAGTGCATACGTTCGATCAACTTTCGATTATCAATACTAGCCAAAATTTTGATTTACTCGTTAACGGCACCATTGAAACTGTGCTGGCTTATACCGACCCAGTGTTAACCTTTACTGAAACGGTAAACCTCGATTTTGCATTTAACAATTCAAATATCAGTTATAACAATTGGGTTCGTCAACTCCAGCTTGATTTTGAGCAACAAAGCATCAGCGTTTCAGTTTCAGGCTCAATAGATGCAAGCGACTTAGAGGGCAGCTTCACATTTGAGATGATTGAACCGATCATGTTTTTGGCGCAAAACAATGGCGATGATCTTGAACCAACTGTTGCAGTATCAGGTAAGTTTAAGATCACCGCTGAAAACGGTTCTTCGGTAACGGTTACAATATTAGATGCGCAAAGCGCGCTGCTTGAAATTGATGAGAATGGAGATGGTGTAATTGACATAACCATTACCGTAACTTTAGAAGAACTAGAAATGGATGACTTAGGTGAAGATTAGTCTATAAGCAACTACTTAATCTGATTTCTGGTTACTGTAAAACCAAAAAAAGGCGACTCTTGTCGCCTTTTTTTGGTTTAGCTAAAGCTTATTCTGAAGCTTCTTCTTGAGATGGCTCTTCTTCAGCTTTTACTGGTGGATCAATCAACTCTTTCATGCTTAAACGAACGCGACCTTGGCGATCAATTTCTAACACTTTTACCTTAACAACATCACCAACTGATAAATGATCGGTTACTTTATTAACTCGCTCATGTGCAATTTGCGAGATATGGACTAGTCCATCTTTACCCGGTTTTAAAGTAACAAAAGCACCAAAGTCAGCAATACGAGCTACTTTTCCTTCGTAAATAGTACCTACTTCGATATCTTCAACAATATCTTTAATCCGCTGAACTGCGGCGTCACCAGCAGATTTATCCACGGCAGCGATTTTCACTGTACCGTCATCTGCAATTTCAATGGTTGCTCCGGTTTCTTCAGTGATTCCACGAATGGTAGAGCCACCTTTTCCGATTACTTCAGAAATTTTCTCTGGATCGATTTTAATTGTGGTAATCCGAGGAGCAAAAGAAGAAATGTCATCTCTATGAGTATTAATCGCTTCATTCATGGTTTTCAAAATATGTAAGCGGCCCGCTTTAGCTTGATGTAATGCCACTTCCATAATTTCTTTGGTGATACCTTGGATTTTAATGTCCATTTGTAAAGCGGTAATACCGTTTTCACTTCCAGCCACTTTAAAGTCCATATCGCCTAAGTGATCTTCGTCGCCTAAAATGTCAGAAAGAACCACATATTTTTCTGCTTCTTTAACCAGACCCATGGCAATACCCGCTACTGGCGCTTTAAGCGGAACACCTGCATCCATAAGCGCCAAGCTGGTACCGCATACCGAAGCCATAGAACTTGAACCATTTGATTCAGTGATTTCAGATACCACACGAACAGTGTATGGAAACTCTGCTTGAGAAGGGATCATGGCCTTAATACCGCGACGAGCTAAGTTACCGTGACCAACTTCACGACGCTTAGGGCTTCCGATAAAACCGGTTTCACCTACACAGTAAGGAGGGAAGTTATAGTGAAGCATAAAGGTATCTTTGCTTTCACCCATTAAGCTATCGATGATTTGAGCGTCACGCTCAGTTCCTAATGTAGCGGTTACTAAAGCTTGAGTTTCACCACGTGTAAATAAAGCTGAACCATGAACGCGAGGTAATACACCCGTTTTAACATAAAGTGCACGGATCATATCGTGATCACGACCGTCAATACGTTTTTCGCCCTCAGTAATTCGGCTACGAACCACTGACTTTTCAATTTTTGATAAGGTTTTTTTTACATCATCAGCTGAAAGCTCGCCTTCTACTGTGACTAGCTTTTCAATAACTGCTGCACCGATTTCATCTAGCTTCGCTTTACGTGCCATTTTATCTGCGACTTGATAAGCTGCGGTGATATCCGCTTTCGCTAATTCAGCCACTTGATCTTTCAATGCGGTGTTTTCAACAGGCGCTTCCCAGTTCCATTTTGGAGTATTCACAGCAGCAGCAAATTCATTAATGGCTTTTATGGCCGCTTGAGATTCGGTGTGACCGAACATTACCGCGCCTAGCATCACCGCCTCTGATAATTCTTGCGCTTCTGACTCAACCATGAGAACGGCTGACTCAGTTCCTGCAACCACTAAATCTAATTCACTGGTTTCAAGTTCAGTTTGAGTAGGATTTAACAAATATTCGCCATTTTTATAACCAACGCGAGCCGCGCCTAAAGGACCATTAAAAGGTATCCCAGAAATAGCAAGTGCTGCCGAAGTTCCGATCATACTGACAATGTCAGGTTCAACTTGAGGGTTGATCGAAACAACGGTGATGATGACTTGAACTTCATTCATAAAACCGTCGGCAAACAAAGGACGAATAGGACGATCGATCAAGCGAGCGATTAAAGTTTCGCGCTCTGAAGGACGACCTTCGCGTTTAAAAAATCCACCAGGTATTTTACCTGCAGCATAAGCTTTTTCTTGATAGTTAACGGTTAAAGGAAAGAAATCTTGGTTAGGATTTACATCTTTTTTACCCACCACAGAAACCAAAACGGTGGTGCCCTCAACATCACAAATAACCGCGGCGGTAGCTTGACGAGCGACTTCACCGGTTTCTAACGTTACGGTTCTGCCACCGTATTCAAAACTGCGTTTTATTGCTTCCACAAAATATCCTTAATTACAAAATGTAATTGATGATTGAACAAAGTGGAGCGACAAAAAACTATAAGTTCGGTTTTTAGACTAACCAGAAAGTGATTGTCTTCTCACAAAAAAACAGTCACTTTCTGGCTAAAAACATCCATCAATAGCGATTTATCGATCCATTAAAATTTTAGCTAGGAGATAATAGCAAAAAGGGGCTTAAAAAGCCCCTTTTTATGATTCGTCTTAGCGACGTAATCCTAGTTTAGCAATCAAGCCAACATAGCTTTCTTGATTTTTACGCTTTAAGTAGTCAAGTAATTTACGACGTTGACTTACCATGCGCAATAAACCACGACGAGAATGATGATCATGAATATTACTTTTGAAGTGATCTTGCAAGTGATTGATTTGAGCGGTTAAAAGAGCTACTTGAACTTCTGATGAACCTGTATCGTTCTCACCACGACCATATTCTGCAACGATAGCAGCTTTAGCTTCAGGGCTTAATGACATATTAATTTCTCCATTAGTGACATATCAAACCTCTTAACCAATCACTAATTCAGCTAAGAGGACAAATTCGGCGCGGATTGTACCCGAGCGCGCGCCAGATAGCAAGCTAGGCAAATCTTCATTTTTTCTCAAACAGAAAAAACTTCCCTACCTCATACTGTTGCTTATGAAAAATAGCACCCGTTTTCAACAGTTCGACTTGATCGCTAAAATAAAACTTATACCAATCTTCTCTAGCAAATTGATTATGTACTTTAAACAAGTCTTTTAATCGAGCGTAAGCTGAAACGAGCTGGACTATAAAACGTTTAAGATTAATTTTTCCTGCTTTATATTGCTCAGGCGTTGCCGTTAATACAAACTGACAAGCTTGTATTATTGGCTGCAAAATTGGAGATGTTCTGGTTAAAAGGGTCTTGCTAAGCTCTGCTCGGGCCTCTTTAAAAACTGGAGCAAGTTCTTTTTGAGATGCTGAGTTTCTAATTAGCTTTTTTACTCGACTGTAAAACTGAATGCCATCTAATACCGAGTATTCAAGCTTTTCTCTATTCATTCTCTCTTTAATGTCGGAGGTTTGGGCATGACAAACGAGCGCTATTTTTCCATTATCCTTTAACCAAAGGTCAAGTTTACCTTTAATTTTTGCTGAATCAGTATACTCAAGTCCGTATTGACTGGTGATTAAGTCAAATGATTGATTCAACTCTAAGTCTTCTAAAAGCACTTCATCTTTAATCGTTATATTCTTCACAAGATCAGCTAGCAAAGAGTATCGGCGAGTCATAGCTTCAAAATTAATTTTTGCAGCATCGGTCGCCACAATAGAAAAGTTCTTATCATGTTCTTGGCTATATTTTGCTGCAAGTAAGGCAATTGCTCCATTTCCTGAGCATAAATCTAATATTTGAGCATTATCATTTAATAACTCAAACTGACCATTCCAAAATGCTGCAATTTCGTTGTCATAATTAAGCTCATAATCAAAAGGCAGCGACGTCACATTACCTTGTGCCCAAAATTCACTCCAATGCTCTTTAGACATAAAACTCTCTCTTCTATCAATTATGTTCGTAAACAACTAGCCTTTTCGGGGCTAATTGCAAATCGTCATTAATGGTCGCCACACCTAAAAACAGGCCTTCTTCATCAAATACTTTTATCAACTCACCTTCACCAGCGTCCACTTTAATACTTACCGGATTACCATTGCAAAAATAGTGTGCACTTTGCAGATCAATAACCACTTGCGAATAACCTTCTAGTGAAGCTTCTATTGGTAACAATAAGTTATCTAATTCTTCAAAAGCATCTTCATCTCGTAATACTTGAAGTTGGTCTAGCGTTATCATCGAATCGTTCTTAAAATGTCCTACCCATTCGCGTCTAAGAGCCGTTACATGTGCACCACATCCAAGTTTTAGACCTATATCAGCAACTAAGTTTCTAATGTATGTGCCTTTGCTGCAACTGACATAAAGCGAAAAAAACTCTCCATCAAATGATTCAAGTTTTATATGGTGGATGCTTATTGGCCTTGCTTCGCGCTCTACTTCAATCCCTTGTCGCGCGAGCTTATATAAGGGTTGGCCATTGTGTTTTAATGCAGAGTACATCGAAGGTACTTGCATTGATTCACCTAAAAAAGATTGCACGACATTGTTAAGTTGTTCTTCCGAAACATCAACCGGCCTCGTCTCAACTATTTCACCTTCTGCATCTTCAGTTGTGGTTATTACCCCAAGCTGTGCCGTAACTCGATAAGCTTTGTCTGCATCGAGTAGAAATTGGGAGAACTTAGTCGCTTCACCAAAACAAATCGGCAGCATACCACTGGCAAGTGGATCAAGACTTCCGGTATGACCTGCTTTTTGTGCGTTATAAAGCCGTCTTACTTGCTGCAAAATATTATTTGAGCTGGCACCGGTTGGTTTATCGAGAAGCAGAATACCGTTTAGGGGACGGCCTTTTCTTTTACGCGCCAAAGTTTACCCCCTCAAAGTTATTGAGGATTCTCGTCAGACGGATTATCGCTGTCTTTCGCTCTAGCTTTTGCAATCAAGGAAGACATTTGTTGGCCGCGGGTGATAGAAGTGTCGTGTTTAAAATGCAGTTGAGGTACGGTTCTTAATCGCATTCTTGAACCTAACGTAGAACGAATAAATCCCTCGGCTTTGGTTAATGCTTTTAGCGCCAAATCAATTTCTGACTCAGCATCTTTTCCTAAAAACGATACAAACACCTTGGCGTGTTGTAAGTCACGAGTCACTTCAACGGCCAAAACCGTAGGCATTCCTACCCGAGGATCTTTTATTTCTTGCTGTAAAATTAAGGCAAGCTCGCGTTGCAGTTGTTCTGCAACGCGCTCGGTACGACTAAACTCTCTACTCATGCTGTTTCCGTCAATATGATTAAATAGTTCGAGCGACTTCGGTCACTTCGAAGCATTCAATTTGATCGCCGGCTTTTACATCATTGTAGTTTTTAACACCAATACCACATTCCATACCATGACGAACTTCTTGCACATCATCTTTAAAGCGACGTAATGATTCTAACTCACCCTCGTAGATAACTACGTTATCACGAAGAACACGGATAGGACGGTTACGTTTAACCGTACCTTCAATAACCATACAGCCTGCAACCGCTCCAAATTTTGGTGAGCGGAATACATCACGCACTTCGGCCAAACCAATGATTTCTTGACGTCTTTCTGGCGAAAGCATTCCTGACATCGCCGCTTTTACTTCATCAATCACATCATAAATCACGCTGTAGTATCGAATATCAACCGCTTCTACTTCTGACGCTTTACGAGCCGAGGCATCAGCACGAACGTTAAATCCGACAATGTATGCACCAGAAGCTGCAGCTAATGAAATATCGGTTTCAGCAATGCCGCCAACACCGGTTGCGATCACATTCACCACCACTTCATCGGTAGATAACTCAGTTAATGACTTAGCAATGGCTTCGACCGAACCTTGTACGTCCGCTTTCACAATCACACTCACTGATTTCTTCTCAGCTTCAGTCATGTTGGCAAACATATTTTCAAGTTTTGCCGCTTGTTGACGTGCTAGTTTTTCATCGCGCTGTTTACTGGTTCTGTCGGTTGCAACTTCACGAGCCTTACGTTCATTTTCAACCGAAAGCACATCGTCACCGGCCGAAGGTACACCCGATAATCCAAGCACTTCAACTGGCATCGAAGGACCAGCACTATCGACCATTTCGCCTTGATCATTAATCAATGCGCGAATACGACCATAGTGCAAACCAGCCAACATAATGTCGCCTTTGTTCAACGTGCCTGATTGAACTAAGATCGATGCAACCGCACCGCGCCCTTTATCTAATCTCGCTTCAATAACCACGCCTTTGGCATGACCTTCATCAGAAGCTTTCAGCTCAAGTAGCTCGGCCTGTAAGCTAATAGCATCAAGAAGTTCATCCACACCGTCACCGGTTTTAGCTGATAGATGAATAAATTGGGTGTCACCACCCCAGTCTTCCGGGATGACTTCATGTTGCGATAATTCGTTTTTAACCCGATCCGGATCCGCTTCTGGCTTATCCATTTTATTCACTGCAACAATCAAAGGTACGCCTGCTGCTTTTGAGTGCTGAATAGCCTCAATGGTTTGTGGCATCACTCCATCATCTGCCGCAACAACCAAAATAACAATGTCCGTCGCATTAGCTCCGCGAGCACGCATTGAGGTAAACGCCGCGTGACCAGGAGTATCTAAGAAGGTAATTCCGCCACGTTTAGTTTCAACATGATAAGCACCAATATGCTGGGTAATACCACCAGCTTCACCAGCGGCTACTTTGGCCGTCCGAATAAAGTCGAGTAAAGAGGTTTTACCATGATCAACGTGCCCCATAATTGTAACCACTGGAGCTCTTGGCTTTCCTTCACCTGCACTTCGACTTTTTTCTCCCTCAGAGATAAGTTCTTGCTCCACCGTTACTTCTGACTTGGCCACCGCTTGATGCCCCATCTCTTCAACTAATAAAATAGCCGTATCTTGATCGAGCGGTTGGTTAATTGTAACCATCTGCCCCATTTTCATTAATGACTTAATCAACTGCGCCGCTTTAATCGACATTTCCTGAGCCAGTTCACCTACAGTGATGGTTTCTGGAATTTCAACTACCATAGATTTCTTTTCTACCGGTTTTGAGAACCCATGTTGCAATGCTTTTGGTGCAACAATCGGTTTGTTTACTTTAGGAGCGATATCATGCTTGTCAGTTTTACGACGTGACGAAGATGAATATTTAGAAATAACATCTTCAGCTTCATTTTCATCGCTACCACGAGTTTTCTTTTTACGCTTTTTCTTATTACCGTCGTCCCTTATCGGTTTTTCCTCTTCAGCATCTCTGAAATGACGGCCTCTTTTGGGCTCTTCATCTACAGTGTCCTTCTTACCGCTCTTTTTAGCGGCTTCTTTAGCAGTCTGTTCAGCTTCACGTTTCTGCTTTTCTTTTTCCAGCAGTCTCGACTCAACTTCCGCTCGAGTCAGCGCTTCAGCTTGCTGGGTTAATTTTGCGGTTAACTCGGCTTTTTCTTGTGCTAGCCGTTCAGCTTCTTTCGCCGCCTCCGCTTGAGCAGCCGCTTCAATAGCCGCTTTTTGCGCCGCTTCATCCAAAACAGGAGCTTCTACAGTTTCAACGGCGACTGGAGCGTCTACAACCGGTGCTACTGCTGGTTTTGTTTCAGGCTCTACTTCAGCTGCAGCAATCTTTCCACCTTTTACATAGGTGCGTTTTTTTCGAACTTCAACCGAAACGGTTTTTGCCTTACCCGATGAGCCAGTTACTTTTAGCGAGCTTTTCACTGACCGCTTTAAAGTAATGCGTTTAGGTTCATTGGTTTCTTTTGCTCCATGACTTTGCTTAAGAAAAGTCAGCAATTGCTTTTTCTGTTCATCCGAAACCATTTCTTCGGGTCCACTCAGAGCGATACCGGCACTCTGCAGCTGCTCCAGTAATTTATCTACTGGCGTGCCAACAATCTCTGCAAGATTAGCCACGGTTATTTCTGACATTCGTTACGACCCCTTATATCTATAGAATTAAAATGTCGAATTATTGTTCGTCGGCGAACCAAGGTGCACGAGCGGTAAGAATCAGCTCACCTGCACGTTCTTCGGTCATTCCGTCAATATCCATCAACTCATCCACCGATTGTTCTGCAAGGTCTTCCATGGTTTTAACCCCCATACCGGCTAATTGATAAGCCAATTGAGTAGTCATACCGTCCATAGTTAACAGATCTTCAGCAGGCTCTGTCGCATCGAGTTTTTCTTCGGTTGCCAACGCTTTGTTAAGTAATGAATCTTTTGCGCGAGAGCGAAGCTCTTCAACGAGGTCTTCTTCAAAACCGTCTATCTCCATCATTTCTTCTAATGGTACATAGGCAATTTCTTCTACCGTCGTAAAACCTTCTTGAGCTAACACTTCAGCTAATTCTTCATCAACACCAAGTTCATTTATAAATAATGTAATAATGCTCTCACTTTCAGCATTATTCTTTTCATTAAAGGCTTCTTCGGTCATTACATTTAAAGTCCAACCGGTTAATTCACTTGCGAGCCTTACGTTTTGACCACTACGACCAATAGCTTGAGCGAGTTGCTCTTCTGCAACAGCAATGTCCATTGAGTGACGATCTTCATCGACCACTATCGAAACCACTTCAGCCGGCGACATGGCGTTAATTACAAATTGCGCAGGATTATCATCATAAAGAACGATATCTATACGCTCGCCGTCAATTTCACCCGAAACAGCTTGAACTCTCGAACCTCGCATACCAACACAAGCACCCACTGGGTCAATTCGTTTGTCATTGGTTTTAACGGCAATTTTTGCGCGAGATCCAGGATCACGAGCTGCGCCTTTCAAATCGATCACTTGCTCAGCAATTTCTGGCACTTCAATTCGGAAAAGCTCAATCAACATTTCTGGACGAGTACGACTGATAAACAACTGAGGACCTCGAGCTTCCGGTTTCACCGCATACAGCAAACCCCGAACACGATCACCCGATCGAACCGATTCTCTTTGAATCATTTCCTCTCTGGGAATAATTGCTTCTGAATTGTTGCCTAAATCCAAAATAATACTGTCACGCGACGCTTTTTTCACCACGCCAGTAATCAGCTCACCAACTCTTCCTTCAAAAGCTTTAACCACTTTCGCTCGCTCAGCTTCACGTACTTTTTGTACGATTACTTGCTTAGCTGTTTGTGCCGCGATACGCCCAAACTCAATCGACTCAATTTGTTCTTCAACATATCCGCCCACTTGAATACTTGGCTCTTCAACTTGGGCTGCCGATAAACTGATTTGAGTAAATGGCGATTCTAAGCCAGTATCAGTGTCTGCGACTACTTCCCAACGACGAAAAGTATCGTAGGCGCCAGAAGCTCTATCAATCGCAACTCGAACGTCAATTTCTCCACCATTTTTCTTTTTTGTTGCCATAGCAATGGCCGCTTCTAAAGCTTGAAAAATGATTTCTGGCTCTACGTCCTTCTCATTAGAAACCGCATCAACAACTAACAGGATTTCTTTGCTCATAAATTAGACCTCTATTAAACGCTCAAACTTACTGGTCAAAATTGGGCACAACGTTGGCTTTATCCACGTTGCCATGTTTAATTTGGAAGGTTTTCCCTTCCACCGATAAAATAATGTTTTCACCTTCAACACCGGTAATAAAGCCGCGAAAATTTCTACGACCATCAACCGGAGCGTGACTTCTTAACTTAATCTCTTCACCCACATACTTCTCAAAATGCTCCAACTTGAAAAGTGGACGATCCATACCCGGAGAAGAGACCTCAAGGTTGTAATGCCCGGAAATTGGATCTTCAACATCCAATATCGCACTGACCTGGCGACTCACAATGGCACAATCATCCACATTGATCCCTTGTTCAGAATCAATGAAAATTCTTAAAACCGATTGACGGCCTTGCACCACATACTCTAAACCAACAAACTCAAACCCTACTGCTTCAACAGCGGGTTCAATCAGTTGATTGAGTTGGTCAATTACAGCCACATGTGGCTCCTTAAAGCTAACTAAAAACAAAAAAAGGGCATTGTTGCCCTTATCATTATCAAATCTACATTGGGCGGCTGTATTACAACCTCCAACTAAGGCTAATAAAAAGCCCCTTAAACGGGGCTTTTTACAAAAACCTGTTGGTAGCGGGGGCCGGATTCGAACCAACGACCTTCGGGTTATGAGCCCGACGAGCTACCAGACTGCTCCACCCCGCAACTTTGAGCCCGAATTCTATCGAAAACCCGTTTAAATCACAAGAATAGTTTGTGCTATTCAGCTGAACGGTAAAAGAAATATGCGCTATCATTTAAAAAGTCGTTTATTACAACATGATTAGAATGTCACTATTTGCTAGATTAGCAACTTTAGTCTTCCTGTTCGCATCAACGTGCCTCGCCAATGTCAAGGTCGCGTCTCCTTATTTTAAGCACCTCTCTGTTGATAATGGGCTCAATTCCAGATGGGTCAATGACATAGCTCAAGATCGCTTTGGTTTTTTATGGGTTGCTTCAGTCAACGGTCTGCAACGATATGACGGCTATCAATTCGAAGAAATACCTGGCCCACAAAAGTCTCTACAAAATTCCGAAGTATACGATTTGTTTATAGACTCGAAACAAAGACTATGGGTAACCAATGATATGTCTGCTTATCAAGTCAACCCAGCCAACTTGGCAACCGAGTCCGTAATATTTGAAGGCGATCAATTTAATAACAGTAAAGTAAGACCTGTTTACAAAATCATTGAAGGTGACTTGGGAAAACTTTGGTTTATTCGCTGGGATGGCGTATTTGTGCTTGAGCAAGGACACTCTATTGCGAAAAGGTTAGATATTACCTTCTCTGACTTTTCATTAGATAACGAAGGGATCACCCATATCATCGAATATCAGGGCAATTATCTGATAGGTACAACCTATGGTTTGTACATTGCCTCAAATCAGCAAAGTACTACCCGCAAACTGTTTTTTGCTGATGACTCTTATGGTGCTGCAAATAATGAAGGAGTTTCTGCGCTTAATATTGTAGGAGAGCAGCTGTATATAGGTTCTAAAAAAGGCCTATTTTCTATTCCACTCGATAAGATCGAAACCACAAATGAGTTTGCCGAGAAGCCACTGGTGATAGCTGAAGTGGTGTCGATGTTAAAGCAAGATAATGTTCTTTGGATAAATACCTATGACGGTCTATTTCAAATTCAAAAAGATCAAAAATTTGCTGAACATTGGTTTCGACTGCTTGATGGTAACGTCAATTTAAATACCAATACAATTAACAATATTATATTCGACCGTCAAGGCAAAATGTGGTTAGCAACGGCGGGCAACGGCGTTTATTATTGGAATCCTGAAAGCTTGAGTATTAAAAACTTTCTGCAATCAGAAAACAGTTCGTTAAGAATGGGAACCAAGGCGAATATCTGGTCGTTTTTGGAGCTAAAAGATACTATTTGGGTAGGTACCGAACAAGGGCTCGTTGAGCTCGACAAATCATTTAAAGAAATTCAAACTTATCAAGTCATCGAAAATGCAGAGCCTCGAGTTGACAACGCTATCTACGATATCCTTCATATTGATGGGTTGTTGTGGCTATCGACTTATGATCAAGTTCGATTATTTAATCCAGAATCAAAATCACTGGTTGATACCAACAACTATCATTCGACTTTTTTTTCTCGAATTGAAAACACCTTCTTCTATGCACTCGCAAAAATAGATGATTCGATTTGGGTTGCACATGATAATGGTTTTTCTATATACAATCTGGCTGAAAAATCTTGGGCGCATTCCCAAAGTTTCAAAGTTAACAATGAATACTTTGACATACCGGTAAAACAAATTAGACAAGATGAGTTTGGGACAATATGGCTTGGCACCGCAAAAGGAGCCTTTAGTGTCGACCTTGCTAAGCAGTCGGTTACTCTCGCATTTCAGCAGTACTATAAACTGTCAAATAACTATATCTATCCCACGGCATTTCATCGGGACTCGACTAACTCTATATGGATAACTTGGGGAGGAGCAGGCTTATTTCATTTAGGTCAAAATGAACACAGTCAATGGCAGCTAATCAAACATTACACTCTTGCAGACGGCCTATCTGA
The DNA here is from genome assembly GCA_041591085.1 of Kangiellaceae bacterium. Classification (GTDB taxonomy): domain Bacteria; phylum Pseudomonadota; class Gammaproteobacteria; order Enterobacterales; family Kangiellaceae; genus Pleionea. Next base: position 15,584 of record JBFHSP010000010.1, on the reverse strand, counting down.
TCTCACCTTATTCAGTGCTATTCGCTCTGAAAATGATTTATGGATTAGTAGCCACCTTGGTATATCTAGATTAAATATTAAAACCAATGAGGTGAAGTCATTTACTGCCTTTGATGGTCTTTCTGTGGAGGAGTTCAATGAAAATGCTTATATAAAATTGAACGATGGCAATATTCTCTTTGGGTCAGTCAATGGTTTTTCGGTAATCAGTAAGAATACAGAAAAGCCCAAGTTACTCTCAGCTGGAACGAATCTTCATATTAGTAAAATTGAATATCTCAATCAAAAAGAGAATCGCACAATTTATAATTCGGAGTCTTTTATTATAACGCCTGAGGCAAATGACTTTGGATTTAAAATACACTTATCGGATTTCGATTTTTTTGAGCGTTCAGCTATAAAGTTTTTAATAAAAGTAAAAAACAATGGAGATGAGTCAGAATTTACTGCACATCAAAACATTCTGACTTTTTTCTTTTCAACTTATGGCAAACATCAAGTTCAAATATCTAAGCTCGACGAAGTTTATTCAGCACCCTTAATCCTAGAATATGAAGTACCTTACCCCTGGTATCAAACTCGAACAGCATTATTCAGCTTTGCACTTGTTCTTATTTTAACCATCACTATTTGGGTCGGATTACGCAGAAAAGTTTTTCAAAATCAATTAATAATAAATCGAACGCTTCAAGAAGCACAACAGCGTTTAGAGTCAGCCTTAGCCCATTCAGAAAGTGGCGTATGGGACTGGAGCCTGAGAACGAACCAGTTCTCCCACTCTCGATTTAATACAACCCATCAGAATGCTTCAACCCATTCATTTAACAACTATATTGAACTTATCCATCCTGACGACAGAAACCTCTTTATAAAACAATGGAAGAATTTCAGCCAGTTAAAATCTCTTAACTTTGCTTGCACCTATCGCATTAAAAATCCACAGGGTGATTATCAGTGGTTTCAAGACAGAGGCGGAATAACAGAACGTAACGATATAGGCGTGCTATCAGCAACAGGAACCTATTTTGAAGTATCAGAACAAAAATTAAAACACGATAGAGAAGAGTTGTTAAGTCAGACATTTATTTCGACTACCGATGCCATTGCTATAATCAATAACACTTATAAAATTATAACAGTCAATCCTGCTTTTGAAGCGATGACCGGCTATTCCTTAGATACCCTTATTAATAGTTCATTATCTTTATTAACAAATGACCACATACCTCCTGATTTTTATCATCAAGTTATCAAAAAGGTAGAAAGCCATGGCTCTTTTGAAGGAGAATGTTGGCTTTCAAGAAATTCAGCTAAGGCTTTCCCCGCCATGCTAAAAGCAGGCGTAAACTTGTCAGAATCGACGTTGTCATCAAAACATTTCTTTTTAATATGGAGCGATATTAGCGCAATCAAAGAAGCTGAATACCAATTAAGGCAATTAGCTAATTTTGATCCTTTAACAAAATTGCCCAATAGAAATTTACTCAATGACCGTTTAGAGCATGCTTTAGAAAGAGCTATTCGTCTAGAGCAACAACTCGCCGTTTTATTTATTGATTTAGATCATTTTAAAACCATTAATGACACATTAGGACATCGCACAGGCGATTTAGTATTAATAGAAGTCGCTGCTCGAATATCACATTGCTTGAGTCGCGATGACACCATTGCCAGAATTGGCGGCGATGAATTTGTTGTTCTCGTTGAAAACCTTGACGAAATTGATCAGCTTCATTTTCTATGTCATAAACTCATTGAAATAATGGCTCAGCCTTTTATTGTTGGCGCAGAATCTGTTTCAATTTCTCCAAGTATAGGAATAGCTATTTTTCCAAATGACGGACACAGTTCAAATCTTTTGATGAAGCATGCCGATACAGCCATGTATCACGCTAAATCAATAGGTCGCAATAACTTTCAGTTTTTTACAGCAAAGATGAATGCTATTGCTAAAGAGCAACTTCGGCTAGAACAAAATTTACGGCAGGCTTTAGTAGGCAAAGAGTTTTATCCAGTATTTCAACCTCGCTACTGTATGAGAACTCATAAGATGGTAGGGTTTGAAGTTTTATTACGTTGGCAGCGAAAAAACGGCGGACATATCAGTCCAGAAAAATTTATTCCTGTCGCAGAAAAAATGAATCTTATATTGCCAATCACAGAGTGGTTATTAGACGAAGTGATGTTATTTATTTTACAGAACAAAAAATTGCTGAGTAATTTCGAATTTGCATTCAATTTATCGGCACGTCATTTTATTAATTACGATATTGTTAAGGTTTTTAAAGATAAGCTTAAAAGCATTCCTATTGATCCGAGTAAAATCGAGTTTGAAATCACAGAAGGCACCATCATCCAAGACATTCATGCAACCAATCGCATAATTGATCAATTAAAAAACCTTGGCTGTATGGTTTCTGTGGATGACTTTGGAACAGGATATTCGTCACTTAATTATTTAAAAGACTTTCACATTGATCGCTTAAAAATTGATAAATCATTTATTGACGGCATTCAGGTAGATAACAATAGCGAAGCTATCGTCGATACCGTCATTATGCTTGCTAAAAATTTAAACTTGGAAGTTGTTGCAGAAGGAATAGAGTCGGTTAAGCAACATGCTTTTCTAAAATCGAGACAGTGTGACTTTGTTCAAGGCTATCTATTTGCAAAACCAATCAATAAGCAAACACTAATAGACACACTAAAACATCATGAAGATGAATCACTGCCTCGATTAGTTTGATGAATATACAATTCTCTTTGTGGAAAAGGGATTTTAATTTGATTCATTCTGAAAGCATTATAAACTTGCTCATTCAGTCCATCTGAGATTCGGCCTCTTAGCTCCGGAAATGGCACCCAACACAATAATTCAAACTGTAGTGCTGAATCGCCAAAACTCCTAAATCTCACTCTTGGCTCCGGGTCTTTGACAATATCTTGATTATTATTAGCTACTTCCATCAATACTTGTCGAACCAATTGAATATCGGTCCCGTAAGCTACACCAACGGCAATTCTTATTCTGAATTTTTCATAAGGGCCAGATGATTCGTTGATAATTTTAGTATTTCCCATTATGGCGTTTGGTACCGTAACCTCAACATCATCGCGAGTTAGTATTCGCGTACTTCTAATACCTATATGGGTAACTTTGCCACGCTCGCCAGTATCAAGTACGATGTAATCTCCAATTTTATACGGGGAATCTGCCATAATAAAAACACCAGCGAATAAATTTGCCATGGTGTCTTTAGCAGCAAGAGAGAGCGCCAAACCTAATATACCTGCCGAGGCAATTAACGGTCCGACATTGATGTCCCAAGCAACTAGGATAAAATAAATACCTGTCGCAAAAAGAGTTATGGCTATGATGTTTTCAAATAGTGGCAGGGTTCGAGTTTGGACAAAAGAGTTCTTGGTTTCAGATGCAGCGTTTACTCGTAACAAATATTTAATAATTCGGTGAAAGAATAGCCCCCATAACAATGTGGCGAAAGTTAATTCAATCGAATAAATGATCTCAGCCCATATTTTATCTATCGGTAATTCCTGCACCCCAAAATAGATAAAAACAAACAAAATAGTCCAGCGTAACGGTGTTCTAAGTCTTTCAGTAACAAGATCATCAAACTTATTTGTGGTTCTCGTTGCACCAAGTTTATGAAGCGATTTTAAAAAGAATGTGCTGAATAGCGACAGAACTGAGCCAGCTAAAATCCATAAAGAACCTTTTATCCAAGGATTAGGAAACCAGTGAATAAACAACTGCTGTATAGAATCCATCCATTCACTCATAATTGGGCAAAAACCATTTTACAATACTCAAATATTAAATCAGGGAAAAATCCAATCACAAGCAGTGCAACACAATTAAATGTAATTGCAAAACGAATGCTTCTGGATGCAATACTGACAAATTCTTTTTCTGGATCATCAAAATAAATCAGCTTAATGACTCTAAGGTAGTAAAACAATGCAACCACCGATAAAAGCACCATAAATACTGCCATAGACCAATGCTGTTCTAATACCAACACTCTTAACATTTCCAGTTTGGGCCAAAATCCAATAAATGGCGGAATACCGGCCAGTGATAACATGGTAAAAGTCAGCATTAGAGCATACCAAGGATTTTTTCGACCCAACCCTTTAAAGTCGTTTAAGTTTTCACACTCAAAACCGACACGACCTAAATAAATAAGTAAACTAAACGTGGCTAGGGTGACTAACGCATACACCATCACATAGAATAATGCCGCCGACAAACCTTCGGGTGTACTCACATAAAAACCTAAGCTCAAGACCCCCATGTGAGCGATTGCCGAATAAGCCAACATTCTTTTTAAATTACTTTGAGCTATCGCAATTAAGTTTCCTAGAGTAATGGAAAAAACCGCTACTAATGCCCAAATAGGTTGCCAAATATCGGCAAGCGTTGGTAAGCCGAAAAATACGAGTCTAATGGTAAATCCTACGGCCGCAATTTTAGGTATACTGGCTAAGAAAATGGTGACTCCTGTTGGTGAGCCATGATACACATCGGGCACCCACATATGAAACGGAGCGAGGCCTAATTTAAAAGCCACTCCTGCAATAATAAATACCAAGGCAAATTGCGCCATCATTGAAGTTTCAGATTGATTCAATAGTGTTTGCGCAATTTCATTGATATTTAAGTGACCGGTAAGCCCATAAATAAGAGACATACCATACAATAAGAACCCAGAAGCGACGGCCCCCGTAATAAAGTATTTTATTGCCGCTTCACTGCCAATCGAATTTTTTCGCTCCATAGCAATTAATGCATAAAGCGAAAGAGACAATAATTCTAAACCTAAATATAAGTTAATCAGGCTCGCCGAAGATACCATCACCAACATGCCAAGTAATGCAAATAAAACTAATAGATAGAACTCTCCGCGCATTAACATACGGCCTTGAATAAACACCCGTGAATAAACTAACGATAAAGAGGAAAGCAATACCATTGCCATTTTTAGAATTTGCGATAAAGGATCTATTTGATAGCTACTGGAAAATATTAAATAAGAGGCTTCGGAAAAATCGGCAATTAATATTAAGAATATGGAAAGCAATCCAGTTTGCGCGACCACATAACAACTTTGCTTATCGCGTTGTTTTGAATAAAGATCAACCACTAATACTAAGCAGATTAAAGCGAGCAAACCAATTTCAGGAAGTATTAATCGAAACTCATTCATAGTGAAAACTCTTTCATAATGCGCATGACTGAATAGTGGTTAACTTCGATTGTAATCCACAAGACAATAAATGGTTTACTGAACTACTCATTAAATCAATCAACGGAGCCGGCCATACTCCAAACAATATGACCAACAAAGCCAATAGTAATAATAAATAAAATTCTCTCGAACTCACATCCGAAAGCTCCGCTACCTGTTGGTTGAGCACTTCACCAAACATAACCCGTCGATACATCCATAAAGAGTAAGCGGCACCTAAAACTAAAGTTGTTCCGGCCAAAATGGCATACCAAGGATTTGCTTGAAAAGCCGCTAAAATAACAAAGAACTCCCCAACAAAACCCGATGTTCCTGGCAAACCTGAGTTGGCCATAGCAAATACCATAAATAGAGCAGCAAACTTTGGCATGCTTGCCGCGACCCCACCGTAATCGATGATATTTCTTGAATGCATCCGATCATACAAAACGCCAATACACAAAAATAATGCGCCCGATATAAAACCGTGTGAAATCATTTGAATAAGACCTCCTTGCATGGCAAGGACGGCAGCATCTGAACGATCTTTTGCGAGCAAAGCAAATACAATAAAAAACCCAAGAACCACAAAGCCCATATGGGCAATCGATGAATAAGCGATCAGTTTTTTCATATCCTTTTGAACTAAGGCCACTAGTCCAATGTAAACAACCGCGATAAGCGCTAACACAATCATCATTTCTGACCAGTAGATCGCAGCATCAGGTGCGATTGGTAAGCTAAATCGAATAAAACCATATGTGCCAAGTTTTAACATAATGGCCGCTAAAATAACCGAGCCTCCAGTCGGCGCCTCTACATGCGCATCCGGCAGCCAAGTATGAACGGGCCACATAGGAACTTTAACCGCAAAAGCAAACAAAAAAGCCCAAAAAATATAATGCTGTTCTAAAAATGTTAAAGGCAGTTTGTGTAATTGAGAAATATCAAAGGTGTTCGCTGCAAGTCCTAAATAAATAAGAGCGACCAACATTAATACTGAACCAACAAAAGTATAAAGAAAAAACTTGATGGTGGCATATACTCGGTTTGCCCCCCCCCAAATGCCGATCACTAGAAACATTGGGATCAAAGTGGCTTCCCAAAATACGTAAAATAAAATCGAGTCCGCAGCAGAAAAAACACCGTTCATTAATCCGCACATTAATAAAAATGCGGCTAGATACATGGCAATACGATGAGAAATAGTTTGCCAAGAAGCTATCACAACAATCACTGTCATTAATGAAGTTAAAATAATAAGAGGGATACTAAAACCATCAACACCTAAGTAATATTCTATCCCGAATGATTCGATCCAAATAGAGCGTTCGACAAATTGCAAAACCGCGGTAGAAGAATCGTAATCAGTATAAAGTGACAAACTAAAAATAAACGTCATAACTGAAGCGGCTAGAGCAAACCACTTGGCAACAATCGCTCGTTTTTCTCCTACAATAAAAAGCAATACTATTCCGGCTACAATTGGCAGCCAAATCAATAAACTTAACCAGGGCACCTGATGGGTCATTATTATTTCCTAGTTATCCAACAAAAGTCCAAACAAGCCAACTTAATAGACTGATCAGTCCTACCATCATGAATAGAACATAGTGATACATGTTACCGGTTTGAATATGACGAACAATACCTGCAAAAAAACCTATGGCTTTAGCGCTTCCATTCACCATGACACCATCAATCAATTTTTGATCTGAAATTTTCCATAATCCATTACCTGCTAACAGCCCAATGGCTACCAATACTTTTTGATTAAATGCATCAAAGTAATAATGATTAACCAGTAAGTTATACACGCCACTTAATGATTCCGATAACCGTTTCGACCAATGAGGCTTTAGCACAAAGAAAACATAAGCAATAACAGCACCCAATATAACTAACCAAACTGGCAGGGTTTGAAAACCATGCAAGGCAAAGTCCCATACATTAGTAAATTCACGTGAAAACATGGCCAGAGCAGGATGCTCAGGTTTAACAAAAATGACGTTATCGAAAAATGTTCCAAACAACATAGCATCGGTTGAGAACCATGCAATCGCAATAGATGGAATAGCTAACATCACCAAAGGAACCCAAACCACTTTTGGCGACTCCTGAAGATGACGTCGCGTTGACTCGGTCATTCGCTCTTGACTAAAGAACACTAAAAATAATAACCGAAAACTGTACAGTGAGGTTACAAATACGCCTATCAATAAACTGTAGTATGCAAAATCACTTCCTATAATATTAGAAAATTTAACCGATTCTATAATAGCATCTTTTGAATAAAATCCAGAGAAAAACGGAAAGCCAACTAATGCTAAAGTGCCAATCAGAGAAGTAATAAATGTAATAGGCATATATTTTCTAATATTACCCATATAGCGAATATCTTGAATATGATGCATCCCAATAATGACAGAGCCCGCCGCTAAAAATAGTAAGGCTTTAAAAAACGCGTGTGTCATTAAATGAAAAATCGATGCGGCATAAGCGGAAGCTCCAAGTGCCGCCACCATATATCCAAGCTGAGACAAGGTTGAATAAGCAATCACGCGTTTTATATCATTTTGCACAATTCCGAGGATGCCCATAAACAATGCGGTTATGGCTCCGATGATGAGTACAAAAGAAAGCGCTGTATCAGAAAACTCAAACAGTGGCGACATTCGGCTCACCATAAATACACCGGCAGTGACCATGGTGGCCGCGTGAATCAGAGCCGAAATGGGTGTTGGGCCTTCCATCGAGTCGGGTAACCAAACATGCAAAGGAACTTGCGCAGATTTACCCATGGCTCCAATAAACAGCGCAATACAAATAAATGTAATCGCAGACCATTCACCAAATCCGATATCTATTTTATGTTCAAGCTCAACAAATTGGGGGGCTGCGTTAAACACCGTTTGATAATCGAGGGAATTGAAATAAAACAGTACAGCGGCAATACCGATTAAAAAACCAAAATCACCCACTCGGTTGACTAAAAATGCCTTTAAATTAGCAAATACCGCGGAGTCTTTTTTATACCAAAAACCTATTAGTAAATAGGAGACAACACCGACGGCTTCCCAACCAAAAAACAATTGCAAAAAGTTATTAGATAAAACTAATACCAACATCGAAAAAGTAAACAACGAAATATAGCTGAAAAATCGTTGATAACCAGGGTCGTCAGACATATAACCAATGGTATAAATGTGCACCATCAAAGAAACAAAAGTCACCACACACAACATGGTTGCCGACAAAGCATCAAGTAAAAAACCCACTTCAAGCGTTAAATCGCCTAATGTTGCCCATTGGTAGATAGAAATATTAAAGGATGTAAACTGGCCATCGATAAAGCCCCACATAATTTGCATCGATAAAGCACAAGAAACCCCCACTCCAAATATGGTGACTAAATGCGCTCCCTTACGCCCAATTTTGTTACCAAATAGTCCCGCAAGCACAGAGCCAAGCAATGGTAACAGAACTATTGTAAGTAAAGTATTTTGCATCACTTATCCTTTTAACTCATTAAGCGACTCAACTTCAATTGTTCTTCTATTCCTAAAAATAGCCACCAATATCGCTAAACCAATTGCCGCTTCTGCCGCTGCAACGGTTAAAATAAAAAATACAAATATCTGGCCATGAATATCATTTAAATAACGGCTAAAAGCGATGAAATTCAAATTCACTGCTAGCAACATGAGTTCGATACTCATTAACAAAGTAATCACGTTTTTGCGATTGATCATGACTCCAACAATACCAATTGCAAATAACAGAGCCGCTACAAATAAATAATCTGACAGAGCGATCATTCGCCCTCCTTTGCTGCGTCTTGATTCACTACCACAGGATCTATTTTTAATATTTTTAACCGGTCCGATTTTGAAACTTTTAATTGTTTTGCCACGTCCTGACTTTTTCGCTCTCGCTTTCCTCGAAAAGTTAAACTGATAGCGGCAATCATCGCGACCAGTAAAATAACGGCAGCAAGTTCAAATGCAATCACATAATCGGTATAAAGTATCGCGCCAATCTCAGAAACATTTTTATAATCGGCAGAATGAGGTTCAGGCATTGGCACCGACTCAGCTTCAAATGGAAGCAGATCAATCATTTTTAATAACGTCCAAATTACTAGAGCAGCAAAAACTAACAGCAAACCAAAACGACGATTAAATCCTTGCTTGAGTGCTGCAAAATCAACATCGAGCATCATTACCACAAACAAGAACAACACCATCACCGCGCCAACATAAACCAGCACTAAAGCAATGGCTAAAAACTCCGCCTCTAGCAACATCCAAAGTCCGGCCATAGCGACAAAACACAGCACTAAAAACAAAACTGCTTTAACACTGTTTTTAGAACTAATTACCGCCAACGCAGACATAATGAGTACGGACGAAAATCCGTAAAACAATAATTGTTGAAAGCTTAAATCCATCATTATCGATACTTCGCATCTGCGGCTCTATCCGCAGCAATTTGAGATTCCAATTTATCACCTATGGCAAGCAGCTTTTCTTTTGTCATAATTTGCTCACCGCGATGTTCAAAATGATAATCAAACACTCGGGTTTCGACGATTGAATCAACTGGACACGACTCTTCACAAAATCCACAATAAATGCATTTGAACAAATCGATTTCATAACGCGTTGTCCGTCGTGTACCATCCGATTCTCTTGGTCCTGCTTCAATAGTAATAGCCGCAGCGGGACAAACCGCTTCGCAAAGTTTGCAAGCGATACAACGCTCCTCACCATTTGGGTAACGGCGTAAGGCATGTAAACCTCGAAATCTGGGAGATTGCGGTGTTGACTCTTCTGGATACAGCACCGTAATTTTACTTTTCCAAAGATGTCTACCAGTAACGGCCAAACCTTGAATTAATTCAACCAGAAAAAAAGTATTAAAAAATCGTTTAATCTTTTCGCCCATAGCACTATCCGTTAAACGGCCACCATTGCAATTTAATCCAAATTGCGACAACCGCAATCCATACAATGGTTACCGGTATAAAGATTTTCCAACCTAATCGCATAATTTGGTCATAACGAAAACGCGGAAAAGTAGCTCGAAGCCATAACAGCATAAATAGAAAGAAGCCGCCTTTTAACAATAACCATACAGTACCTGGAATAAAGGCTGTCCACTCAGCTAAATAAGGAATGCCTTGAAACGGAGAAAGCCAACCGCCAAAAAACATGAGTGCGGTTAATAAAGAGATTAATATCATGTTGGCGTATTCGGCTAAAAAGAATAGCGCAAACGACATACCGGCATATTCGACATGAAATCCGGCTACAATTTCTGATTCACCTTCGGGTAAATCAAAAGGCGCGCGATTGGTTTCTGCAACGCCAGAGATCCAGTAGATCACCATAAGAGGAAACAAGGGAATAAAAAACCAACTCAATAAACTACCCGATTGCTGCTGAACAATTTCGGATAAATTCATCGAGCCAGAGCACATAAGTACGCCAACTAACGCAAAGCCCATTGCAATTTCATATGACACCACTTGTGAAGCTGATCGCAGTGCACCTAACAAAGCATACTTAGAGTTAGAAGCCCAACCTGCAATTATGATCCCGTAAACACCGATGGATGTCATTGCAAGTAAAAATAAAATACCGGCGTTCACATCGGCGAGCACCATTTCAGCATCAAACGGAATCACCGCCCAAGCAGCAAGTGATGGACCAATAAAAAGAATGGGGCCCAATACAAACATGACTTTGTTGGCGCCCGTGGGCAATACTATTTCTTTGAGCGCAAGCTTAACCGTATCGGCTATCGGTTGTAGAAGTCCTCTTGGTCCAACGCGATTTGGCCCCAACCGTAATTGCATAAATCCAATAATTTTTCGTTCGGCATAAGTGGTATACGCCACAGCTAAAATCAGAGGTAGAACAATCGCGACTATTTTCAGCACAATCCAAAACAGCGTTTCTAACCATTCAAGCATCGACCACCTCGACTTCAATTTGCACACTTTTGGTTTGATAGTTCAAACACAAAGTGTCAATTTGATCTTTGCGCCAGTTTGCTTGTCCTAACGGCGTTTGTTGCAAAGAGTACGCTCTTCGAACAAGAGGATCACAATCATAAATCGCTAATTTTTTAGGAACTTCACCACCTATCGGTAACTCTTCTGGAATTTCTTGATGGCCTATCAGTGCATCGGAAGACTGCTCAAAATGTTCCTTTAATAACTGCGCAATTTGTTCACTAGAAGTGAACTTAATAGCTTCGATTCCTAACAAGTTGGCTAACACTCTAAGAACTTTCCAACCAGGACGCGCTTCACCCTTAGCTTTTACCGCTGCGGCAAACGATTGAAACTCACCACATACATTAACATAAGTTCCGCTGGTTTCAGTAAAGCCCGCAACAGGGAGTAGCACCGTGGCATAATCTAAAAACTCCCCCTCAGCAAAGGGAGTTAAAACAATAGTTGCTTGCGCTTTTAATAACGATGCTCTGGCGGCGTCGCGATAACTCGAATCAAGCTCGGGCTCAGTTTGTACCAACAGGTAAGCATCAAGTCCTTTTTGCAGCATTTGCTGGACGTTCCATCCAGTGACCGCACTTTCTCGACCAATACTGACTCGGTGCGGTAATGCTCCGGCTAAGTAGCCTCCTGAAGTGTTAGCTCCGTGGGTTAGCTCACCATATTTAGCTCCGGTGAGCTCTGACATTAAGGTACACAACCAACGAATGTGTCCTAGCTGAGAATGCTCTTGAGCCGACTGACCAACAATAATGCACGCATTTTCATTAATTCGTAATTCCGAAGCAATGATGTCGTGTTCAGGCGTATGCTTTACATCTTTGAACAATTCAACTAATTCCGCTTTAACCGGATCTTTTGCTTGAGTAATTAATGCTGCTACGATTCCTTGCAGCTCACCAACTAACTGCGGTGCTCCTGCTATAATTTCTGGAGACACCCGACAATTTAAATCAGCCGAATGACTACCGACCGACATCACTCTGCCAAAACGCGTCGATTTCCTAACACGCAATGCCAGTAAAGGTTGCTCACTGTGTAACTCTGCATCCACCAATAAAGTCGCATCCATTTCCTCTAGCTCATCAAAAGAGAGCATAAATTCAGGAAACATAGGATCATCGTGCTGCGTCGTAAAATCAATTTGGCGCAAGCGATGATCGACATTGTGAGATCCCACACCACGAACCAGCTTTTGAGTTAAATACATTTCCTCTAAGGTTGCACTCGGTGAGACTAAGGCGCCAAATCTTTCCGGCCCTTTTTCTGCCACAACTTTTTGAATTTGATCGGCTGCGGCTGATAATGCAGCTTCCCAAGAAACTTTTTGCCACTTGCCATCTATTTTAAGCATGGGTTGAGTTAAGCGTTTTGCCTTATTTAAAGCTTCATAAGAAAAACGATCACGATCAGTGATCCAAACTTCATTAATTTTTTCATTTTCTCTAGGCACCACACGGATCACTTCACCACGGCGATGATGAATATCAATATTGGTTCCTAAACAATCATGGGGTGCAATAGAAGGTGTTGCTCGCAATTCCCACGCACGAGCTTGATAACGAGAAGGCTTAGCCGTAAGCGCGCCAACCGGACATAAATCTATAATGTTGCTAGCCACTTCTGACACCAGGCTAGCAGCGACAAAAGTTCCAATTTCCATATGTTCGCCGCGACCGGTTGCTCCCATTTCGCGAAGACCAACGACTTCCGTACCAAAACGAATGCAGCGAGTACAGTGGATACAGCGAGTCATATCAGTTTCAATCAGCGGACCGATATCTTTGTCAACGACCACTCGTTTGCCTTCAGCAAACCGAGACACATCACCACCATAGCCTAGGGCTACATCTTGTAATTCGCACTCACCACCTTGATCACATATCGGGCAATCAAGCGGGTGATTAATCAGTAAAAACTCCATCACCGAGCGTTGAGCTTGAAGCGCTTTAGCAGAATGAGTCAAAATTTTCATTCCATCGGCAACCGGAGTTGCACAGGCGGGCACCGGCTTTGGTAAGTTACCAACATCTACTAAACACATTCGGCAATTCGCTGCGACCGACAATTTCTTGTGGTAACAAAAACGAGGAATATGCATACCGGCCTTATCGGCAATTTCAATGATCATTGAGCCGGTTTCGGCGGTTAACTCCACTCCATTTATTTCAATTTGTACGGTCCCCATTAGAGCGTACCTTTAGTTGTGTTGATTAATTCATTTGCCATTATGCCGCCTCACTATGATCATCAACCCAACGTCTACCTGTTTGAATTTTATATTCAAACTCATGCCGGTAATGTTTTAAGAAGCCAGCAATAGGCATAGCAGCCGCATCACCAAGCGCGCAAATAGTTCGCCCCATAATATTGGAGGTAATATCAAGAAGATTATCTAAGTCTTCCATTTTTCCGTTGCCATCTAAAATGCGGTGGATCACCCGAGACATCCAACCGGTACCTTCACGGCAAGGAGTACACTGACCACAAGATTCTTCATAATAAAAATGGGCCGTACGAGCCGCTAGCTCAACCATGCAAGTGCCTTCTTCTATCACTATCACGGCACCAGAACCTAGCATAGAGCGCGCTTTGCCAATGGCATCGTAATCCATAGTGATATTCATCATTAGTTCAGCAGGTAAAATAGGAGAGGATGAGCCACCAGGAATCACGGCCTTTAAAGCATTACCATTGCGCATGCCGCCACACAGATTAAGTAACTCGCTAAACGGTGTACCTAAACTGATTTCATAGTTGCCTGGTTTGGCAACATGACCCGATACCGAAAATATTTTGGTGCCTCCATTATTAGGAATGCCCAAATCTAAAAACCATTGACCACCATGCTGCAAAATAGGCGGAACTGATGCATAACTTTCGGTGTTATTAACGTTGGTTGGTCGGCCAAATAAGCCATAGTTAGCAGGAAAAGGTGGTTTGAATCTGGGCTGACCTTTTTTTCCTTCAAGCGACTCAATCAACGCGGTTTCTTCACCACAAATATAAGCGCCAGCGCCCATATGATTGTATAAATCAAATTTAAACGCCGACCCAAGAATTGATGAACCTAAATAATTATTTTCATAGGCTTCTTTTAACGCAAACTCCATACGTTCAAAAGGCTCATAAAACTCACCGCGCATGTAGTTATATCCAACCGAGGCGGTCATTACGTAACCCGCAATGATCATTCCCTCTATTAATTGATGGGGGTTATACCGCAAAATATCACGGTCTTTGAACGTACCCGGCTCGCCCTCATCCGAATTACACACCACGTACTTTTGTCCGGGCATTCCTCGAGGCATAAACGACCATTTCAATCCAGTTGGAAACCCAGCTCCTCCACGGCCTCGCAAAGCCGACAACTTTAATTGCTCAATAATTTCTTTTGCCGGTACTTTGTTCGCAATAATATTTTCTAAAACCGAATATCCGCCCACACTTTTGTAGGACTCAAGTGACCAAGGCTCAGGCAAATGGAGAGTGCGAAAACAAACTTCGTTAGCCATTAACCGCCTCCAATTTAACCCCTAGGTCAATCAAAATGGCATCGACTTTTTCAGGTGTTAAGTTTTCGTGGTATTGCTCTTTAACTTCTAACATAGGCGCTCCACCGCACGCAGCCATACACTCAACTTCCTTCAAAGTAAATTTTCCATCAGCGGTGGTTTGGCCAAGCCCGACACCGAGCCTTTTTTTCAAGTGTTCAACCACTTGTGCACTTCCAAGCATTGAGCAAGATAAGTTGGTACATACCGAAATAATGTGCTCACCCATTGGTTTTAAGTGAAACATGGTATAAAAAGTAGCAACTTCATATACGGCAATATGCGGAACATCTAAATAATCAGCAACCGCTTGCATTAACTCCTCAGAAAGCCACTGGTTATGTTCTTTTTGCACCACTTTTAAAGCAGCAATAATAGGTGGACGTTTTCGTTCTGACGGATACTTTTGTTTCCACAATTCAATTTCGGCAATAGCTTCTTTTGAAACTAAATCGGTCAATCTTTTATTCGATAAATTATTCATTATCGATCGATCTCCCCAAATACAATATCCATGGTTCCAATCACGGCAACAACATCAGCTAGCATATGACCTTTAATTATTTCATCCATAGCTGCCAAATGAGCAAAGCCCGGAGCTCTAATTTTCACTCGATAAGGTTTATTTGCACCATCGGAGATCATATAAACACCAAACTCGCCTTTCGGATGTTCAACAGCTGCATAAGCTTCACCTTTTGGTACACAGTAACCTTCGGTAAATAATTTAAAATGATGGATCATTGCTTCCATGTCGTC
>JBFHSP010000009.1:0-34522 GCA_041591085.1 Kangiellaceae bacterium | reverse complement strand
GCCTTCAACATTTTTAACTTCAACTTCTGGCGATATGCCTAATTTGGCAAATGCCGGAATATGACTCCAGTCTACTTGCGCTAATGGATGATCGGTTCCGGCGTAGGACTGTAAATTGGCAACCGTAACCACATCAATATAATCGGCTGGGCCTTCGTGGTCGCGCTCAAAGTCAAGGTATCCTAATGGCACCTCAGCAAGCTCTGACGGAAAGTCCCAGGTTTTAAGAATGGCAGTGCCAATTCTAGGGTGAAGTCGGCTAATGATTTTATCGAGCACCCCTTTGTGTTCAAGAATTTCGGGTGTATCTTCGGCACAAGTAAGAATGGGTAAAGTGCCGATTTCGTGGATAAGTCCTGCTAACATGGCTTGATCAGGTTTTAATTTGGTGTAATGACTTGCAAGTACTTGGCAAATGGAGGCTACTTCAATTGAATGCTCCCAAGTGGCCCGTAAGCGTTCATCGACTAAGTCATTAGTTGCCTGAAACATTTGTTCCATGGCAAGGCCGGTCGCTAAATTACGAACAAAAGCAATTCCCATTCGGGTGATGGCAAGCTGCAGGTTATCAACTACCACGCGACCACGAAGTAAAGGACTATTAGCCACTTTAATGACTCGAGCCGCTAAGGCGGCATCTTTTGCAATTTCGTCAGCGATAATCTGTGAGGAGGCATCGGGGTTTTCAACCGCTTCTTTAATTCTTAGTGCAACCTCGGGCAAAGTGGGTAATGTGAGTCGGTCGTTTTTGATTGCATCAAGCAGTTCAGCTAAAAAGGTTTGCTCCAAGCTCATCGTTATTTTTACTCTTGTTGTCGTTTCTTCAAACTTTGGCCAAGTTCAAGTCAGTCGGCCTACACTTGTTTTAGTATAGGCTCATTTTGATCGAATGGTATTAATTTAGCGCTCTTTTCGACCTTATCTTGGATCAGTGCAAGCGCACTAGTTTGTCCATGGTAAGCCACCGATAAAATGACCTGTCCTACTTTACTACCCGAATCATCCGTTAACTGACTTCCTGCTTTTAATATGTACTCTCCGTCGGTACTGATTAAGCGCATATGAGATTTAAGTTTTGCTTTGTATTCCATACGCGCGATAACTTCTTGACCGGTGTAACAACCTTTACTAAAACTGACGGCTTTTAATTGAGGTAAGTTTAAATTGTGCGGAAGGAACTCACCAATGCTGTCCTTTTGAATTTGCGGAAGTTTGTCCAACACATCGGCAAATTGCCATTGCTGCATAACTGAGTTTTCTTTAATAGCTTCGTTTGGTGATTCTGTGACTTTGATGAACCGAGAGCTACCCCAATTAAAACAATCAGTGTCAGTTTGAGTGAGATGAAGTTCAGACCAATTTTGACGTGTTTCGCCAAATGCGCCCAAAATTTGAGCACCAGATGGTTCAATATTCACTTTGTAGAATACGCCATACTTTTTAAGGGTGGTTTGAGTTATTTCAACTAAGTCATCGGTCATGATTAACAGAAAACCATTCTCCCCTTTTAAAACATAAAACAACGATTGAATACGGCCTTGTGGGGTACATAGAGCATTCATTTGGCCTTTAAATTCGGTTACTTGGGTAATGTCATTGGTTAGCTGACCTTGTAAAAGCTTGACGCTGTCTTCACCTGAAACATGCAATACTTTGTAATCCGACAACCAGTACCAGGTTGGGTTGGAAGTGTTCTTGTCCATTGATTAATTGGCCTTATGAAAAAGTTCTACTACTTTAAGGTGCTAGAATTTTAAGGTGGATCTACCTTATCATTCGAATATTGCTATTTTACCGATTCTAATCCATGACACAAAGCAAGTCTGAAAATACCGAGTTCGATTTAAATAAAGTGCTGTGGAATTGCCGCCGCGGTATGCTTGAGTTAGATGTTATCTTAATCCCTTTTGCTAAAGCGTACTTTGCTGAGTTAAAAGCAGAGCAGCAGGGAGTTTTTGTGGATCTTTTAGACGAAGCCGATCCCGATTTATTCAACTGGCTGATGGGACATGGCGCGCCTTCACAACCTGAGCTTAAAACTATGGTTGAGTTGATCCGCTCTAAAAACCATCATTTTAACCCTTAATCTGAAAAGGACTTTTAAAATGAACCAATATCAAAGCAATAATGATATTGGTTATTGGATGTTTTTTACTGCGCTTTACGCTTTTTTTATACTTGTTGCTTGCTTGTCTTTGTCACAAGACAACGAGTTATACTCTGTCTTGGTTGGGTTAGCCTCGGTTTATATAGGGTATTCATTATTTGTTTGGTCTACTCGAAAGCCAGGCACATTTTTGTTGTATCAATCCGGACAATGGTATTGGGCTGAATCAAGTCATGGGGAGTTGGTTCAAGGGCAAGTTCTGGCATCAAGCTATTGTTCTACTTGGCTTGTTTTAATTGACTTTAAAATAGATGAGCAACATGCTGAACCAAAAAAAATGTTTGGTTTACCCATTCGAAAAAAGCGGCTTCTATTTATACGCTATTTGCAAAATGACGCTTTATTTAAGAGACTAATCCGTCAGTTAAAGGCTCATCAATTTTATCGGCGCAAGGGTAAACGCCCGTTATCGAGTTTAGATATTCGCTGAATTCCTAAATTAGCAGAACGCGCTATCAATCAAACTGAATCGTCAGGTGAAATCACCGAATCAACCGCTTCTTTTAATGTGTTGGGATAATCGATATTGGAATGCAGCCCACGGCTTTCTTTCCGTTGTTGCGCGCACTTTACGATTAACTCCGCCACTTCCACCAAGTTTCTTAATTCTAGTAAGTCGTTGGTGACTTTAAAGTGGGAATAGTATTCGGAGATCTCTTGTTTTAATAAAGTAATCCGTCTTAGTGCGCGGGCTAGGCGTTTATCGCTTCGCACTATGCCGACGTAATTCCACATAACCGTTCTTAACTCATGCCAGTTATGAGTAATTACGATTTGCTCATCAGAATCGGTCACTCGACTGTCATCCCAAGCTTTGATTGGCATTGGATTTGGCGCTGTTTCTAGCGAGTTTTTAATATGTTGAGCGGCCGATTTAGCAAACACCAAGCACTCTAAAAGGGAATTGCTGGCCATTCGGTTAGCGCCATGTAGGCCGGTGCAAGCAACTTCGCCGACCGCATAAAGGCCTGCCACATCGGTTTCGCTGTTTAAGTTGACGGCCACGCCTCCGCAAGTGTAGTGAGCGGCAGGCACCACTGGGATAGGTTCTTGAGTGATATCTATACCAAGCGACAAGCATTTTTCATAAATGGTCGGAAAGTGTGATGTGATAAAGTCGACACCTTTATGGGCAATGCTCAAAAACATGCAATCAACACCTAGCTTTTTCATTTCATGATCGATTGCTCTTGCCACAATATCGCGGGGAGCCAGCTCGGCCCTTTGATCATATTCAGGCATAA
This sequence comes from Kangiellaceae bacterium, assembly GCA_041591085.1. Classification (GTDB taxonomy): domain Bacteria; phylum Pseudomonadota; class Gammaproteobacteria; order Enterobacterales; family Kangiellaceae; genus Pleionea. The sequence goes on along the minus strand of JBFHSP010000009.1, from coordinate 31,111 downwards.
ATCGGCTGCCATCGGGCCGTTGTAAAATGGCGCCTTCACCACGTAGTGCTTCAGAAATAAGAAAAGAACGGGCATTAGGATGGTACAAACAGGTTGGGTGGAACTGATTAAACTCTAGGTTTTTAACCTTGCATCCCGCTCGCCACGCCATCGCTATACCATCTCCGGACGCAATATCAGGATTTGAGGTGTAGAGATAAATTTTACTGGCTCCGCCGGTTGCTATGACCACAAACTTTGCAGAAAATACTTCTACTTTTTGAGTGTCGATATTTAAAGCATAAGCGCCAATACAGCGCTGTTTTCCATCGAACGACTGGTTGATTAAATCAATAGCGTTATAGCCTTCAAACCACTTTACATTTTCTTGTCTTTTTACCGTATCAATTAAGGTGTTAGATACGGCTTTGCCGGTTGCGTCGGCAGAGTGAATAATGCGCCGATGGCTATGTCCGCCTTCGCGGGTTAAATGATATTGCGGCTCGCCATTGATATCAGGTTCTGTGGAAAAACTAACGCCTTGGGCTATCAACCATTCTATTGCCTCTTTGGAGTTTTCAACGGTAAATCGAACGGCTGCCGGATCGCACAGTCCGGCACCGGCGGTTAAGGTATCCTTAACGTGAGACTCAACGCTGTCTTTTGAGTCTAAAACGGCGGCAATTCCACCTTGAGCATAAAAAGTAGAGCCGGCATTTAGTTCTGCTTTGGATAAAACAGCCACTTTGCAGTGGTGGCTTACATGGAGTGCAACCGACAAGCCTGCAGCGCCACTGCCAATGATTAATACGTCATGAGAGTGAAAACTCATTGAACTTTTCCTATATTAAAACGCAGAGTTTGCCGTCTTTGCTGTATGATTTGGTGTAATTTACCTGAGCTCAGGTTAATTATAAAAAAAAAGTCGATTAAAACGAACTTATCTTAGAGTTTTAAGTCTCAGGATGGATAAAAAAATGAATTATGAACGCTCAGGAGTGGTTGTATGAGTGCCGAAGTCGATCTGGAACTGGTCGCAAAAGTTCAGAAGGGTGAAAAATACGCTTTTGATTTGTTGGTTAAAAAATATCAACATAAAATTTTTAGTTTGCTATCGCGTATGATCAAAGAGCCAGCAGACATTGCAGATGTTGCGCAAGAAGCCTTTATTAAAGCTTATCGAGCACTACCTAACTTTAGAGGTGACAGTGCTTTTTATACTTGGTTATATCGAATAGCGGTAAATACCGCTAAGAATCATATTGTAGCCAGAGGAAGAAGACCTCCAGGCTCCGATATTGATGTGCTTGATGCCGAACAATTTAATACGGGCGAAGGATTGACCGATATAGGTTCGCCAGAAAGACTCTCTATGAGAGATGAGCTTAAAGAGCGAGTTTTTGAAACCATAGATGCGCTTCCAGAAGATTTAAGAACGGCCATTATCCTTAGGGAAATGGATGGACTAAGTTATGAAGAAATAGCCGAAGTGATGGAATGTCCGGTTGGAACGGTACGCTCAAGAATTTTTCGTGCAAGAGAGGCGGTAGAACGGAACATTCAGGAACTTTTGTAGTCATAGAGATAACGCGAGTGCCAAGGCGCTAAAAAATATGGGCTTGAAGGCGGGTTGGTACTTTAGTATAAACAGATTCACGTTAAGATGAGTCGCACTAGGGGTTGATGAGTAAAGTATGAATCAAGATGAATTAAAACAGTCACTGTCTGAGTGGATGGATAGCGAAGCATCTTCAGAACAATCATTATTTAACTATAAGCGGTTAAAAGATAGTGATGAACATCGAAAGTCTTTTGAGGCCTTTTCCGCTGTTGGTGCTGTACTTAGAGGCGAGTCTTGTGAGTATTGGAGCCGTGATTTTAGTGCGAAAGTAGCGGCTCAAATCGAAAATGAACCTGTTTATAATAAAACCCCTCATCGTCAAACGGCTAAACAAACTTTTGTAGGTTGGGCAATTGCGGCATCGGTAGCTTTAGCGGTTGTGGTCGGTGTTCAGTGGCAACCGACACCTAATATGAATGTTGGTGGCGAGGTTGCTGTTCAATCGGAGCAGGCTGGTACTATGCTTGCCGAATATCATGTATCTGAATCAGAGCGAGCTCAAATTGAAAAAATTGACACTATTTTTAGTCAGTATGCTCAGTCTCCGCAAATGAACAATGACTCATCGTTACCCTATGTTCGGCTTGTCAGTGGTGAGCAAGTAAAAACGTTTCGTATGACGCCGAAACAATTTAGACAAGTAATGGCGGAGCTTGAAAAAAGAAACAAAGAAGCCGAGCTAGAAGCCCTGCAGCAAGTTAATCCAACAAAATAAATCGGTTACAATTGATTTATCATTAATAAAGCCCCATTTTGGGGCTTTATTGTATTAAGCCAAAATTATAGGTTTTCGTAATGTCATCAGATAAGCATCACTCTAAATTATCAATGACCAAAGAAATTGCCGCGGTAATTGCGCAAGAAGGCCGTTATATTTGGATTGAGCCACAGTCAAAATCGGGCTGTCACTCGTGTGATGTTAATCAGGTGTGTGGTACCGGCTTATTAAGATTTTTGGCAAAACAAACGCACTTTGTACAAAAAATTGAAAACTCAGTAAATGCTCAAGTTGGTGATAGTGTGTTGCTGGGTATCCCGAATAAAGGTTTAATTCTTGCGAGCTCAATTCTTTATTTGGTGCCATTAGCGATGTTGTTTTTTGTTGCCATCGCAGGGACCCTTTATCAAGTGAGTGAGCCACTGGTTATTTTATCTAGCCTAACAGGACTTTTAGTGGGTTTTTGGTTTGCAAAAAAAATTTCTCAAAACGTTGAACGACAAAATCTTACTCAAATTCGATTAATCGCAAAGTTAGAGCCTAATATTTTGTTACAACAGGTATGAATCAAAATTAAATTCTATTGGTCATAGTGACCATCAATCAAATGTAAACATGAAATATAAAAAGGAGAATTATCCGTGAAAGCTATTAAGATGCTAACGGTTGTTGTTTTTATGTTTTTTGCTCTGTCAGTTAAGGCAATCGGTCCAGACTTTTCTGAAATAGTTGAGCAAGTAAGAGAATCTGTGGTGGTGATTAAAACCGAGGTTGAAAGCCGAGGCCGTACTGCTCCGGGGCCTTCTGGTTCGGGTTTTGTCATTGATGATGATGGATATGTAATGACCAATCGCCATGTGATTCATGGAGTCAAACAAATTTTCGTTCAGCTAACAAATAACAAAGTTTATAAAGCTGAATTGCTAGGGGAAGATGAAGGTACTGATATTGCCGTACTTAAAATAGATGCACCAAAACTCAAAGAAGTAGCTATTGGTGATGTTGCACGATTAAAAGTCGGTGCTTGGGTAATCGCCTACGGTGCGCCATTTGGATTGGAGCACACGGTTACTGCAGGAATTGTTAGCGCAAAAGGGCGAAGCTTAAGAACCGAGCAATATGTTCCTTTTATTCAAACCGATGCAGCGGTTAATCGAGGTAACTCAGGAGGTCCCTTGTTTAACAGCAAAGGTGAAGTGGTAGGGATTAATTCGCAAATTTTTAGTATGACCGGCGGTAATATGGGGCTTGCGTTTTCGATTCCTATTGATCTCGCCATGGAAGTGGGTGAGCAACTAAAAACAACCGGCTCAGTCCAAAGAGGTTACTTAGGCGTTGGGTATGAAGAAATTGATTTCGAAAAAGCAGAAGCCTTTGGATTAAAAGAAGTAAAAGGAGCATTAATTAACTCGGTTTCTAAAGACTCTCCTGCGGAGAAAGCCGGAATCAGAGCTGGTGATGTAGTGCTAAAAATTGATGGACAAGAGGTCGTTGCCGCTGCCGATTTGCCGTTTATTGTAGGGCGAAAAAAGCCAGATAGCAGTATTGAAATGATGGTATTAAGAGACGGCGACAATAAAAAACTTCGAGTGACCATTGGCAGCCGTCCAGGTCAGCAAGTTGCTGCTTCTGGAAGCTCTTCTAATAATCAAGCAACAGGGCTTGGTATGAGTTTAGAGAGCCTAGATGATGCGACAGCGGAAGCTCTCAATATAAGTTATGGCGTATTGGTGCGCAGAGTCTTTCCTGGTCCTGCTCTCGATGCGGGTATTCGAGAGGGCGATGTTTTGCAAATGATCAATCAGCGGCGCGTTAATTCGGTTGAAGAGTATGAAGAGGCGGTGGCTGATCTGCCAACGAGCGGCACAGTCGCTGTACTGGTTGTTCGTCGTAATCAAGGTTCTCGGTTCCTAGTTCTGCGTTTAACCGAGTCAGAATAAGCTTAATAGGCAGAGGAGGATTAAATCCTCTGCCTTATTCGTAAGAAATAGGGTAAGATCGCGCCTTTTGTAATAATCGAGCAAAATTCGTTACTAAGCCTATACACTTGGCCTTACGAAGCGCTCAAAGACTCTATTTTTAGGCTGTTTAGATCTATGTCTTATACCCAATACATACGTAATTTCTCAATCATTGCTCATATTGATCATGGTAAATCGACTCTTTCTGATCGATTAATCCAGGTATGTGGTGGTTTGACCGATCGGGAAATGGCCGAACAAGTGCTTGATTCAATGGATATTGAGCGAGAGCGCGGGATCACGATTAAAGCGCAAAGTGTCACCTTAAATTACACCGCTAAAGATGGGCATACCTACCAATTAAACTTCATCGATACTCCTGGTCACGTTGATTTTTCCTATGAAGTATCTCGTTCTTTGGCTGCTTGTGAAGGTGCGTTATTGGTTGTGGATGCAGGGCAAGGGGTAGAAGCGCAAACCGTTGCTAATTGCTACACCGCAATTGAGCAAGATCTTGAAGTGATTCCTATTTTAAATAAAATTGACCTTCCCGCCGCTGAGCCTGAAAGGGTATCGCAAGAAATTGAAGACATTATTGGCTTAGAAGCCATTGATGCGGTGCGCTGCTCTGCAAAAACCGGTATTGGTATTGATGATGTGTTAGAAACTATTGTTGCTAAAATACCGCCGGCAAAAGGTGATGAAAATGCGCCTTTAAAAGCTCTCATTGTTGACTCTTGGTTTGATAACTACCTTGGCGTTGTGTCGCTAGTTCGAGTTTTTGAGGGAACCCTGAACGCTGGTGAAAAAATGCTGGTTATGTCTACCGGTAAAGCGCACTTAGTCGATAGTGTCGGTATTTTTACGCCGAAGGCCACAGAAACTGGAAAATTAAGAGCGGGTGAAGTTGGTTACGTGATTGCGGGAATAAAGGATATATTAGGTGCTCCGGTTGGTGATACTTTAACAACAGTAAAAAATCCGTCCGACAAAGCGTTACCAGGATTTAAAAAAGTAAAACCGCAAGTTTACGCAGGTTTGTTTCCCATTTCGTCGGATGATTATGAAAGTTTCCGGGATGCATTAGGAAAACTCAGTCTTAACGATGCGTCATTATTTTATGAGCCAGAAAATTCTCAAGCATTAGGGTTTGGTTTCCGCTGTGGATTCTTAGGGATGCTGCATATGGAAATCATTCAAGAGCGATTAGAGCGAGAATACAACCTTGATTTAATTACAACGGCACCGACTGTTGTGTTTGAAGTGGTTAAAAACGATGGCGAAATTGTACACGTTGATAACCCATCTAAATTACCTGAGCCTGGTACTATTGGGGAAATGCGAGAACCGATTGTTGAAGCCAATATATTAGTACCGCAAGATTATTTAGGTTCGGTGATCACTCTATGCGTTGAAAAGCGCGGCGTACAAAAAAATATGAGCTACGCCGGCAAACAAGTTTCACTCACATATGAATTACCAATGAATGAAGTAGTGCTCGACTTTTTCGACCGATTGAAATCAGTGAGCCGAGGTTATGCTTCTTTAGATTATAACTTTAAACGTTTCCAAGCGGCTTCTCTCGCTCGATTAGACATTATGATTAACGGCGAAAAAGTGGATGCCTTAGCCGTGATTGTCCATCGTGAACAGGCATTTTATCGTGGTCGAGAATTAGTTGAAAAAATGAAAGAGTTGATCCCTAGGCAAATGTTCGAGGTGGCTATTCAAGCCGCCATAGGCAATCAAATCATTGCGAGAGCAACGGTTAAAGCCTTACGCAAAAATGTTACTGCGAAATGTTATGGCGGTGATGTCAGCCGGAAGAAAAAGTTATTGCAGAAACAGAAAGAAGGTAAAAAGCGGATGAAACAAGTAGGACGCGTAGAAATACCACAAGATGCGTTCTTAGCTGTGTTACAAGTTGGAAAAGACTGATAAAGGTATTTATGGATTTTTTTACTCTGATTATAACAACGCTTGCCATTACCAGTGTAATTAGCGCAATGGATAAATTTTTGTGGCAAAAGCAGCGTCAACTTAAGCTTGAATCTGCGTTAGAGCGCAAACGACAAATGGACTTTGTAGCGCGCCAAGAAATTTTAAAACGACCTGAATGGATTGAGTTTGCCAGCTCACTTTTTTGGATCAGTATGGTGGCGTTAGTTGTTTGGACGATGTTGCCAAACTTTGAGTTGATATTAGTGGTGGCTCTGTTTGCTAGTTTGGTGATCACGCTTATTGAAAAATTGTATGTCGAGAAAAAGAAAAAAGCCGAGTTACAATCGTTATATCAACGCAATGCCAATCCTCATGAAAAAGAAGTGGAAGCTGTGCAAAAAATGCCATGGTGGATTGATTATGGCTGGTCATTCTTCCCATTACTTTTGGTTATTGTTGTATTAAGAAGTTTTGTTTATGAGCCGTTTAAAATTCCCTCTGGCTCTATGAAGCCAACACTTTGGGTTCACGATTTTATTCTTGTTAATAAGTTTGAATATGGATTAAGACTTCCTGTTACAAAAACTAAAATAACAGAGGGTGTTGCACCAAAACGAGGCGATGTGGTGGTGTTTCGAGCGCCACATGAACCAGAAAAAGATTACATTAAACGATTGGTGGGTTTGCCTGGTGATGTGGTGTATTACGATCGCGATAAAAACTTATTTATAACGCCTAACTGCGCCCACGGAGAAGTTGAAGGCCTTATTTGTGGCCAGAAAAATCTAATTCGCAGAACGCTGGTTGAGCAAGCCGGATTTGAAGGTGCTGATATTTATTCTGAGTCACTTGCTGGCGTTGAACACCAAATATTGATTGAAAGACGATCACAAAGAGAAGAGCTTTTTATTGCTTCCCGTCATGCCACCGATTGGTCTCAAGGTATTATTATTCCTGAAGGCCAGTACTTTGTCATGGGTGATAATCGCGATAATAGTTCTGACAGCCGTTTTTGGGGTTTTGTTCCAGAGTATCGTATGGTTGGAAAGGCAGAAGCGGTCTGGATGCACCTAGAGTTTAATTTGGCCGAATCAGGCATTCTTAGTTATATTCCAACCGGCGTTAAATTTAGCCGAGTTGGAGCAATAGAATAAATTCGCTAAACTGTTTACAACAAACATCAAAAATACAGCAGGGGTGAACTATGTATCAAAAGCAACGCGGCGCAAGTATGTGGCAATGGTTGATTGTGGGTGGCATGGCCGCGGTATTTATCTATGTAGGCATTATGTTATTCACCGTGTACTTTGAAAACATGAGTGTTAAGAAAGCTCTGCAAAGTATTGAGCAACTCGATAAAGACAAACGTTCCAAAAGTGATATAAAAAAGAAAATTGAAAATCAGTTTAATGTAAATCAAGTCACTCGAGCCACCGGCGACAACATTAAATTTAAAACGCTTAAAAGCGGTGGATTAGAAGTTTCTGTTGAATACGAAGTGAAAATTCATTTAGTGAGCAATATTTATGTGCTTACGGTGTTTAACGATAAAGTTGAAATTTGATTTTTGATGTCAGTTCTTGCTAACTATGCCTATCTGCAAAAGCAGCTTAATTATCAATTTATTGACGCTGAACTGTTAAAGCAAGCATTAACCCATCGCTCAGCCAAAGGAAAAAATAACGAGCGGTTAGAATATCTCGGCGATAGTATTTTAGGATTTGTAACCGCTAATAATTTGTATAAGCAGTTTCCTAAAGCCAATGAAGGCCAGTTAACTCGTTTACGTTCTCAATTGGTTAAAGAAAAAACGTTAGCCGAAATAGCCGCAGAACTTGAGTTGGGTGATCTATTAAGACTTGGTGGTGGAGAACTCAAGAGCGGCGGTTACAGAAGAGCCTCCATTTTGTCTGATGCATTAGAGGCTGTATTTGGTGCTATATTTCTTGACAGTGGCATCGAAGAAATTGAAAGAGTTATTTCTGAACTATATACCAGTCGATATCAAAAACTTTGTTTAGATAAAGCAGAGAAAGATCCGAAAACTCGATTACAAGAATGGCTGCAGTCTCGGCAGTTAGAACTTCCACTTTACCATGTAGATCGCGAAGAAGGACAAGATCACAACAAATCCTATTGGGTGATCTGTCAAGTTGAGCATAATAATTTAGTCACTGAAGGGCAAGGCTCAAGTCGGCGCAAAGCCGAACAAGCGGCGGCTAAAAAAATGATCGATGCGATTTCAGCAGGAGTAAAATAACATGCGTTGTGGTTATATTGCCATTGTCGGCCGACCTAATGTCGGTAAATCGACGTTACTAAATAGATTACTCGGTCAAAAAATCAGTATTACTTCTCGCAAGGCGCAAACCACGCGTCATCGTATTTTGGGAATTGACACTCAAGATGATTGCCAAATGATTTTTGTTGATACGCCAGGTCTTCATGTTAATGAAGCACGAGCAATCAACCGTCTTATGAACAAAGCGGCAAGCTCTTCAACCAGAGAAGTCGATGTTAATGTACTTGTGGTGGAAGGTACTCATTGGAACCAAGATGATGAACTAGCTTTGCAGTTTGTTAAAGAAGCTAAAAAAACACCGGCGATTTTGCTGGTAAATAAAATTGATAACGTAAAAGATAAATCGGAACTGCTTCCTCATTTACAGTGGCTTGGTGAACAGCATAGCTTTTTAGAAATTATTCCTGGTTCAGCTGAAAAAGGTGAAAACCTCGATGTATTGTATAAAAAACTAAAAGCCTTAATGCCCGAGCGTCAATGGTATTTTCCAGAAGATTACGTGACCGATAGAAGTAGTCGATTTATGGCCGCTGAAATTATTCGCGAAAAACTTATGCGCAATTTAGGTAACGAACTTCCTTACTCCATCACCGTTGAAATAGAAAAGTACGATGTCGATGAGAAAGGAATGCACCGAATAAGTGCGCTTATTCTTGTTGAGCGTGATGGACAAAAAGCCATTATTATTGGTAATAAAGGCGAAAAATTGAAAGTTATCGGTCGCGATGCTCGAATAGAGCTAGAAAAATTACTAGAAGCTAAAGTGTTTTTGCAAACTTGGGTCAAAGTTAAAGATGGTTGGGCTGATGATGAACGTGCACTTCGCTCACTCGGTTACGATGAATACTAACTATTTGTTATTAAGCTGCTTCTTTGTTATCTAATTTTCTTATTCTTCATGTTCGGCCTTTTCAAGAAAGTAGCTTGATTCTTCATACTTTTTCGATGGATTTTGGATTGCAGTCTTTGATTGTAAAAGGGGCTCGGAGTCATTCGAAAAAACAAATTCGAAGTCTATTGCAAATAGGTTCTCTTATATCGGGAAAACAGTTTGGCAAAGGTGAAGTTAGGTCTTTGTCACAAATTGAATCGATACGTATGCCTCCGTTATTGCTTGGAGAGTCCTTTGCTCTGGCCTCCTATGTTAGTGAAGTTGTTTTGAGATTGTGTCAGCCAGGTGATCCTGCCGAAGATATTTTTATCCATCTCGACAAATGTTTTGCAAAATCTCAACTTAAACAAGATTGGATTTTGCTTATTCGCCAACTTGAAACAATATTGTTGGAGTATTTGGGAGTCAGTATTGAATTTGAATACGATCATTTAGGTGAGCGAGTCAAAGAACATCTTTTTTATGAACTGAAAAATAATGAAGCTTTTAGCAAAGCTGATGAAAACTGTACTCAACAAGTGTATAAAGGATCTGATTTAATTCTGATTGCCCAAAATCAAGAAGTTAGCTCACCATCAGCTTTAAGGGCATTAAAGCTTGTTAATCGTCAATTACTCGCACCCCACCTCGGTTCTCGACCATTAAAAAGCAAACAACTTTGGATGCAATTGCAGCAGGTTAAAACTTCTAGTTATCTCATCGATTGAGTCTTTTAAGGTAAAAATCGTATAATCTCTGCATCTACTCAATAAGGTTTAGGTTGTTATGTACCATCCCATTTATCTTGGCGTAAATATCGATCATGTGGCTACTTTACGTAATGCCAGAGGCACTCACTATCCTGAGCCGGTTCATGCAGCATTAATTGCAGAGCAAGCCGGAGCCGATGGGATCACCATACATTTGCGAGAAGACCGTCGTCACATAGTTGACCGAGATGTTCCGCTGATCAACTCCGCTATAAATACCCGACTTAATTTTGAAATGGCGGTAACCGAAGAAATGCTCTGTATCGCAGAACAAGTGAAACCGGTTTATGTGTGTATGGTTCCAGAAAAACGAGAAGAGGTTACTACTGAAGGCGGCCTTGATGTTATCGCTAATGAGCAAATAATCAAGCAAGCTTGCGAGCGAATGGAAAAGGCAGGCATATTGGTGTCGCTATTTATTGATGCATCAATGGAGCAAATAGATGCGGTTAAGCGCTGCGGTGCTCCTGTCATTGAATTGCATACAGGTGCCTATGCCGATGCCACTTCTGAAAAAGAGCAGTTGCAAGAGCTTAAGCGTATTGAAAAAGCAGCACGTTACGCTCATGAGTTAGGAATTCAAGTGAATGCAGGGCATGGCTTGCATTATCACAATGTCCAGCCCATAGCTCGAATTCCAGAAATCGTTGAACTTAATATTGGTCATGCGATTGTTGCGCGCGCTTTATTTACCGGCTTTGAAGCTGCGGTTAGAGAAATGAAGCGGCTGATGGTTGAGGCGCGTTCGTGGCAGTCGTAGGTATTGGTACGGATATTGTCGATATTGCTCGAGTTAAAAATAACATTGAGCAATTCGGTGATAAGTTTGCTGAACGTATTTTATCTAGCCAAGAGTTAGCAACCTCTAATTTTAAAAATAGGCCGGTCCAATATGTGGCAAAACGCTTCGCCGCTAAAGAGGCATTAATGAAGGCTTTAGGCACCGGTTTGGCAGAAGGGCTTTCATTCACTGATTTTTCAGTGCTCAACGATTCTAAAGGAAAGCCTTTCGCTGTTTTAACTGGAAAGGCTTTAGAAAAGTCCGATAGCTTAGGCATTAAAAGTTGGAGTATTTCTCTTTCCGATGAAAAACACTACGCTGTAGCCTTTGTGATTGCCGAGAGCTGAAATATTCTTTATTGGTTCTGATAGATTACCGATTAAAAGGGAGAACTATTGAGCGTCAGCTAATTCGGCTGCAAGCAACGTATTTTCCATCAAAGTGGCTACGGTCATAGGGCCAACGCCTCCAGGCACTGGAGTAATAAAGCCTGCTCGTTCGGAAGCAATATCGTACTCAACATCACCGACAATACGGCCATCTTTAAGCCGGTTGATACCTACATCTACTACTATCGCCCCCGGTTTAATCCATTCTCCTTTGACAATACCTGGCTTTCCAACAGCAACCACAACTAAATCAGCTCTAGACACATGTTCTGCTAAATCCTTAGTGAATCTGTGGGTAACGGTAACAGTGCAGCCTTTTATAAGAAGCTCTAATGCCATGGGCCTACCGACAATATTAGAGGCTCCTACTATACAAGCGTCTAAACCGCGAACTTCAAGACCAGACTTTTCAAGTAAGGTGACAATCCCTTTAGGAGTGCAAGAACGTAATAATGGATTTCTTTGAACTAATCGGCCCAAGTTAAATGCGTGAAATCCATCTACATCTTTGGCAGGGTGAATATGCTCGAGCATTTTGGCCGAATCGATGTGTTTTGGGATTGGCAACTGCAATAGAACGCCATGGATCTCTTTATCTTGATTGAGCTCGTCAATGGTTTGTAACAATTGTTCTTCAGAAGTTGAAGAAGGTAGTTCAATCTTTTTAGAGTAGAATCCAATTTCTTCACAGGCTTGGACCTTTTTAGAGACATAAATAGAAGAAGCGGGGTCATCTCCGACCAAAATTACCGCTAATCCAGGAGCTGTAAGGCCTTGTTCTTGCCTTGCGGCTACTTTTTCTGCAATGTCTTGTCTTAATTCTTGGGCAATTTTTTTGCCATCAATGATAGAAGCGGTCATATTACCGGTAGTCCAAAGTTGCTAGTCGTTATAAGTGCGGTATTTTCTCAAGAAAAAGCAGCAGTTAAAAGAGCGAATATCATGAAATAAAAAATAGATTCTATATTGACGATCTAAAACTAAATCAGTATTATGCGCGCTCTCTGCAAGGAGACAATCTTAGCAGAACTCGGGGAATAGCGCAGTCTGGTAGCGCGCCTGCTTTGGGTGCAGGATGTCGGGGGTTCGAATCCCTCTTCCCCGACCAGTTTTAAAAAGTTATTGCCACTATCCATGGCTAACAAATAGAGCGCCCGTAGCTCATTTGGATAGAGCAACGGCCTTCTAAGCCGTGGGTAGCAGGTTCGAGTCCTGCCGGGCGCGCCATTTTATGAGCCATGTGTTTGTGATGGATTGGTAATAACAAACGAACAATGGTGGGTGTAGCTCAGTTGGTAGAGCCCCGGATTGTGATTCCGGTTGTCGTGGGTTCAAATCCCATCACTCACCCCATTTTAAAGTCCCACATAGGGTCTTGCAGGGTGGTGACTGAAATAAGTACCACAACATGCCTTAAAAAAGAGGCATGATCGGAAAATGCGAAAGTGGTGAAATTGGTAGACACGCTGGATTTAGGTTCCAGTGCCGCGAGGCGTGAGAGTTCGAGTCTCTCCTTTCGCACCATTTTCCGATAGGTCTCAAACAAACCTCCCCGCAAAATTGCAATAATAAGCTGCCAAAAAGGCGGCTTATTGCTATTTCTTGAAAGAGTATTTGGAGTATCACAATGCAAGTTTCGGTAGAAATTACTTCTGATTTAGAGAGAAAAATGACCGTAGGTATCCCAGCCGATACCATTGAGACTGAAGCTCAAAAGCGTCTACAGCAATTGTCTCGAAACGTGAAGTTGAATGGATTTCGTCCAGGTAAAGTGCCGTTCAAAGTGGTTAAAAAGCGCTATGGCGAAAGCGTAAGACAAGAAGTCATTGGCGAAGCCATGCAGCAATACTTCTACCGAGCTATTATGCAAGAGAAGATTACTCCTGCAGGTGCTCCATATATTGAGCCGACTAAAACAGAAGAAGGTCAAGACATCGAATTTGTAGCTACGTTCGAAGTTTATCCCGAAATTGAAGTTAAAGACTTAAAAGATGTGACCATCGAAAAAGTGACAGCTGAAGTTGGTGAAGAAGACTTGGCTGAAATGATTGAAACTCTGCGCGAGCAAAGAGCTACCTGGTCGGAAGTTAAGCGTAAAGCGAAAAATGATGATCAAGTCGTAATAGACTTTGTAGGTACTATCGATGGTGAAGAGTTCCAAGGTGGTACGGGTAATAATCACCCATTAGTACTAGGCTCAGGCTCAATGATCCCTGGTTTTGAAGATCAATTAGTTGATTCTAAAGCTGGAGATGTTGTTGATGTGAAAGTGACTTTCCCTGAAGACTATCACGCCAAAGAACTTGCAGGAAAAGAAGCTGTTTTTAAAACAACGGTACATAAAGTAAACAAAAAAGAATTGCCAAAGGTTGGTGAGTTAGCAGAAGCTTTGGGTGTAGCAGATAACAACATCAATCAAATGAAAGATGATATTAAAGCCAACATGCAACGCGAGCTTAAATCAGCTTTAGAAAGCAAAGTTAAAAATCAAGTGATGGATGCCTTGTTAAAAGTAAACGAAGTAGAGGTACCTCGTTCAGCGATTGATGCAGAAATTGATGCGATGAAAAAACAAATGATTGCTCAATACGGTGGTAATGAGCAAATGGCTGCAAACTTACCAGCCTCAATGTTTGAAGACCAAGCCACTAAACGCGTTAAACTAGGCTTAATCATCGGAGCGGTAATTAATAAGAAAGAATTACAAGCAGATGATGACAGCATCAACGCACAGCTAGAAGAGTTAGCAAGCGTTTATGAGCAACCGCAAGAAGTGATTGAGTATTACAAAGCAGATCGATCGCGTTTATCACAAATTGAACAACTTGTTTTGGAAAAGAAAGTAGTAGAAGCGGTATTGGCTGATGCGACTATCGAAGAGAAAGCAAGCAGCTTCAAAGAAGTGATGAAACCTAATCAAAAATAATCACTTAATCGATAGATTATTTAGTTAGATCAAAATTTAAAATAAAAAATTTAAGCCCAGAGCCAATACTGCTATATTTAGGTTACTGGGCTTTTTCTTTTCTGTTTCCTTGAAACTCAAGCTATTAGCCCCAACCATATTGCCAAAGCTGTCCCGCTTTTTTTAAAGGAGATCCTATGCTGGACCAAAAAATGACCGATCCGCTTGCCGCTCTAATTCCGATGGTAGTAGAACAAACAGCAAAAGGTGAACGTTCTTACGATATTTACTCTCGACTATTAAAAGAAAGAGTCATATTTTTAGTTGGACCGGTTGAAGATCACATGGCTAATTTAGTGGTCGCTCAAATGTTATTTTTAGAATCAGAAAATCCAGAAAAAGATATCTTCTTATATATTAATTCACCTGGTGGCTCGGTAACTGCGGGTATGTCTATTTATGACACGATGCAGTTTATTAAACCTGATGTGAGTACTTTGTGTATTGGTCAGGCGTGCTCGATGGGGGCTTTTTTATTGGCTGGTGGAGCCAAAGAGAAGCGGTTTGCATTGCCAAACTCAAGAATCATGATTCATCAGCCATTAGGTGGTTTCCAAGGTCAAGCATCAGATATTGAGATTCATGCTAAAGAAATTTTAAAAATGCGCGCCACGTTAAATGAAATATTGGCTAAGCATACTGGGCGCAGCTTGTCAGAGATTGAAAACGATACTGATCGTGATAATTTCATGAGTGCCGAGCAAGGAGCCGAGTACGGCATTATCGATAAAGTATTGTCTTCTCGACAAAGCTGATTCTAATAAATATTAACTATCTCGCATTTCGAGAGTCAGTTATTAGAATCCTTGGCTTAAAAAGGCTAATATTGGATTATTAGCGTATAAAGCCCACATTACGAGAGTAACAGAGGAATTTGCATGAGTAACAAGAAAGGCACAGGTGGTAAGGACGACGGTGGCAAACTGTTGTATTGCTCATTCTGTGGCAAAAGCCAGCATGAAGTACGAAAACTGATTGCTGGACCATCGGTTTTCATCTGCGATGAGTGCGTTGAGTTATGTAATGATATTATTCGTGAAGAGGTCGAAGAGATCATTCAAGAGTCTGATGGGCTTAAATTACCGACGCCAGAAGAGATCAATGACATCTTAAACGAGTATGTTATTGGGCAAGTTAATGCCAAGAAGGTACTTGCGGTTGCTGTTTATAACCATTACAAGCGATTGAACTCAAATTCAGGAGCTAAAGGCGACGATGTTGAGTTAGGCAAGAGTAATATTTTGCTAGTGGGTCCTACTGGAAGCGGTAAAACTCTATTAGCAGAAACATTGGCTCGATTACTCAATGTGCCCTTTACTATGGCTGATGCAACGACATTGACCGAAGCGGGTTATGTTGGCGAAGATGTTGAAAATATCATTCAAAAGCTTCTTCAACGCTGTGATTACGATGTTGAGAAAGCTCAGCAAGGTATTGTTTATATTGATGAAATTGACAAAATTTCGCGTAAGGCCGATAACCCCAGTATTACTCGAGATGTCAGCGGTGAAGGGGTACAGCAAGCCCTATTAAAACTAATTGAAGGGACGGTGGCTTCGGTTCCTCCACAAGGTGGACGTAAGCACCCTCAGCAAGAGTTTTTGCAGGTCGATACCCGGAATATTTTATTTATTTGTGGTGGCGCATTTGCAGGTCTTGATAAAGTGATCCGAGATCGCTCCGAAAAAGGCGGAATTGGTTTTTCTGCAGAAGTCAGAGCCAAGGACAGCACTAAAAATGTCGGAGAGATTTTGGCCGATGTTGAGCCAGATGATTTAGTCAAATATGGGTTAATTCCTGAGTTTGTTGGCCGACTTCCAATTGTCGCAACCTTAGAAGAGCTCGATGAAGACGCTTTAGTTCAAATACTCAAAGAACCTAAAAACGCTCTTACCAAGCAATACGCTCGATTGTTTGAAATGGAAGACGTTGATTTAGAGTTCAGAGAAGATGCGCTTAGAGCTGTTGCACGAAAAGCAATGGAGCGAAAAACTGGTGCTAGGGGACTTCGTTCTATTATGGAGCGCGTACTTCTAGATACCATGTACAAGCTTCCTTCAATGAATGGTGTTTCTAAGGTGGCTATTGACCAAGCGGTGATTGAAGGAGAATCAGAACCCTTGCTCATCTTCGAAAACGAATCAGCAGCCAAGTCTGCTTCATCGACAAAGTAACCACAAAAGAGCCGTTAAACGGCTCTTTTAGTATCGATATTCAATAAATACTAATAGCTTCAATGTTGATTGAAATATTAGTAAAGCACCCCATATAGACACTCATGCATCAACGTGATCATAATTTGATCAGTCACGTTCAGTTTTACGATTTAGGGTAAGATATGACAAGCGAAAAATCTCAAGAATTTCCCATTTTGCCGTTACGAGATGTAGTGGTTTTTCCGCACATGGTTATACCTTTGTTTGTTGGCCGCGAAAAATCGATCAAAGCGCTCGAGATTGCCAATAAAAGAGAAGATAAATCCATTTTATTGTTAGCTCAAAAAGAAGCGGTTACCGACTCACCCGAATACAAAGACGTATTTACTACAGGCTGTATCGCCCGAATTTTGCAAATGCTGAAACTCCCCGATGGCAATGTTAAAGTGCTTGTAGAGGGTAAATCACGAGCTTCAGTTATTGAGTTTGGTAGTGATACAGACTATTTCAGTGCTGAAGCTAGCTTTAAACAAGAGGTCTCTCCCAATCAGGTAGAAGCCGCTGCTTTAATGCGATCAGCGAAAGAGTTATTTGAAACTTATATTAAGCTCAACAAAAAAATTCCTGCTGAAATATTATCTGCACTTGAAAATATTGATGATATTCAACGGTTTACCGATACGCTTTCGGCGCATCTGATGATTAAAATCGATGAAAAACAGTCGCTATTAGAAGAAGATGACATCAAAACTCGATTAGAAAGCATCATGGGGTTAATGGAGTCTGAGATCGACGTACTCAATGTTGAAAAAAGGATCCGTGGCCGAGTGAAAAAACAAATGGAACGGAGTCAACGTGAGTATTATTTAAATGAGCAAATAAAAGCCATTCAAAAAGAGTTGGGTGATGGTGAAGAGTCAAGTAAAGATCTAGCCGATCTTGAAAAGCGAATTGCTGAAGCGCAAATGCCTGAAGAAGCGCTAAAGAAAACCCAAGCAGAACTGAAAAAATTGAAGATGATGTCGCCGATGTCGGCTGAAGCCACAGTTGTTAGAGGTTATATTGATTGGATGCTTGGGGTGCCATGGAATAAGCGTGGTGAAGTTAAAAAAGACCTCCAGGGTGCGGAAAAAACCCTAGATGATGATCATTATGGCTTGAAAGACGTTAAAGAACGTATTTTAGAGTATTTAGCGGTGCAACAGCGTGTAGAAAAAATCAAAGGGCCGGTTTTATGCTTAGTTGGACCTCCAGGTGTCGGTAAAACTTCGCTGGGTCGTTCAATTGCTGAGGCAACTGGGCGAGAGTATATTCGAGTTTCATTGGGTGGTGTAAGAGATGAAGCCGAAATAAGAGGTCATAGACGCACTTATATCGGTTCTATGCCAGGTAAAATCATTCAAAAAATGAGCAAAGTGGGCGTGAAAAATCCGCTCTTTTTACTCGATGAAATCGATAAGATGAGCTCTGATATGCGCGGTGATCCTGCCTCGGCATTACTTGAGGTTCTCGATCCTGAGCAAAATAACAGTTTTAACGATCATTATTTAGAAGTTGACTTCGATCTGTCAGAGGTCATGTTTGTGTGCACCGCTAACTCCATGAATATTCCAGGGCCATTGCTTGATCGAATGGAAGTGATCCGTATTCCTGGATACACCGAAGACGAAAAGTTAGCCATTGCAGAGCGATATTTATTGCCAAAGCAAATTGATAACAACGGACTGAATCAAAAAGAAATCAATGTAAATCGTGAAGCACTGACCCAAATTGTCCAGCATTACACTCGTGAAGCTGGGGTGCGTTCGTTAGAAAGAGAAATAGCTAAGCTGTGCCGAAAAGTGGTCAAGCAAGTCTCATTAAAGCCAAGAAAACAAGCGGTTAAAATTACCGAATCGAATATTGAGCAGTTCTTGGGGGTGCCTAAATTTGATTACGGCAAAGCAGCAGGTGCTCATGCGGTTGGTCAAGTAACGGGGCTAGCATGGACTCAAGTGGGTGGTGATTTGCTCACATTAGAAGCCGTGACCACCGTAGGCAAAGGAAAAACCTTATTTACTGGTCAGTTAGGTGATGTGATGCGCGAATCGATAAGCGCTGCGATGACGGTAGTGAGAAGTCGAGCACAAGGGCTTGGGATCAATCCTAACTTTTATGAGAAAGTTGATATTCATGTGCATGTGCCAGAAGGGGCCACACCCAAAGACGGACCCAGTGCCGGAATAGGAATGTGTACCGCTCTTGTTTCAAGTCTTACTAAAATTCCGGTTAAATCGGATGTTGCTATGACTGGTGAAATTACATTGCGCGGCGAAGTGTTGAGAATTGGTGGGCTAAAAGAAAAACTATTAGCCGCACATCGAGGAGGGATCAAAAAAGTGCTGATCCCGAAAGATAATCTGCGAGATTTAGAAGAAATTCCAAAAAACATCATCGGAAAATTAAAGATTATTCCAGTGCAATGGATTGATGAAGTATTGGATATCGCTTTGGTTAATAAACCGGTTCCATTGAGTGATGAAGAGCTGCAAAAATCAGTGAACATTGTTAGTAATGATGAATTGGCCTCAAATAAACCTGCGCATTGAAGCCGGTTTATTTTTTAATCCGTAAAGAAAGTCGTTTTCTAGAAAATTATAATAATTGATTAAAAATCAACCAATGTGGTAACAATTTGTCCAGAGGCCGCATATATAAAGGGCTGATCGGGAAAGTTGCTTGACAGGCTTTTTCTCGAATTGGTATAACGTCTGCTCGCACGTAAAAACGCAGACATAAAGTGAAAATTACGCCTGCGAGTGAATATCCACACAACAATTACAAGGGGAAGTTGAGTGAACAAGTCAGAATTGATCGATGCTATCGCATCTGGAGCAGATATTACTAAAGCAGCAGCAGGTCGAGCGTTAGACGCAACCTTAGATGCTATTACTGAATCATTACGTAAAGGCGACCAAGTGGCACTTATCGGTTTTGGTACTTTCAGCGTAAAACAACGTGCTGCTCGTACTGGTTTGAATCCGCAAACTAAACAAAAAATTGAAATTCCAGCAGCAACTGTTCCTGCATTTAAAGCTGGTAAAGCGTTAAAAGAAGCTGTAAACTAGCGCGCCTTATTTGGGCGCTTAGCTCAGTTGGTAGAGCATCGCCCTTACAAGGCGAGGGTCACTGGTTCGAGTCCAGTAGCGCCCACCAAATTCTAGGTGGGTCTAAAGCGATTTAGACAATTAGTTTAGGAGCGGTAGTTCAGCTGGTTAGAATACCGGCCTGTCACGCCGGGGGTCGCGGGTTCAAGTCCCGTCCGCTCCGCCAAGATTAAACGCGCCGCACATTGGCGCGTTTTTTTTAGTTTAATCAACACAAGCAATCAGGTATCTGGTTATGATGGAAAGTATAAGAGCTGGCATTCAGAAGCCATGGGTTAAAGTTTTATTAGGAATAACAGTATTATCATTTGTATTTGCTGGTTATTTTACCTCTCCAGGAGTATCTGGATCGCCCGATGCCGTAGCGGAAGTCAATGGCGAAGAGATCCGTCAAAATGAATGGAACAATGCTGTGCAAGCAGAAGCTGCTCGTTACGGTGAGCAATTTAATGCGTTCTTTTCTACCGATGAAGCTAAAGCTCAGTTTCGACTTAGTGCTTTGGAAAAATTGATTAACAGTAAAGTAGTTGCGCAAGAAGTGAGCGAGTATGGTTTTCGTGCATCGGATGAGCAGATCATTCAGCAAGTCGCGCAAATTCCTGCATTCCAAATGGATGGAAAGTATTCAGCTTCATTAATGGATCAATTGTTAATTCAGCGCGGCTGGTCAAGAGAATCATTTAAGTCGATGATTGCTCAAGATATTCAACAAGCTCAGTTTATTCAAATTTTTGCTGATACTGAATCCGCTTTTCCTTACGAAGTTGCACAACGCGTAGCGCTTGATCAGCAAACTCGTGACGCCCAAAGCCTAACTATTGCTCATAGCTCTTTTTCAGAGCAAGTTGAAATTACCGAAGACGATATTTTAGCGTATTACCAATCGAACATTGCTGACTTTGAAATAACAGAAAAAGTGATCGTGGATTACATTGAATTAACCACCGAACAAATTAAAAGTGCAATTGAAGTAAGTGACGCTGATGTGCAAGCTTATTATGATCACAACCAAGATTTATATCGTTCCGAAGAAGAGCGCCGTGTTGCCCATATCTTAATCAAAACCGAAGAACGTTCTGATGAAGAAGCCGAAGAATTAATTAAGCAAGTAGTGAATGATTTAGCTTCTGGACAAGACTTTTCGGAAGTTGCAAAACAGCGTTCAGAAGACTTTTCTGCTGATCAAGGTGGTGATCTTGGTTTTGTCGGAAAAGGCGTCATGGATTCAGAGTTTGAGCAAGCGATGTTTAGTTTGCAAGCCGCCGGTGATGTATCTGGAGTTGTTAAAACCGAATTTGGTTTTCATGTAATTAAGTTATTAGAAATTCAAGCTGGAGAAGTTAAAGCATTAGAACAGGTGAAAGAGCAAATTGTTGACAGAATTAAGTCTGATAAAGCTGAGCAAGAGTTTTACGTTAAGAAAGACAAAATTGCTCAATTAGCTTTTGATAATTATGACTCTTTAACTGCAGCTGCAGCTGAAGCTGAATTGCCTATTTTGACCAGTGAAGCATTTACCAGAACCGGTGGCCTAGGAGTTTTTAGTCATGCAGACGTTGTAACCGAAGCATTTTCTACGGCTGTTTTGCAAGATGGTCGTAACTCTGGTGCTATCGATGTTTCTGAAACGGAAGCTGTGGTACTAAGGTTAAAAGAATATACACCTTCAAGAACAAAAGCATTAGACGAAGTCAAAGCCGAAGTAACGTCTGCGTTAAGAGCTCGCAAATCACGTGAAGCAGCTCAATCTTTTGGTGAGTTACTTATAGCTAAACTAAACGCAGGTGAAAGTATTGAGACTGAACTAGCTGAGAAAAATATTGCTTGGAATAGTGCAGAAAAGATTTCTAGAAACTCAACTGAGTTTGGATTTGAATTAGCACGCATAGCTTTTAAAGCGCCCAAGCCAGTTAATGACACTCCTATTGCTGTAGGAGAGGCCTTAATGAGCGGAGACTTTGCTGTTGTTCGTGTAACCGGTATTCACACGGTTAGCGCTGATGCAATTGCTGAAGCACAAAAAAACCAAGCTAAAGCTCGTGTATCAAGAGCAATGACTGATGCTAATTACAGCTCACTGGTTAAAGCCGTACGTGAAAAATCTTCGATTAAAAAGTTTGAAGATAGAATTCAGTAATTAGGTAGAGAATAAATAAACCGACTATGTTGATTGACTTAAAGCTTAGTCGGTTTTTTTAAATCTAAAATATTAATAAAAAATTTTAAATGCTCTTTAAGTTACCATCTTACTTCATTTAAATAATGCGATTTAATGATAGAGTTAAAAATATCAATTAGAGTTGCTTTATAGTGAATCTCTTTAAGTCCGTTTACCGCTTTTACTGCTTTAAATAAACTCGCCTTATACCCATCTTCTTTATTATCAATCACATGTGATGCAAATAATTCCACAAGATGAATGATTTTAGCTGCAGAGAGAATCTCAGACTCAGTTAATTTCTTTGGAAATCCTGTTCCATTTAGGGTTTCGTGAGTTTGGAAAATAAGTTGTGAAGCTTCAGACCAGCCCGGTACTCTTGCAAGCAAACTGCCCGCCGAGAACACCCGCCTTCTGATTTGATATTGATCATTGCCTTTCACAATATGGAAAAATTCATATACGTAGATTGCTGCAGTCAGTTGTTCTTCATTAGCTGGATTTTGCACTTGTTGGTTAAGTAAAAGCGCAAGTTCAATTTGTAAAGACATGCGAAAAGAATGAGTTTCATCAACCGCAAGTTGGCACTCAGATAAATAGTGAAAAAATTCCATATCGGTTGCGCTAAAAATGGAAAAGGCTTCGCCTTCCATTTGATTGAGTGCAACTTCTTCAATGGTGTAGTGCTTATCTAAAATCGATAACTCTGCTCGTTTGGCATTATCTTCTCGAATATCATCATTAGAGAGCCTAACCTGTTCAAATACTTTGGTGATATTAACCAACTGTTCAAGATCAACGGTACGCTCGCGCAAAGTTTGTTGCAATAACTCGTCGATGGTGTTGGTTCCTGCGATGAATAGGTGACAAAAGTTTGGATGATAAAAATATTTTTCACCACGAATATCTTGCACTATTTCTTCCATAAGATGAGTTGCCGACACAAATGGTTCAAGAAAAACCATATTGCAATTACCTTTAATGGTATGAATGGAGCGAAACAATCGATTAATTAGGACTTGTGGATCATCGTTTATCGATTCAATACAGTTATTAATATCGATTACGCAATCTTTTACGTCAGAATAAAACTCCTGAAGCACTTCATCTTCTAATTCATTGAACTCTGGGCAAATTTCAGACAGTGGTGATGTCATCTTAATGGGTTGCAGTTGTTTTTTAATTTATGTGACTCAAGTATGGCAAAAAATCCAGAGTTTTCGAGGTTTTAGGTCAATAACATAAAAAAAGCCGGAGATTAACTCCGGCTTTAGTTTAGATGCGAGAATTAGCGAACTAACAGAGGAGCAATAACCAAACTCACAATCGCCATTACATTGATTAATATATTCATAGCTGGGCCGGATGTGTCTTTAAAGGGATCTCCAACGGTATCTCCGACAACCGCTGCTTTATGAACATCTGAACCTTTTCCGCCAAAATTACCTTTTTCAACATACTTTTTGGCGTTGTCCCAAGCTCCACCCGCATTGGCCATGGTTAATGCTAACAGCACACAGGTAATTAACGCGCCTCCTAGCATGCCGCCTAGGGCCTCAGCTGAAATACCAAAACCAACCGCCACCGGTGCAAATACTGCAAGTGCCCCGGGCAGTATCATTTTTCTAAGGGCTGCATTAGTCGCAATCTCTATGCAACGCTCGTTATCAGGTTCAGCTTTTCCTTCGAGTAGTCCAGGAATTTCTTTAAACTGACGGCGAATTTCTTTGATCATATCAAAAGCCGCATCACCAACTGCTCGCATTGTGATAGCACTGACTAAGAACGGAAATATTCCACCTAAAAACATCCCGGTGAGAACTTCCGGATTACTGATATTAAGCGCAAAACCCTCTACTTTATTGCTTATGGTCTCTATGTAGGCCGCTATAATGGCTAATGCGGCAAGCCCCGCAGCACCTATAGCAAAACCTTTTCCAATCGCTGCAGTGGTATTGCCAACTTCATCAAGGCCATCAGTAATCTTTCTGGTTTCTGGGCCAAGCTCCGCCATTTCGGCTATACCGCCTGCGTTGTCAGCAACCGGACCGTACGCATCGATGGCCATAGTAATTCCAACGGTTCCTAGCATACCAACCGCCCCGATGCCTACGCCATACACTCCAGCACCGTCAGGGAGTAATAGATTACTGGTGAAAATGATGCCTGCGATGGTAATGACCGGTATGACGACACTTTCCATGCCTACTGCAAGTCCGGCTATCATCACCGTAGCAGGGCCTGTCTCACCGCCTTTAGCTATTTCTCTGACCGGCTTACCTCCGGTGTAATATTCTGTGACGAGCCCGATGATAATACCGCCTACAGCTCCCGCAACAACACACAACCAAACATTGTGGTGAATGCCTAAAGAATCAATCAAAAAATAGGCTACAACTATGAGTAAAATGGTAGCGCCAATGGTACCTATTCTTAGAGCTTTTGCAGGATCGGATGATGAAAACATTTTGACCATTAAAATGCCCAAAATTGAGCAGATTAATCCGGCTGAAGCAATTGCTAAGGGAAGGAACATCAGTGCGCTGGAATCAGAATGATTGTCGGTTAGTGCGGTAATACTGGCAGCCGCCATTGTACTGGCGATCGCAATAGAAGCGATCATGGAGCCACAATAGGATTCAAAAATATCAGAACCCATACCTGCTACGTCACCAACGTTATCGCCTACATTGTCAGCAATAACCCCTGGATTACGAGGATCATCTTCTGGAATACCCGCTTCAATTTTACCGACTAGGTCAGCGCCAACATCGGCACTCTTGGTAAATATGCCACCTCCAACACGTGAGAAAAGGGCAACGGTTGAAGCGCCCATGCCAAAACCGTGGATGGCTTCGGCGTGAGTAGGATCTGAACCAAACCATAAATACAGCCCGCCTAATCCGAGTAGACCCATTGAAGCGACGGTTAATCCCATAATTGAACCACCAAAGAAGGCGACGCTTAAGGCTTCAGCGGCCCCATGTTGATGGGCCGCAACCGTGGTTCGTACATTAGCATGAGTCGCTGTATACATGCCTATGTAACCTGCTGTTGCAGAACATAGTGCGCCTACAACAAATGCGGTTGGCGTATACCAAGAGCCAAAACCAATAAATAATAAAACAGTAAGGACGACAACAAAGGCAAATAATATGGAATATTCTCGCCGCATAAAAACTAATGCACCGCGATGGATAGCATCAGCAATTTGCTTGGTTCGACCTTCTCCTCCCGGGTATCGTTTAATAAAGGCAAATATCAAAAAGGCACAAATAATTCCAACTCCACCGAGAATAGGTGGTACCCACAACATGTCCGACATATCAACCCTCCAAGTGCTCAAGCAAAGCTTAAGCTTTTATAGTTGTATAAGCCGACTGCAAGAGCGATGAATCAACTTAGCTTCATCGTTCTACTGGCGTTTTTTTAGATTTCTAACTTCGCTAAGCGATAAGCAAAGAGCTGGTTAGATAATTCTGTTTTATAACGATTACTTAAGAAAAAGTAATAGATTGCCGCATTAAAAGATAACTTGCTGATTTTAAAGACATTATAGTGACGTTAATGATTAATTTATTTTGCAATGCAATATCTGTATAATGGCGCCTTTTCTTACACCCAGAGATTAGAGACAAAGATCATGAGCTTAAACAGCGTGCCAGCTGGAAAGAATCTTCCAGATGAAATCAATGTAATTATCGAAATTCCGGCACATGCCGACCCTATTAAATACGAAGTAGATAAAGATTCAGGCGCGATTTTTGTCGATAGATTTATGGCAACCTGCATGCACTATCCTTGTAACTATGGTTACGTGCCTCACACTCTTTCAGAAGATGGTGATCCGGTTGATGTATTAGTTCCGACGCCTTTTCCATTAATGGGCGGTTCGGTGATCCGTTGCCGTCCCGTTGGTGTGTTAAAAATGACTGATGAATCAGGAATGGACGCAAAAGTAATTGCCGTACCTGTGTCAAAGTTAACGCCTATTTATAAGAGCGTGAATGAAGCTAAAGATTTACCTGAGTTATTACTGAATCAAATCGAGCACTTCTTCGAACATTACAAAGATTTAGAAGCCGGCAAGTGGGTTAAAGTTGAGGGATGGGATAACGCAGAGGCCGCTAAGCAAGAAATCATCGACTCTGTTAAGCGCTATGAAAATGCTGACGAAAAACCAGCTTTCTAATTGAAATGTATTTCGTAAAAGCCGCCAAATTAGGCGGCTTTTTTATATCTTCGGAATTTTGTTGGCTGTCGAATTAATTAAGGTTTGTTCATCAGCTATCGCTTGAACAAATTGCGCCATTAATTCAGTTTGATTCGGATCCGATTTAATTTGGGCAATAAGTTGCTGTCGATCCATTTTCAAATAAGCCAGTTGATTGATTATGGATGAGTATTCTTTTGCATCAATGGCATGCTGCGATTGTGCGAGCGAAGACAAAAACTGAGTTCTAACGATATTTAGTTCCTGCTCTTGTTGGATCATTTGAAAAGACTGGCTTAATAATTGCGCGTGTTGCTCTTGAGTTTGTTTTAGCTCTTTAAATGAACCAAAAGAAAAAGCGAGAGCACCGAACACAATCATCCAGCTTGCAGCCATTGACCATTTCAACCACATGGATTGGGATTGCATTTTCGCCAACACTTGCTCATTAATAATCTGCTTTTCTATACTAGGCCACACTGAGTTTTTAGGAGCGATGGACTTTGGCAACTGCTCAAGTTTTTGTTTCATTTCAGTCCAGTCTGAATTTTGCTGATCACTCATGCTAACCTCTCTTGCAGTAATTTTTTAGCTCTATGTAGTTGTGCTTTGCTAGTACCAACGCTGGTATCAGTTTGCTCAGCTATTTCTTGATGACTTAAGCCCTCAATTTCGTACATGACGAAAACAAGTCGTGCTTTATCAGGTAATGTGGCGATTGCGTTTTCTAAATCACGTCCGAAAGACTGATTATCGAAAGCCGTTGAAAACAGATTGGTATCGAGTTCATCATGAGTAAAGTCACAATTTTTCTTCACGCGAAAATAACTGATGATGTGATTGACAGCAATGCGATGGATCCATGTTGAGAACTGACTATCACCATTGAACTGATTGAGCTTTTTCCAAATAAGTAGAAAAACTTCCTGTAAAAACTCTTCGGCTAATGCATTATTGCCACTCATTCGCAGGCAAAGCGCAAACAGACGCTTCTCGAATAAAAGATAAATTCGCTCGAAGCTAGATACACTTCCTTTTTGCGCATCTTTAATCAGCTTATCAAGTGAATTTTCTTTGTGCTCATTAATTGAGATCACGTTTGGCTGCATTTTGACCCAATATCCTCTTTCAACATGGGCTTTAGACGAAGCTTAATTGAAAGAGGTTTAAATGAAGGAGGGGCAGTTTTGTAAATACTATTTTAGTTAGCCCTGTGACAATAAATCTCTTAAGTCAATAATTGCAGCATTCGCTCTGGAAACATAAGAGGCCATAACCAGTGAGTGGTTGGCGATAAGACCAAAACCACTACCATTTAAAACCAATGGACTCCAAACGGTTTGCTGAGTAGCCTCTAATTCTCGAATAATTTGCTTAAGGCTTACTGCCGCGTTTTTATTTACTAGCACCGCTTCAAAGTCATGCTCTACCGCCTTTAACAGGTGAATAAGCGCCCAGCAGGTTCCTCGAGCTTCATAAAAATTATCATCGATTAATAACCAAGGCGTTTTCACTGATTTGAGTTTTTCGGTTTGAGTGGATTGTGCCGCAGCAACCTCACCAGCAAGATCGGTGTTTATTCGTTGCTGATCTACACTGGCAGACAATTTTTGTGATAGTCCGCCCAATCTTTTCTCTACCACTTGCAGCCATTGTCTTAAGTTATCGGCTCTGGCATAAAATTGTGCATTGACGTTGTTGGTATCGGTGAGAGAGTCTCGATACAAAGTGAGCTGCTCAATACCTTCCTGGTATTTACTTTCTGCTTCAGGCCAAATCCATGAAAGGCGATCGTTATTAAATAAAGGTTCTGCCTCTTTTAGATAAGGGTTTTCTAAACTCTGAGATTGACTTCGACTCATATGATTTCGCAATGCGGCGCTCATATCTCTGATTTGCACCAAAACGCCATATTCCCACGCAGGCATATTATCCATTAACACGCTTGGAAAAATGATATCGTTACTTAAAAAGCCACCGGGTTTATTTAATAACGTATCTGCGATATCAATGGTAGTTTGAACCGTAGTGTAACCAACGACGTTAGAATGTTCGGAGGCTTTTGGGTCGAAAACATTTGGCTCGACGCTCCAATAAACCGCTAACAAGTAAAGTAAAAATGCCGCTGCGAGTAGACCGTAAAGAGACATTTTGACAGGCTTCAGCCAAGGTGTGCTTTGTGCAGTAGATACAGCTCTTTTCATTGTTAATCATTTACCTTCTTGAATAGGCGCATAAAATTCGATGCTATTTCGATTGTTATCGAGCAGTTCAACTTTTACCCTGTTATCAGTAACTGAATTTAAATCAAATCCCATCACCATAACGTGTAAGTCATTAGGTTTAAAAACAACCTTTGAATTTGCTCTCACGATTATAGAGTGTTGATGTTTCATTTTAGTCACACCATTATCTTCAGTGGTTTTATGAAACATGGCCATTCTTGCGTATTCGACCTTAATATCGCTAATTTCAAAGTCGCAATTTGAATGATTGGTTAATTCAAAGTATAGCGCAGTCGATTTTTGTACGGGTAGAATTTTTCTTAGCCAAGGATTAATGACTTTGGCTTCATTCAACCCGTTGCATGAGTTATCAATCGAGGGCTTCTCAGAAGCATCGGCTCCCATAAAGAAACTCGAAAGCGTCACTAAACCAAGAGTTTTCATTAAGTAACGCTTTTTAATAGAGTTTAACGGCATGCTTTTTCTTAATCCATGTTTACTCGATAATGCATGATGATACTCAGATTCGATCAGTAAGAACAGTAGTTAAGGCGTAAGCCACCATCGAAGCTAAAGGAAAAACCAATAAGAGTATAATTGCCAATACTCTCACTGTTTTCAAATCCCAGTCGAAGTAGTCGGCAATACCTGCACAAACTCCAGACAACCAGCCTTGATGGCGAGATCGAAAAAAACGAACTTTGCGGGAGTCATAGTCATAGGTTTTTCTACTCATGATTTTTCCTTTCGTTTCGTTGTGGTTTAGGCAGCGTTAAGTTTTGCTTTAATTTCAGCCAACTCTTGGTCAATTTTTTCGTCGGTGATTAATTGATCAATTTGTTGTCCTAAAGATTTAGATTGACCAAGATCTAGGGCTTCAACCTCTGCTTCCATTTGATCGAGCTTACGCTCAAAGGCATCAAACTTGGCAAGCGCTGCTTCTAAGTCAGGGCGTACCATTTGAACTTTCACCGCCTTGTTACGACTTAATGCTTCTTGTCTAAGCACCATTGCATCTCTTCTTGCCACGGCTTCATCTAACTTTATTTGAAGCTTACTGACATCTACTTCGAGTTTATTTAATGTTGCGGATAAATGTTCTAATTCAGCTTTAAGAGCAAGTGCCTTGTGTTCGCAGTTAGATTTTTCTTTTAAAGCGAGAGTTGCCAGATCATCTCGTCCCTTTGATACTGCGATCTCCGCTTTTTCTTTCCATTGTTTCGCCGAGTCAGAAAGGCGCTGCAATTGACGATCTATGTCTTTTTTGTCAGCTAAGAACTTCGCTGATGAAGACCTTACATCAATTAAAGTTTGCTCCATTTCTAAAATGATCATTTTCACCATTTTTTCAGGATCTTCCGCTTTTTCTAAGATTGCATTGAGATTGCTGTTAATGATGTCTGAGATGCGACTGAAAACACCCATGTTTAAACCCTCTTATTTAGTTGGACAGAGAGTATTAATCAGAGATCGTGCCAATTTGGATTTAAATTAATAATTTCTTTTTAAATCAGTGGGTTATGATTTTTTTTGGAGTGAATAACGAAAAAGAAGTTTTCTGTGAAAAATGTAAAGTGAATGTTTAGACTAAAAATTAGTGTTTTTATTAGTGGCTTAGGCCTTAAACTACAAAATCAAGAGCTGCGGTTAAAACATCTATTCCGGCGTTGGGTTTTACTGCCTCTGTGCTTAAATGTCTGCGCCACAATTTTCCGTTAGGCTGTCCGTGAAAAAGCCCTAACATGTGTCGGGTAATATGATGAAGCCTGCCACCTTCGTCGAGGTGCTTTTGTACATAGGGAATAATGGCATTTACAATTGCCGACCGTTCTTTAAATACTCTATGGGTATCAAAAACAGTGCCTTCAATTGCCGTGAGGAAGAAAGGGTTGTGATACGCTTCTCTACCAATCATTACTCCATCGACATAAGTTAAATGCGACTGAACCTGAGAGGCAGATGTTACTCCTCCGTTGATGATAATTTCCAGATCAGGAAAATCCTGCTTCAGTTGGTAAACTCGTTCATAATCGAGAGGTGGAATTTCTCTGTTTTGTTTGGGGCTTAATCCGGTTAACCAAGCTTTTCGGGCATGAACAATTAGAGTTTTGCATCCTGCTGTGATGATGTGTTGGGTAAATTGAGCAAGAAACTCGTAAGAGTCTTGATCATCGATACCAATCCTGCACTTTACCGTGACCGGAATTTTTACTGTCTGCTTCATGGCCGATACACTCTCGGCGACAAGTTCTGGCTCAGCCATTAAGCAAGCGCCAATTTTACCTTTTTGCACACGATCACTTGGACAGCCGACATTAAGGTTGATTTCGTTATAGCCTAATTGCTCGGCAATATCGGCGCATTGTTTGAGTTCTTCAGGATTAGAGCCGCCAAGTTGTAAAGCAACTGGGCTTTCTTCTGGGGAAAATCTTAAAAACTTGTCTCGATCACCAAAAAGTATCGCTCCAGTGGTTACCATTTCAGTGTAAAGCAGTGCCGATGGAGATATTAACCTTAAAAAATAGCGGCAATGGCGATCGGTCCAATCGAGCATGGGTGCAATGCATAAGCGGCGATCGATAGCTTGATCAAGGTTTTCAGACATTAATGAGAAACAGTTATTTTAATCAGCCGATATTGTACTAAATTTATAAGAAGCTTATTAACTTTTACTTGAATTTTATGCCTTCTGTGCCATTTAGGATTGTCACTTTGCAAAAAGACGAAACAGGCAGCCGCTTATTGGCGAGTATTTTTGCGCGTAAAGAGTTCGAGCTAACCCAGTTTACAAGTGATAGAGAATTTATTGCCTATTTGAGAATTCAGCCTGCGCCTCATTGTTTGATCATGGATCTTGAGCTTTCACAAGGTACAACTTTTGGTCTGGTTGAGAAAGTCAGAAAAGATGTCAGATG
>JBFHSP010000008.1:0-39943 GCA_041591085.1 Kangiellaceae bacterium | reverse complement strand
GATGATCATTACCGCTTGCTCGACCAGCTGATTTTTCGATTAGCCATTTGTCGGGAGAAACATGTTTTGCTTACTTTTGCATGTCTGCAAAAGTGAGTCGCTGAAGAGCGAAATAAGATCTTGTTCATTTGTACGATGTTGAAACTTTGCGAGAAGACAAATATTTGTATATGTCAGCTTATTTGTCTAATTCTACCTTATTATGCTTGGGCTTATGATCGAATAAAATACTGGATTTCGCATCAAGTGCGAGATGACAAAAGTCAAAAAATGTCAGCTCTTTGCCTGAAGCTACCGTATTATGCTTGAACTTATACGGGAATAAAATAGTGGATCTCGCATCAAATGCGAGATGACTGAGAATATGATAAATGACATGACGATGGGTTTTACGTTGCACCTACTCCATTTGCGATATTCATCCACCTACGATTTAAGGCGCAATGACTATTCGATTTCTACCATCCGCTTTAGCTTGATACATAGCTTTATCTGCTCGTTCAAACCATTGTTCGATGGTTTCGTCAAATATCAATTGTGCAATACCAACGCTGCAAGTTACACGTCGATTGTTTTTTAGTTGGATATCAAGCGCAGCAGCTCTTATTCGTTCAGCCATATCGTGAGCACCTAGAATGGTAGTTTCTTGACACAATACAATAAACTCTTCTCCGCCCCATCGGCCAGCAGCATCGCCAGCTCTTATTGAAGCTAACAGAATTTGGCCGAAACGTTCTAAAACCATATCACCTTCTGCATGTCCAAGGGCATCATTAATCGATTTAAAATCATCAAGATCAATCAAAATCATGGTTAAAGGTTTATCGTGTCTTTTCGCTAAATTTGTGTTTTTACGCATTAAATCGTAAATATGTTTTCTGTTATGGACTTTAGTCAATCCATCATGAATGGATAGATACTTAAGCTGTATGTTTTGCTGCTCAAGTTGATGTTGGGTAGTTCTTAATTGCTCATTAATTTTTAACAGTTTATGATTGGCTCGTTTACTTGAAACAAATCGTTCAACTAGAAAAATACTAAGCACCAATAAGATAGTGGCTATTTGCCATGCTAATGTGGCATCTGGTTTTTCTTCATAAGCAACCGGATTCCATTTTTTAAAAATTTCTATGTGTTGTTGTTCTTCTATTGCGCCGATCATTTTGTTAAAAATATCGATGAGAATCGGCTCCGTTTTTACTACGGCTACTCGCAATTCATCATTACGACGGGAATAACCCACTATCTTTAAATCATCAAAGTTATATTTTTCTGCGTACATTGAAAACAAATGAATAGAGGCCGATGTTGCATCCAACTCGCCTTTAGTTACACGTTTTAATCCATCAAGCTCGTTTTGAATTGGAACGACATTGATTTCTGGATAATAGTTTTTAACGTATTCATCTTGAGCGTAGTCAGGAACAAGACCTAATGTTTTACCACTAAGCCCGGTATGATCGACTAGATACTTTACGTTTGAACGAGCCACAATAACATTTTGGCTATTTAATATGACATCACTAAACAACAAGTACTCAGAACGGCTTTGGGTAAAATTGAGAAAACTAAATACCGTACAATCACCTTGCTTTATCGCATACATCGAATGTTGCCAATCTGGCACGACATGAAGTTTAAAATTAGCGCCAGACAATTCTGAAAACAGTCGAAAGTAATCGCTCGACATTCCTATATGTTGACCGTTTTCAATTTTTTCAAAAGGCATCCAATCTGGATCAATGCAATATAAAATCTCTTTATGATTGTTGAGATAGGCTTGTTCCTCTTGGCTAAATTTAAGCTGGCTAGCACCCGAAGATACAGTGAAGAAAACAATTAGAAGAAGACAAACTCGAAGATGCATTAGTCAATAATTCAATGAGACGATTGTGGTTATCTCTTTGAATTATAGACTATATAAACCTTTCTACTTGAATATGATAGATTGCTGATTCTGGACCTTTAAGCAAAATGGGTATATTAAAGCAACCTGATTATTTAGCCTTTTCTTGATTTTTAAGCTTAGACGTTAAGGCAACACCTCTGCCACGCCCATCAGACACCGCTTCAAGGCCCTTCTCACCCAATAGTAATGCCTGGACATAACCCAGATAACTAACTGGTCTTAAACGATAACCTTTAGCTTTTAGTTGTGATTGAATGTCTTCATTTAAATCATGATGAAAGGTAATGAGATCTTTTGGTAATAACTGATGATGAAATCTAGGAGTATGAATGGCATCGAATAACGATAGCTTAAAATCAATAGCGTTGACTATTGCCTGATAAACCGAAGTAATAATGGTTGAGCCACCGGGAGTTCCTACAACCATCTTCACCGTATTATTTTCTAGAAGAATAGTGGGCGACATAGAAGATAGCATGCGTTTACCAGGCGCGATGGCGTTAGCCTCTCCGCCAACAACTCCATACAAATTAGGAACACCGGGCTTGGCACTAAAGTCATCCATTTCGTTATTCAGTAAAAAGCCAGCACCTTCAACCACTAAACCATTACCAAACGAAGCATTAAGCGTATAGGTGTTTGAAACTGCATTGCCCCATTGATCAATTACAGAAAAATGAGTGGTGTCCATACTCTCATTTAAACCCGGTTTTACAGTTTCTGTTTTGGAAATAGATTTTGAATTTACTTCTAATGCACGATTTTTAATGTATTCATTGTTTAACAACTTTTCAGTTGGCACTGAAAAAAAATCCGGATCTCCTAAATATTCAGCGCGATCTGCATATACCCGTTTTTCCATTTCAGCGGTCAAATGAATGTACTGCGCAGAATTTAATTCAACGCCTTCAAATGCGTCATCTAAAAAAGATTTCATTTTTAACAACTGAATAACTGCGATACCGCCTGAGCTAGGTGGTGGAGCTGAAAGAACTTGATAACCCCGCCATTTTTCTTGAAGTGGTGTACGCCAAACCGATTGATACTCTTTAAGATCTTGCTCGGAGATTATTCCATCTGACTTTTCCATCTGCTTGACAATAAGCTTAGCAACTTCACCTTGGTAAAATCCTTCGCGACCTTTTTCAGCGATAATAGCTAACGTTTTAGCCAGTTCCGGTTGTTTAAATAAAACGCCCTCTTTGGCTGTTGAAAAGTACTGATTAAAGTTAATTCGATTCGGATGTTGTAGTGCAAACTCTGCGGTCCACTGCTGAAAATCAGTGATTCCCGATGCTAAATCATTATCAATAACAAACCCTTCGCTGGCTAATTTGATTGCAGGTAGAATAAGTTCTTTCCATGATTTAGTGCCATATTTTTGATGGGCCTGCCACATTCCGTCAACAGTACCAGGAACCCCAACCGCTAACCCACCCAGTAACGAAGACTTAGGAATAACATCGCCCTTTTCGTCTAAATACATTTCTTTGTGTGCTTTGGCAGGTGCGGTTTCACGATAATCTAAAAATGCCGATTGATTGTTGTGATAAACCAACATAAATCCACCACCACCGATGTTACCGGCTTCTGGAAAAGTCACTGCTAAAGCGAATGCAGCTGCGATAGTCGCATCTATGGCATTTCCGCCATCATCTAATACCGCCATTGCTACTTCAGCACCAAACTTATCAGGCATAGCCACAGCATGTTGCTTAACCCAAGCCGAAGCACTGAATAAAATCAGACTGAATACAACAATCACTCGTTTTAACATGGGTATTCCTTTTAAGGTTGTGATTGAGCCAACAGCGCTATGAGATCGTCTTCGGCTTTAACCGGAATTCCTAACGATTCAGCTTTCGCGAGTTTTGAACCCGCGCCTGGCCCGGCAAATACTAAATGAGTTTTAGCGGATACACTGCCAGCTACCTTAGCCCCGAGCTCTTGTAACTGAGCCTTAGCATCGTTTCGCGAAAGTTCTGAAAAAGTACCCGTTAATACGATGGTTTGACCTAATAACGGTAACGCGTCGTTCGATTTCTTAACCACTTCCGGCCAGTGCACTCCTAACTCTAAAAGCTTTTGAATGACTTTCCTGTTGGTTTCATTGTTAAAAAACTCAACTAAATGGCTCGAAACCACTGGGCCTATATCAGGTAATGCCAAATATTCTGACTCTTTCATTTGCATAATGTTATCAAGCGTTAAACATTCAGTAGCTAAGGTTTGTGCCGTAACTTCCCCTACTTCTCGAATGCCAAGCGAGTATATAAATTTAGCCAATGTCGTGGTTTTACTTTTGTTTATGGCTTCTAGCAAATTGGTGGCAGATTTTTCGGCCATTCGCTCAAGTGAAACCAGCGCATTAAGATCTAACGTGTAAATATCAGACACTGAAGCTATACGCCCTTCATCGACTAACTGTTCAACTAATTTATCTCCCAGGCCATCAATATTCATCGCTTTTCGTGAGGCAAAATGTTTAATGCTTTCTTTTTGTTGTGCGGAGCAAATTAATCCACCTAAACAACGATAAACCGCTTGGTCTTGCTCTCGTTCGACTTTAGATTGACAAACAGGACATTCTTTTGGAATAGAAATTGGTATTGTATTGCTTGGCCTTTTTGCAGTTACTACCGAGACGACTTGAGGGATAACATCGCCGGCTCTTCTAATAATGACGGTATCTCCTACACGCACATCAAGTCGTTCAATTTCATCCATATTATGCAAGGTCGCATTACTTACGGTCACACCACCTACAAATACTGGTTCAAGCCTTGCAACTGGGGTTAATGCCCCGGTTCTTCCCACTTGAAAGTCGACGCTTAATAATTGGGTAATTTCTTCTTGAGCTGGAAACTTATAAGCAATAGCCCAGCGTGGCGCTTTAGCAACAAAACCTAATTTTTCTTGAGCCTTTACATCATCTACTTTAAAAACTACACCATCAATTTCAAAAGGCAATTGATCGCGATCGTTTAAAATAGATTGATAAAATGATTCACAATTGTCTAATCCAGCTACCTTTTTATTTTTAGGGCAAACAGGTAATCCCCATTGCCTTAACAGCTCTAAACGTGCAAAGTGGGAGTTAGGTAACTCAATACCATCGGCAATACCTAATCCATACAAATACACACTAAGTTGACGCTTGGCTGTTACTGATGGATCGAGTTGACGTAAACTACCTGCGGCAGCGTTTCTTGGATTAACAAAGAGTTTTTCATTATTTTGTTTAGCAATTTCATTTAGCTTTGCAAATACACTGCGTAACATAAATACTTCACCGCGAACCTCAACCCGAGCTGGAAACGGCGAGCGAAGTTTAAGCGGTAAGCTCTTAATAGTTTTCACATTGGCGGTAATGTCTTCACCGACTTGACCATCGCCTCGGGTGGCAGCTCTGACCAAACTTCCATTTTCATACAATAAGCTTACTGCTAAACCATCGAGTTTTGGTTCGCAAGTAAAATTAAGAGACTCCTTGTTACCCAATCGATCTTGCAGTCGCTGATTAAAGCGAACGAATTCTTCTTGATTAAATACATTATCTAAAGACAGCATAGGCACTAAGTGCTGAACTTCAGAAAAAGCAGAATCGGCTTTTCCGCTAACACGCTGTGTTGGTGAGTCTGCAGTAATTAAGTGAGGATTTTGTTGCTCTAGTTCTTGAAGTGCTCGCATAACTCGATCGTACTCGGCATCAGGTACGGTCGGATCATCGAGGACATAATATTGAAAATTATATTCTTCTAACTGAGCCTTTAGGGATGAAATACTTTGTTCAATCGATGTCATTTTTTTAACAGATTAATGGGTTTTAGTTAAGTATTTACGCTTGTACTCTTTTATTTGTTCAAGTTCATGTTGATAAGTCTGCTCAGTAAACACACTGCGATTACCATCTTTAATTTGACCATTAAACTCGGTTTTTAACGCTCGGATCGTTTCAACCATGGTTTTGTAAGCCACTTCTGGCTCAACTGAGCTTGGAATGGTCATGAAAAACGTAATTCCCTTAAACACGTTTTCACTCATGGTGTCTATATCGAAAGTTCCTGGATTAAAAGCATTTGCAACACTAAAATATTTTTCACCGATATTTTGCGCTGATTTAAAGCGATGAAAAATATTCATTTCGCCAAATCGGCATCCTTTTTCAACCAAAGCTCTTAATAGTTCTTGCCCCGCAATTCCTTCTTCGGTACCTGCTAGTAAGGTTAAAGAAAATATTAATTCTGGTTGTTCAGGTTGCTTTGGCTCCAGCTTTACTTTTCGAGGGGTACCAACAGATTCATCCATCGAGTCAGATCCAAAGCCAATGCGGTCTTCTCGGCTCGTATGAAGTTCGTTGCTAGTGGTTTTAACCGGTTCAACTTTATCTCGTACCGCTTCTTCTTTCGCCTTTGTTGTTACAATCTTTTCTGAACTAATGGGCTTAGCTGAAGACACTCTTACTTCGCTTATGTCATCATAATCATTTGAATTAGTTGTATCATCAATGGGTTCAAATTGATCTTGAAGATTTGTTTTGGCTTGATTACGGCGCCATGCATCAAAAATAACCCAGCCGATTATAGCTGCACCAATTACTCCCAATATAATTCGTAGTTCATTTTCCATTGTAAATTCCTTTTACATGGTTGCCATTGCTGCGGCTTCGTCAATATCTACCGCAACTAAACGAGAGACACCAGGCTCTTGCATGGTCACTCCGGCTAATTGATGGGCCATTTCCATCGCAACTTTATTATGAGAAATATAAATAAACTGTACTTTTTCTGCCATTGATTTAACCAAATTACAGAAGCGTCCTACATTAGCATCATCAAGCGGAGCATCAACTTCATCGAGCATACAAAATGGTGCTGGATTAAGTTGAAAAATAGAGAATACTAATGCAATCGCAGTCAGCGCTTTTTCTCCACCTGATAATAAATGAATCGTTGAGTTACGCTTGCCGGGTGGTCGAGCCATAACTGCAACACCCGTGTCTAGTAAATCTTCACCGGTTAATTCTAAATAAGCGTGCCCTCCACCGAATACTTTAGGAAAGAGGTCTTTTAATCCAGTATTGATTTTATCGAAAGTTTCCTTAAAACGCGTTCGCGTTTCTTTGTCGATTTTTCTTATAGCCGATTCAAGAGTTTCTAACGCTTCGGTTAAATCATCGTTTTGGGCATCAAGATAAACCTTTCTTTCTTCTTGTTGCTTATGCTCTTCAATTGCCGCTAAGTTGATGGCGCCTAAACGTTGAATTTTTGCGCCGATTTCTTCAAGTTTTGTTTGCCAATCGTGTTCGTTGGCTTCCTCTGGCATGCTTTCAGCAATCGCCTTTATCGAAAGCTCTTCTTCAGCTAATGATTCTGCTTGAGTATTTTGCCGTGTTTTACATTCTTGCCATTCCATTTTAGAGCGTTCCAACCGACTACGAATAGCTTGTGCTGCCTGCTCGGCTTCCATACGTTTTTTATCGAAGGCTCTTAGGTTATTATCTGCTTCACTCACTTTTTCTCGAGCTTGTTTTAACTCATCTTCAACAAGTAAGCGTTTTTCTAAAGCTTCTTCTAACTCTAACCGTTGCTCATCACCCGGTTCAGATAAAGAGTTCAATGAATCTTCCAGCGACACTTTTCGCTGCTGCAACTGAGCGATTTGCTGCTCCATTCTTGCTGCATTGTTTTTGACCGATTGAACTTCTGTTCTAATTGACTCAACTCGAAGCTCAAGCTTATGCGCGACATCTTTTGCTTCGCGTGATTTACTACGGCTCTGTTCCAGAGCAGCTCGCAACTCGTCACGCTTTGCAAGTAATTGCTCTTTTTGCTCGGTATCGCTAGCTAAATGTTCAACCAGTTCTCCAACGAGTGCTCGGCTTTTGGTAATTGCAGACTCGTCTTCTTTTTGTTGAACAATCGATTCAGCGATATCTCGATTTAATTTCTCTATGCGTTGCTGTGTTTGCTCAAGCTTGGCTTGTTGACTACCAACTTTTGCTCGTAATTCACTGTAACGTTTATTGGTATCACGAAGTTCGCGCTGCTTTTGTTCCCAAGCTAATTCATATTCTTTTAATAACTCTCTTACTTGTTCAGCTTGTTCATCTAATTTTTCTAACTGAAGATCTTTCGATTCAAGCTCTAATGCAATATCTTTAAGTGCATTTTCACGCTCAACAATACCGCCTTCTTGCTGAGCTTTTCTTGAAACTCGGATCCAATTTTTTCCAAGCCAAATGCCTTCTGGAGTGATAACGCTTTCATCATCACCAAGTGTACCTTGGATAGCGGTTGCTTGATTAAGATCAGCTGCGCAGCGAACATTATTTAATAATCCATTTAAACCTATATTGCTTCGCACTTTTTCGGCAAGGTTTTGTGGTGCAATTGATTGAGTTGCAGTGTTAAAAAACTGTAATTGCCCTTCCTGTAATTCACTTAACTGTTGAGTCAATTCAAAATTATCAACTAAAATGGCTTGTAATGAATCTCCAAGTACCGTTTCAACCGCTTTTTCCCAACCCGACTCAACATCAATTTTTTCAAACAGTCGCGCCTTGTCACTAAGGCCATTGGCTTTTAACCAAGATTGTGTTTTTGGGTTATTATTGCCAATAGCGGCTTGTTGTAAAGCTTCTAATGAAACCTTCTTACCTTGAAGTTGTTGAATTTCTCGGCGCAATACATCGATATTTTGATTAACTTGTCTGCGCTCGTCGCGCTTAACCGATATTTTTTCGACAAACTCATCAACGGCTTCGCTTAACGTAGCCGCTTCAACTTCTACTTTATTTAATTCAGCAGCCGCTGCAACCATGGAATCTTCAACTGGCTCTGCACGTAATTGCTCCAGCTCTTTATCCATGTTTTCAATGCGTAAAGTCAAACGTGACAAGTGCGATTCTAAATGTTGAATGCGCGTTTTTTCCACTTCAAGTTTTTGTTTGTTGGTTGAAGCAATTTGGTTGAAGCCATCCCAGTCTTGCTGCCAATTTTGCATGGACTGTTCTAATGCATTTTGTTGTTCTTGAACCGCTTCAAAGCTTTCATGATATAACTCAAGCTCCGGCTCAGATTCAAGTAACTCTTCTTGTAATTGATTGAGTCTGGATTGATCTGTTTCTTGTTGTTCGGTCACATGACGGAGCGACGCTTTCGTATTTTGAATATCTTCTTGTAATTGAGTTCTACGCTCGGACTGATGCTTGATCGATTGTTCTAATCGAGCTATTTCAGCACCAATTCCATAAAATCGACCTTGTACTTCGTTAAAGTTGTCCGTCAGCTCAATATGTAAATCACGGGTATGCTCAATTTCAGCATCGGCCCTTCGTTGTTCCGCCACTCGTGATTCAAGTTCAGTTTCTAATTGCGAAATGAGGGTTTCAAACTCTCCCATTTGCTGCTGAAACCGTTGCCATTTTAATACTGACAATTGAGCTTTAAGTTCACGTTCTTCGCTTTTAAATTCTTTGTACTTCATGGCAGCAGTGGCTTGACGTTGCAAATGAGCAAGCTGGCGGCCAAGTTCATCGCGAATGTCGAGCAACCTTTCTAAGTTTTCACGGGTGTGTTTAATACGGTTTTCAGTTTCTCGACGTCGCTCTTTGTATTTAGAGATCCCTGCAGCTTCTTCTATAAAGATTCGAAGATCTTGTGGCTTTGATTCAATCAATCGCGAAATCATGCCCTGTTCAATGATTGCGTATGAACGCGGACCAAGACCAGTACCTAAAAATAAATCTGTAATGTCTTTACGGCGGCATTTAGTACCATTAAGGTAATATGCTGAAGTTGCATCTCGCGTGACCGTACGACGAACCGAAATTTCACTAAAACTCGCGTATTCGCCTACTAATTTGCCTTCGTTATTATCGAATACCAGCTCAATACTGGCTTGACCTACTGGCTTTCGAGCGGTTGAACCATTAAAAATAACGTCGGTCATTGAATCACCACGGAGGTGTTTAGCTGACGACTCCCCCATAACCCAGCGAACCGCATCGATGAGGTTTGATTTGCCGCAGCCGTTCGGCCCGACAATAGCTGTTAAATTTTGGGGAAATGGGACCACAGTGGGGTCAACAAATGATTTAAATCCCGCTAGTTTGATTTGTTTTAATCGCATAACCGTAGAAACTATCTCTATCCATCACTGCTTTATCGAGCAGTATTCATATTTTGTTAAGAGTTGCTTTTCCTAAATATAGCCAGTTAGTGTAAATTATTTCGGAGTCGAAACACACTGAAAACAGTAAAAAATACTCTAAAGGAAGGCTCTCTGCGTGATAAAGCAATCTGGCGCTCAATATTTAACCAATGGTTGGCAATTAATTAGACAAAAAGGTGTTAGGCATTGGGTTTTCATCCCACTAACCATTAATTTTGTCTTGTTGCTAGCGGCCACCATATGGGTGATTTCACAGCTTTCTGCATGGCAAGCTACCGTTTATGAAGGCTCTGGAGATTGGTTACAGTGGACTTTTGATTACTTGGGCTGGTTGTTATGGCCTTTGTTAACTGTTTTGATCCTATTAGCATTATTTTTTAGTTTTGCCGTTATTGCCAATTGGATATCTGCGCCTTTTAACGGGTTGCTATCAGAAGCCGTTGAACGCCATTTAAAGGGAGCTAAAGAACCCTCTCAGGCTAATTTTTGGCAATACCTTCGACATGAAACTCCTAGAGTTATTCAGCGTGAATGGCAAAAATTAAAGTATTGGTTACCAAGAGCTTTAATCTGCTTACTCCTTTTTTGGATTCCCGTCATTAATATCGTTGCGCCGGTGATATGGATCGGCTTTAGCGCCTGGATGCTTGCCATTCAATATATTGACTATCCGATGGATAATAACAAAGTCAGTTTTTCAGCAATGTTAGCAACGCTAAAACAACGAAAAATGTTGAGCTGGGGATTTGGCGGAACCGTTTTACTGTTCACTATGATCCCCCTACTGAATTTATTGATTATTCCAGTAGCGATTGCCGGTGCGACTTCGTTGTATGTCGATCATTTCGATGACGACATAAGCCAATAACTTATTGTGAAAGTCGATAACATCGATTTAACGAAGCTTGGCGATTTCATCAATAAACTTTTTAATTCTTTTTTCTGAAATTGGATAGGCGGTTTTCTGCCCCTGCGCGAATAATGAAATTCGGTATTCTTGCATCATCCACAAAAGTGTGACGACCGCATCATCGTACGTTTTAAAATGTGGATCTCTTGGGTATCGTTCGACACTTTTTTCCAGCTGTTTTAACTGTTTTAAATTTGCAGACTCTCTTGGAAAGTTTATATCCATTCTTTCAAGCCTAAACTCTAATGCGCTCAAGTATCTTGGGTATTGTTTTAGTTGTTCTATTCCGTATAAAGCGAATCCTGATTTGGGCCACAAAAAATCGAGTTGAGCCCGAATATCTAGATATGAGCTTAAAAACTTGGGCTCTACTTGCTCATACACCCGCTTAGAAATCTTTTGGGTTTGTTTTAATAGACTTAGGATGAGCGTAAGTACGTCATTCATTTGTTCGCTAAAGCTATTTGCAAATCGTTTTAATATGCTATTAAACTGTTTGTAGTCTTCAATCAATTGATTTCCAATAAACTCAATTGCTATTGATAACGCAAGCTGATCAACCAGATCATCATACCCATTAACAAAAGTGGAAAAGCGATTGAGTTCGTTCCGATGTTGCCACTTGCGCAAAAAATATTTATAGGTTGAGTCTTGATTAAGTAACATTAATCGAGCAACCCCCATAAGATGAGTGCTTTTAGCTTGTGCAAAAGATTCACATCCTACTAGCTCCACATGGGATTTATAATCTTTTAAAGCACGTAGCACTCTAGTTTTTTGTTGTTGATTTTCTAAATTCAACTCAAGGGGAAATTTTTTCTCTGCTTGCCATTCCGTTATTTTTGCCGATGTTTTCTCTTGTTTCCTTTTTGCTAAAGTAGATTGGCTCTCTGTGTCGACCTCAAGTTGCTCGACGTTTTGCAGAGATTGCTTCACTTTGTTATCAAGAGTATTTTGCAATTGTGCTAAATCGCGAGCTTTTTTAACGGGAATAGCACTTCGGTCAAACACCTTAAAGTTTGGCGTAAGGTGCGTAGGAAGCTCAACACCCTCCCAATCAGAG
This sequence comes from Kangiellaceae bacterium, assembly GCA_041591085.1. GTDB lineage: Bacteria > Pseudomonadota > Gammaproteobacteria > Enterobacterales > Kangiellaceae > Pleionea. The sequence goes on along the minus strand of JBFHSP010000008.1, from coordinate 27,886 downwards.
ATATCTATTTGTTTTCCGGAAATAAAACGCAATGCTTCCGCGAGTTTTATAAAAAAGTCGCCTTCACCAAAATTATCAACGAGTCTTTCATACGCTGCTTTAGCAAAATGGGGCGCTGGAATAAAATTTTTACGAACAGATTTTGGCAGGGCTTTTATACTGCATAAAATTTTCTCTTCAAGTAACCCTGGCACGAGCCATTCAAAATCGGTCATTTTAAATTGACGAAGCATCGGTAACGGAATACAGATTGAAACGCCATCGTCAGGATGACCTGGTTCGAATTTATATTCTAGCTCTAAATCTGTGCCCTTCACATTAATTACTTGAGGAAATTCCGATTGATCAAGTTCTGCTTCTAAATTTTTTGCATCACTCTCAGTTAACTGCAAAATCTTGTTATGTTTATGCCAAGATTGCTTTAACCATTGCTTTAATGTTTTAGCATTGATAACGAAGTCAGGTAATTTTTGCTCGAATATTTCAGCCAGCTCTTCGGTTGACCGGATAATGTCTGTTCTACGCTGCTGTTCTTCAAGCTCTTTAATATTTTGAAATAATTGTTGATTAGCCTTATGAAATGGCGCATTAAGATCTATCTCTCCCTCAATTAGGCCTTTTTCAATCAGCCATTGTCTTGAAAGTTTGGGCTCAATGCTTGAATAATCAACTAAACGATTCGCTACGTAAATTTGCCCAAAAATCGATTTTTGGAGATACGCTGATGCACTTCCACTTTTCTTACGCCAATGAGGTTCGAGGTATTTTTGTTTACACAAATGCTCTGCCGCAGTTTCAATCCACTCAACATTGATTTGCCCGGTAGTGCGCGCATAAAGCTTTTGAGTTTCCATGAGTTCTGCAGCTACAAGCCAATTTGGCTTTTGCGAGAAGTTTATGGATGAAGGATGCACAAATATTTTAGTGTTTCTGGCACCTTGATAATGAGGCTCATTGGTTTTAACTAATAAATTAGAAAGTAATGCAGGTATGAGTCCTTGATGAATTTGCTCATAGTCTGCCGGTGTTTTATTGAACTTGAGTCCACGCGCATTAACTAGTGATTTTAATTGTCGAAAAGTATTGCGCCAATCAAGCCAAGCCGTGAAATTTATCATATGATCAAAGCAAAACTGCTTAAACTGTTTATTGCTTAAATCGTCTTGTGCCTGATGCAATGCATTCCATAGATTTAAATAGGTTATAAAATCTGATTTTTTATCATTCCACTGTGCATGAATTTGATCCGCTTTTTGTGCTTTATCATGCGGCCTTTCTCTAGGTTCTCGAACGCTATATAAACTAGCAATAACCAGCATTTCTTTAAGCGCGTTTTGCTGGCCTGCATAAATGAATACGGCTAGCTTAGGATCAATCGGTAAGGTTGCAATATTTTTACCCAAAGCAGTTAGTTGATTTTGCTTATCGAGTGCGCCAAGTTCAAATAATAAGTTAAATCCTTCTCGCCATTTCTTTTCATCGGGTGTATCGATAAATGGAAAATTTTCAATCTGTTCAATACCCATGAGCTTCATTTGTAAGATAACAGAAGCTAAATTGGTACGCTTTATTTCAGGCAAAGTAAAATCATCGCGAGATTCAAAGTCTTGCTCCGTGTAAAGTCGATAACATACCCCTGCAGAAACACGACCACATCGGCCTTTTCTCTGGTTTGCGCTTGCTTTTGAAACTTTTTCAACTTGAAGCCTCTGAATTTTACTGCGCATGCTAAACCGGGAAATTCTGGCGTTACCTGGGTCTATCACAAAACGAATACCAGGAACCGTTAGAGAAGTTTCTGCAACATTGGTAGCTAAGACTATTTTTCTTCCTTGCACCGATTTAAAAACCCGTTGTTGGTCTTTAATTGATAACCTTGCATAAAGCGGTAAGATTTCGGTTTGTTGAAGCTGTAATTTTCTTAAAGCTTTAACCGTTGAACGAATTTCACCTTCGCCCGCCAAAAAAATAAGAATATCGCCAGGACCTTGCCTTACTATCTCTTGGACGGCTTCAGAAATAGCCTCCTCTTCGCTCAGCGTTTCTGCAAATTCATCTAGATATTTGGTTTCGACTGGATAAGTACGACCTTCAACGGATAGGATCGGCGCGTTATTAAAGAATTGCGAGAAACGCTCTAAATCAATGGTTGCCGAAGTAATAATAAGTTTTAAATCTTTTCTTTTAGGCAATAAGTTTTTCAATAAACCTAATAAAAAATCAATATTGATACTGCGCTCATGAGCTTCATCGATAATGATAACTTCATAATGTGAAAGCCAAGGATCACGCTGAAACTCAGCGAGTAACATCCCATCTGTCATGACTTTGATATAATTTTGCGGAGCCGTTTTTTCGTAAAAGCGAACAGCAACACCTACTGTTTGCCCTAGCTCCGAATTTAGTTCTTCTGCGATTCTGGCAGATACCGAAGTTGCCGCAACTCTCCTCGGTTGGGTATGCCCAATAATTCCTCGCGCACCAAAGCCCGCCTCTAAACAAATTTTAGGTAGCTGAGTGGTTTTTCCAGATCCGGTTTCACCTGCAAGTACCAATACTTGATTATTTGCCAGTAAGCTCTTAATTTCAGCAACGTATTTACTGATTGGTAAGTGAGTTTCAAATTTTACTTTAGGAGCAAGAGATGCCCTTTTTTCAACAATTGCCTTTGACCGTAGCGCGAGTTGTTGAATTTGTTGTTCTAATTTATCAGTAGATTTTTTATGACTTTTAAAGTGGCTAATTTTACGACTGAGCGAAATCCATCGACCTTGATCGCGTGTTGTTAGGTGTTGCATCTTGAAGTTCGCTATGACTTTTTATTGCATGGATAGAAAAAGAAAAGCCCGAATGCTCACACATTCAGGCTCATTTGAACGATAAAAACATTAATCCCAAATTTCGTGCTTTTCTAACACATCTGCCAAAAACTTAGCCACTGGCTTGATAAAGTCTTTATCTTCCCAATAACCATTATGACAAGCAGGGTTCCATGAAGTGGCCGCACTTCCAACGTTAATTTCAAAGTCGCCATCAACGCCCTCTTTATAAGCGTCATTGATACCACGTAATGGATAAGCCACTATGTCATCTTTATCGTAAAAATTTAACCATTTAGCTCTTGCCGCAAAATCCTCTGGCAATGCACTTCCGGCTACTTCAATTGGAGTTTTTAAGTCACGGTTATGACGAACATAAATAGATAGAGGAGAACCAAAAGTAATAAAGCCTATTAAGGTTTTCATGGCTTCAATATTAGTTAATCCAGTAGATTCAGAGCGCACTTTGCGAATGAAGTCTTGCATGGCGATAGACCCGAAGGAATGAGCTAATACCACCAAGGGCGTTTTTTCTTCGTTCACACGCCGATGAGAAGCAAACTCACGCAATGCGTCACCAATTCGATTTTGAACACGCTCGTAAAGCTCTGATCCTTTGTGATAAGCCAATCCAGAACCCAAGTAGTCAATAAACATCTTGCGGGTTCCTTCGTAGGCTAAGTCGTTTTTGTAGTTCAGATCACTGTAAAAATCGGTTAGCTCGTCTTTAATTGTATCGGCCCAATAAATTTCTTTGAACATGAGATCATCTTCTAATCGACCCTCTCCGCCCGATACATACTCTTCGATAATTCGATGTTTAAGTTCAACTGAAAAATGTTGATCTTCCGTGCTCATTCCATGAATGATTGCTACCGCGAGTCTTTTCATATTCTTTGCGCTCTCGTTAAACCATAATGCTAAATGTTGGCGCAAAATCGTTAAGATATCAAGCGTTTAAGCTATTGAATATTAAAATCAGAGTTAAAATATTTCTTTTTGGAAGAATGAGTTATAAGTGTAAGATTGAATAGATAAGAAGAGGAAAATGGCGGAGCGGACGGGACTTGAACCCGCGACCCCCGGCGTGACAGGCCGGTATTCTAACCAGCTGAACTACCGCTCCGCGTAGTACCCTTGTGAGGTGGGCGCCATATTAAGGTCGAAGGTTTAATGTGTCAACCAACTTTTTAATTTTTTTTATCTTTTTTTATTTTCTGAGCAAATGCTGTTCAGTCTATTGATTTTACGAGCAAAATTTAACCGAAAAAGGTTTTCAGATTGGTTAACTATTAGGGTCTGTTGATGTTTCGAGTTTGTTTTTGCAGTAGCTTGATTAGTACGTATACAAGGGAGAGTCAATGCAGTGTCATTATTCTAACCGAATTGGTGACAACGCAGTAAATATACCAATCAAACACTGCTCTATGAGTTCATCCCACGCTGTGTTGCTCGTCATTCACTTAGAATAACTATGCTTTACTCCTCGCGCCGTACGCAGAACACTTTTATTGTGACCAAAATCTGAACGTAAGAGATCAATAGACCCTAGCTTTCTTTTCCCATCTCGTCACCTGATTCTGCAAATGCATCATCCCAACTAGGCTCCTCTGATTCTTCTTCATCAGAAGCATCATCAGCAGAATTGCCTGCGTTGACTTGTTCCAACATCAATTCATCTAAAATTGAGGTATCTACAAAATCATCGTCAGAAGGTTCTTCATCTGATGGGACTATAGCTGATTCGGACTCTTGACGCGGAGTTGCCTCAACCGGTGTTTCTGATGCAATTGAAGCAGAACTAATTGAAGGCCCCGCAAATGACTCCATAGCCGTAAGTATTTGCTCAACACTCATATCCTTTTTAGTGACTTCTTCACCAAACATTGAAGAGTATTCTGCAAAAATGTTATTTAAAGTTGTTAAGGTAATATGGTTTTGTTGTTTCAGAGACTTATTGTCTTGTTTTAACTCTTCTATTTTCGCTTCTTTACTTTCTATTTCACTTCTAAGAGAAGAGTCATCTCCCACTGACTCTGCAACGGATGCTGTTGCAACGGGAGCAGTTTCCCCGCCTTCTATTACATGATACTTCTCAAAAACTCGCCCCAACTCTTCATCAAGAGTGGCTAGGTTTTCAATATCTTTGTTTAAAATATTGGACACCAAACTTCTAAAGAAAAACTTACGTTCTTTAATGATCTCGTTGGCAAGCTTATCTGCTTGCTCAGGAGTTTGTCCTAACTTATTTTGGATAAATGCTTTGGTTGCTTGTTTTTGTTCGTCTTCATTATCTTTCACATTAATTATGAGCTCTCGCATTGCTTCGGTTACGCGCGATTTATTACGAACTAATATGGTAATAAGAACCAGCGACAACAGTAGAAATGGAAATACAATTTCTAAAATGAGTACCCAGTTAAATAAAGAGTCATTCATGCTATTGGATTCCGTTATTCTGCTGTGTCTTCTGAAAATAAATCTTGGGTTAGATCATCAGTTGATGATTGAGTACGTTTTTTAACAAGGCGCCAAGTGAGCCAGCCACCAATAATAACCAGTATATTGGCGCCAAGTCCTATAGACAACCACAGAACCCAATTGGTTGGTTCTTGTTCTGGTTGCAGTACCAATACCTCTGGTTCTGGCTCTTTGGTTTCTTCAACGTCAGGTTCTGGCTCTGGCTCCGGTTCGACAGGAACTTCCTCTGGAGTATCTTCTACCGGAATAACTTCTTCTGGCTCAATGGTTTCTTCGGCAGTAGAAAATTCAATCAGTGGTAAATCGGTTGAAAATGCACGCCCTACTTTCGAGTTACCGGATACTTTAATCGAAACTTGATATGCTCCTTTTTGTTTACCCTCTATTGTAAATTGGGTGTCGTCAGTGAAATTATCAATCGTTGTATATTGACTCGTTTCATCTGGAAATAGGATTTTTACATTCACTTTTAATGAAGACAAATCAAGAACATCTTCGGCTGCTCTAAGATAAACAGTGTGGTCTCCGCCATCTATCATAGACACTTGTAAATCAGATTGAATGGGCTGACCATAAACATTAATGGCATGGCGGCGACTTCGTTCAAAAGTAGGGCTTTTGACCGTTAAAGTGATTTCTAACAGCCCATCTTTTTCACCAGAGTAAAAAATTTGTTGAAACTCACCGGTTGAATCGTTTCTTAAAAGAGGCGTAATCCCATCTTTACCGTTATAGGTAGTATTAAGGTTGGCATCTACTAAGTTTAAGAACTCTGATCGTGTGATTGCTTTTCCATCTTCAAGTAACTGAATGCGGTATTTGATTTGTTCTCTAGCTAATACGTTGTTAGCAAGTTCATCGACCATCAAGCCCAACTTACTCACTACCATTACCCGGTTATCTGGATCAATGGCTGCATCAATACGCCAATCTCCAACCTCAGGTTGGTTCACTGTAATCAGATCATAGGCACTACTGGCGTACCATCGTAAGTTTTTGTCTGAAGTTTCTTGAGTAAGGCGCTGATCACTGGGGGAAACCAATACCGTCGCAGAACTTCCCTCTTCCCTAAAAACCAATAGCGTCATTTCTTCTACACTATTATCCACTTTAAACTGATTGTCAGTTAATGGAAGATTGTCTCTTGGAGTTGCTTGTTCAAAAATCTTTAAAAATATTCGTTGTAATCCCTCAGCATCGTTGACCGCAGTAAACCAACCATCGGTTTCATTTGCTAGGGTCGAAAGTAATTCTTGATCAGCGTCTTGTGACAATGCGATGGTATGAATAGTGACGCCAGCGTTTTTTAACTTTGGCAAAATGGTGTTTAAAATTCGTTGCCTTTCCTGTTCATTAACTTTGGGATCTTTCGAAACATCCACCATGCCATCGGTCAGTAAAATCATCGAACGCTTTTCGCTGGGATCAGGCCGAGTCCAATCCCAACTCGATTTAGCCATAGCGTCTCCGATATTAGTGAATAAACCCGCTGAACTTATTTTGTCTGCGGCTTTATTCGCATCAGATTGCCATTTTTCATCAACCTCTTTTATTGGCACCAACATATTAACAAATTTTCCAAACGCCCAAACTCCACTTTCAGAACCTTTTGGCATTAGGTTAGTAATGATTTTAAGCGCTGGAATACGAAGGTTTTTAGGGTCATTCTTTTTCATGCTGCCCGAAATGTCGATGAGCACCCTTACATCAGAACGCTTTTGATTCATAGAATCGTTGTTATTGACGTTTGACTGCGACATTGCGAAGGAGGCAAAAAAGCCTAAAACAAGCCAGAGCAATGTCTTGAAAGTCCATTTTTGGACATTTATTGAGGCGCTGACTCTTGTCATAATTATTCTGAGTCCCAAATTAAACTGTTAGCTATTTTCAAGAGTTTAGCTTAGTTTTCAAGAAATTGCCTGATGTATCTAAAGGATTTTGTCACACTTCAATATCATGGAATGGATCATTTTCGGGGTCATCTGGAATTAATATCGCGATGATGTGATCCTCAAGCTCGCCGGCTTCATTTTCAAGTATGACCTTCCCTCTAGCGGAACGATTGGCCTTATGTACGGATTCTTTATCACCGGTAACCAAAGGATGCCACTCTGGAAGCTCATGCCCATGAGCAATTAATTTATAGGCACAGGTGTTTGGCAGCCAAGCATATCGTTTAGCGGCTTCAGGGGTAACTTGGATGCAGTCTGGAACCAATAATTTTCTGTTTTGGTATTGGGTACAGCGGCATGCTTGTTGATCAAAATAACGACAAGCCACGTCAGTTTGATATAAATAGTCATCATCTTCTAATTTATAGGCGCAACATTTACCACAACCATCACAAAGCGATTCCCATTCCTGTTCGGTCATGGACTCCATGCTTTTGGCTTTCCAAAATGGTAAATTATCATTAGCTGAAGCCAACTATTTTACCTCCACTAATGATTCAATCGAAAAAAGACCATCCAAACAGGCAGTAATTTTTTGATTCTGCTGTAACGGGCCTACTCCTGCTGGTGTGCCGGTTAAGACAATATCACCAGGAGATAACGTGATATAGTTGGATACCCATGCAATCAATTCAATGACCGGCCATAACATCAATCGAGCCTCTCCCTTTTGTTGGACACTACCATTAATCTGAAAGCTGAACTTGGCTTGTTGTAACCAATCTTCATTGGGTATTGTGAACCAGCTTGCAACAGGACAAGCTCGGTCAAACGCTTTAGCGAGTTCCCATGGATGAGACTTATCTTTTAACTGCTGCTGTACGTCTCTTAACGTTAAATCGAGCGCTAAAGTGACACCGGCTAATTTGTTAAACACATCTTCTTGCTTAGATTGCGAGATGGTTTCGCCTATAAGAACCGCAAGCTCACACTCATGGTGCACTTCCCCTCTATTTTTAGGAATCGTAACTTGACCGTCCCAGTTTACTAGCGAAGTATAAGGTTTCATAAAAATAACTGGGCTAGATGGTATTTCGTTGCCTAGTTCAGCCGCATGCGCGGCATAATTCCGACCAACACAAACCACTTTGCCTTGGTTATAAGGTAAGATTTGATTGTTTTCGCCAATATATTGATAGCTCATAATTAATTAGCTTTTAGTTCATTTAAATCGTGAAGATGTTTTGGTGGCATCTGTAGATAGAAACCTTTTTCTGTGAGCTCTTGCTTCACTTTATCAATGTTTTCTCGTGCCAGTTTTTCGCGCTTGGCTAAATTAAGTTGCAACGCAAATTCTGGCGTACCAAATACTTTCAAAAGCTCATTTGGAATTTTTGAAAAATCATCTCGCTTGATCACATACAAATACATTTCTTGTCTTTTGGGACTTCTATAAACAAAACTAATCATCAACTCAATCCAAAAATTTCTTTTAGTTTTTCACCCATTAGCTTTTCGCGCCAATCGGTCCATCCAATCGGTTTAATCTGGCTTTTACCGAGTAAGTATTTTACCTGATTTCGTAATAGCTTTTTACTACAGATAATTTCTGAAGCGATATTTACCTTTAAAGCCTGCTCTTCTATATATTCACGCATGGCTTTCATTTGTGGCGTAAACTGCTGCCAATACTTTGGTGATAAAGGGACTGCTATTGAATTTAGATCTATGCTTCCTTGCTTTAGCAGAAGCTGCATTATTTCTACCGAATACTTCGAGCGTGATACTGGATGCCAATTATCAATAAACGGCAGCTTTCCATCGGAACCAATTCCTTTTCTCGCAAGATCAAAGATCACATCATTTTTAAGAATAAAACTTTTAGGCTGGTTCTTCTCTCTCGCTTTAACCTCTCGCCAATGAGCAAGAGTAAATAGACGCATTAACGCTTCTTGGTTAAGACGCCAAACATTTTTAATATCAAGATGACTTTCTGAAAGTTCATCTAATTGTTTAACCCGTTGAGCTACGGCTTTACTGTCTTGATTGACCCAATCTTGGTTAATCTGCTTATTCTCAAGCATTTTTAATTGCGCTTGATAGATCACAGATAAATAGATGACATCGTTAACCGCATAATGTTCTTGGTTTTGGGTTAATGGTCTCTGGAGCCAGTCAGAACGCGACTCACCTTTTTCAAGTTCTACGTTAGCGTATTTTTTAAGGGTATTGGCATAACCTGGCGACTTTCCTGAACAAAAACCTTCAACTATTTGAGTATCCCAATAATTTATGATTTCGATATTTAAGAATCGATAAAACACTTCACAATCTTCAGATCCTGAATGAAATACTTTACGAACTGTTTCTGACTTAAGTAATTCTTTAAATTTACTATTTCTAATAGCTTCAGGTTCAATCAGATAATAATTTGTGCCGTCACTTAATTGAACCAATGCCAAAATTGGCTCAAAGGTTTTCTCGCGAATAAATTCAGTATCTAAAAAAACAACAGGAACAAGTAAAAGCTCTTCAACTAACTTGTTAAGTTCAGATGAAGAGCTGATCCATTGATACGATGGGTTATCCACAAAAATAGTACTAATTATAGGTCGCGAAGTTCTCGCCTAAGAATTTTTCCTACATTAGTTTTAGGTAATTCATCTTTAAACTCGACCAATTTAGGTACTTTATAGCCGGTAAGATTTTCTTTACAAAAAGATAACACTTGATCGCTGGTTAGATTTTTATCTTTCTTAACTATAAACAGTTTTACTTGTTCACCGCTCGATTCACTCGGTACGCCAACCGCAGCAACTTCAAGTACCCCAGGATGTGCCGCAACAACATCTTCTATTTCATTTGGATAAACATTAAACCCAGAAACCAGAATCATGTCTTTCTTACGATCAACAATTTTTAAATAACCTTCTTCATTGATAGTGGCAACATCTCCAGTTAAAAGCCAGCCATCTTCGGTTATAACTTTACTCGTTTCTTCAGGACGATCTAGATATCCGGCCATAACTTGTGGCCCTTTAACCCAAAGTTCTCCTGGTTCATTAAAACCAAGCTCTTGACCTTGATCATCTCTAATTGAAACATCAGTTGAAGGAATAGGCAGTCCAATGGTGCCGTTATATTGCTTTAAGTTCATTGGATTAATTGTTACAGCTGGACAGGTTTCGGTTAAACCATAGGCTTCAAGCAAAGGCGTTCCAGTAACCGACTGCCACCGTTTAGCGACCACCTCTTGCACTGCCATGCCGCCGCCAAGCGTCATTTTTAAGCTTGAAAAGTCGAGCGATGCAAATCCGGGAGTATTGAGCAATCCATTGAATAATGTGTTTACGCCGGTTAAGGCGGTAAATTTGAATTTACTCAACTCTTTAACAAAACCTGGCATATCACGTGGATTGGTGATTAAAACATTTAATCCACCGTATTTCATAAAAGTTAAACAATTGGCCGTCAGTGAGAAGATATGATAGAGCGGAAGTGCCGTAATAATAATTTCTTGCCCTTCTTTAACCACAGGTTTTAACCATGTGGATGCTTGTAATATATTGGCTAACATATTTTTATGTAAAAGCACCGCACCTTTAGACACACCGGTCGTTCCTCCTGTGTATTGGAGAAACGCGATGTCTTCAAGATCGGTTTTATGATCGGTGATTGATTGATTGGCTCCCAAATTAAGAACGTCATTAAACCACGATGCTTTAGGTAGTGAATAAGCTGGTACCATCTTTTTAACTTTCTTGATTACAAAATTAACCAAGTTACGTTTTAAAAAGCTACAGCGATCGCCAATGCCCGTAAGAATAACGTGCTTTACATCGGTTTGATCAATCACTTCTTCGAGGGTGCGAGCAAAATTTTCAACTAAAACAATGGCGCTGGTTTTAGAGTCGTTGAGCTGATGCTTCAACTCTCTGGGTGTGTAAAGAGGGTTTACATTGACTACCGTCATCCCGGCTCGCAAAATACCAAACAAGGCAACAGGATATTGCAATAGGTTTGGCATCATAATGGCTACTCGAGCACCTTTTCCTAATTTTAAGGTATTTTGCAGATAGCAAGCGAACTGCCGAGATTGCTCTTCGAGTTCATTGAAAGAGATAGTAACACCAAGATTAGTGAATGCAGGGCTGTTTTGATATTTGTTAACGGCTTCGTTAAATAGATCATTGATGGAACGATAATTTCCCATGGATACTTCTGGATCGATCCCTTCGGGATAATTTTTCAACCATACTTTTTCCATCACTTTCTCCAACAGATATTTGGCTATATTAGCCTTTGTTATTTATTTTGTTCATGAGTGTAACTTATATATCGTTAAGATTAGTTACGACTTGTTAATGACGCTAATGCTATCAGGAGTTTCAACATCAGAAAAGAACTTGTCCGACCATCTGAGTGATGATTTAGTTAAATTCCTTGCTTAAACAATATTCTAGCTTAAATAATAGGCAATAGATGCCTCTGGCGCTATTGCGAACTAGCTTCTAAACTAATTCTTAATACAACTTTTGAGGTTTTACATTTGGCCTATTTGAAAGTACAAGATTTAACCATTTTATTGGTTGAGCCCTCTTCGACTCAACAGAAAATTATTATCCAAAATTTAGCGAAAGCAGGCGTAGTTAAAGTAGATCCAGTCTCAAACGGAACTGAAGCATTAAAGCACTTAAATAATGCTTGTCCCGATTTAGTGATCAGTAGCATGTACTTTGAAGATATGACCGCAGAAAACCTAATTCATCAAATTAGAACCAACACCGAATGCCACGAGGTACCTTTTATGTTGGTTTCAAGCGAAGTTCGGTTTGGTCGGCTTGATCCCATTCGCCAAGCTGGGGTAGTTGCTGTATTACCTAAACCCTTTAATATCAATGAGTTAAACACGGCTCTTAAAAATACTCTAAGCTTTTTAGAACCAGAAGAACTCAGCCTCGATAACTACGATCCTGCTACATTAAGAGTACTTGTAGTTGACGATTCGGCGTTAGCACGCAAGTTTATTATCAAAACGTTGAAGGATTTAGGAGTGACTAATTTCACCGAGGCTGACGATGGCAAAACCGCCATAGAAGTTTTAAAAGAACAGCAATTTTTTGACCTAATTGTTTCTGACTATAATATGCCGGAAGTTGATGGCAAAGAGTTAGTGACTTTTATTCGAAACACCGAATCACTTGCGCATATTCCCGTGTTAATGGTCACCAGCGAGCAAAATAGAGCCATATTAAATAATATTGAACAAGTAGGAGTTTCTGCTATTTGTGATAAACCTTTTGAACAAGATCATGTTAAGCAATTATTAGCAGGAATAATGAACTAAGTTTCACTGAACCAAAAACGTATTAATTAATTGAGCGACTTGCTTAGGTTGCTCAAGGTGTACATGATGCCCTCCCTCAATCAACTCTAGTTGAAGTTCGTTAAAATAAGCCTTTCTTGCTTGTGCAACCGGATAATCTTTAAACAAACCTTGGGTAGCTTCGACTAAAAGAATCGGTACTTTAATCGATTCAATTAAATGAATAAGTTGGGGCTCGGTTAATCGATTAATACTGGCCACTTTTAAACGCGGATCACTGCTCCAGCGGTAACCATCTGCAAACTGCTCAACACCTCTTGTAACAATGGGCTCAATCAATTCTTTTTTCATTTTCGAATGAAGTGCGCGAACGGTTAATGCTTGCTCGACAGAACTAAAGATTCTTCTTTCTTTGTTTTTAACACTGGCTCTACTATTAAGCGATGATTGCATAAGTTCCAATGTATTTTCTGGAGATACAGTGAGAGGTCCTATAGTTTCAAGCAATACTAATCGCTCCACTTTATCAGACACAGATGTAAATAAAGTAGCCGCAGCACCTCCCATAGAATGACCAACGATGTTCGCTTTCATTAAGCCCAGTTGCTCAAAACAGTCTTGAATCACATAGACTAAGTCTAAAAAATGGTAAGACATTCCTTTGGGCAAATGTGATGAACCTCCATGCCCTGGAAAATCTACTGCAATCAAACGAAAATCCGCTAAATGGGGAAATAAGGATGAAAAAGAAGCGAGATTATCAAGCCATCCATGAAAGAACAAAACCGGAGCTCCTTTAGGATTTCCGGTTTCAACAACTGCGCAATCTACCCCAGAAAGCGATAGTTTATATTCTTTGAGCATTTAATCTGCTATTCGTGTGGGTATTCGCCAACACGCTTGATTGCTTTAATCACTTGTCGTCTGGCATACTTTCTGAGGTCTTTCACTTCTTCTAATAAGTTAGGGCCGGGATTTTGTTTTTCTAAAAAATTACAAATGTATTTAGCAGGCATATTATTTAACGCGATGGCCGCAATATCTTGGATGGTTAGATCCGTTTGTGAAAACTCGTATTCTCCTTCCTGGATCAACTCATGGATCTGCTCGAAAACAATTTCCTCCGCCAAATTCTCGAGATCATCATGATAATACATTTCTTTATACATTCGATAAGCTCCGACCAATCTTTTAGTTTTAACTTTACACTAGATAAAGCTTAGTGCAAATCTAGTATTTCACACCCACTAAATTTGCATTTAATTCGGTGGCTGAGAAACGACCTTTTTCGTTTTTGTGAACTTTGGCTAATGCCGTGTCAGGATCATGGGTAAAAAACACATAACCTTGATTATTAACTAGTTCCACTAACAATGACTGCTTTTCATCGATAAGCGCTTCTGGAAATCTGTCATAGCCCATAGTGATAGGCAAGTGCATCCAAGGAGTCCCAGGAATCAAGTCAGCGGCAAAAACAATCGGTCCCTTTTCGGTTTGTATTTCAGTCAACATCATCGATGGCGTGTGTCCTGAACTAAATATAAAACGATAATCTTTGCCGAGTAAGTCTGAATGCTGAGTTTCAACAAGCTGAAGTCGTCCACTTTGTTCAAGCAACTGATTGAGCTCAGGCAAAAAGGAAGCTCTATCTCTAAAATGAGGCTTTTGCGCTCTCAGATAATGATCTTTGGAAACCAGGTATTGTGCGTTGGGAAAAAGGAGCTCCGGCTCTTTACCCTCTTTCCATTGTGAAAGCAGACCTCCTGCATGATCAAAATGCAAATGCGAGAGAACGACCACATCGATATCAGCATCAGTTAAGCCTATTGCTTTCAGCGAGTTTAGTAAAACGTGCTCATTTTCATTAATGCCAAAACGCTCTTTAAGTTTTGGTTCAAAAAAGGCTCCGACTCCTGTTTCAAACAAAATCTTTTTGCCCTCATCATCTACAAGCAGAGCTCGACAAGCTAAGTCGATTCGATTTTGTTCGTCTAAACCAACCCAATTTTTCCACATCTCTTTGGGCACATTGCCAAACATCGCGCCGCCATCAAGCTTTTGCGAATTTCCTAATAAACTGTATAAAACTTTTGACACTGAACTATCTCTAACTGGTGAATATTACTTAAGCGGCTTGAGGGGCGACTCGTTCTATTTTGAAGTCAAGCCAACCATAAGCGATTGAAATTAATGGCGTAAAAATGTTGAAGAAACAAAAAGGCAAATAAGCCAAGGTTGCAACACCTAATGTTCCCGCCATAAACGCGCCACAAGTATTCCAAGGGATCATTGCTGAAGTGACAGTGGCTGAATCTTCCAAGGTACGACTTAAGTTCTTGTAATCTAAGTTTCGGCGTTTAAACTCGGCTTTATACATTCTTCCAGGTAATACAATGGCGATGTATTGATCAGCTGCAATAATATTACAACCCAAACATGTAAGAATGACCGTTGTAATCAATGAGCCTGTTGAATGAACCATTTTCAACGCCGAAATCACCAATCTTTCAAGCAGTTGAGTATGCTCTAAAACGGCACCAAATGTCAGCGCACATAGGATCAGCCACACAGTGTTAAGCATTGAACTCATACCACCACGCGATAACAGCGAGTCCACGGCATCGTTACCAGATGCTAATTTAAATCCTTCAAACAATGCTCGCCAAATAGCATCCACTCTTTTTAATATTTCGCCATGAGTGCTTTGAGCCATAAATTTATCTATAGCATCTGGCTGCAGAATAAAAGCAAATACACCGCCGACAAGCGCACCGATCATAATAGTTGGAAACGCCGGAAACTTTTTAATCGCCAAATAAAAAACAACCACCATAGGAATCAAAGTGAATATCGAAATATTAAACTCTGACTTTAATGTCGTTAACGTTGCTGTTTGTTCAACTGGACTTGAGCCATGAGACTGTGCAAAACCAATGATTAAAAATAATATAAGAGCTAATGAAATAGCCGGCACTGTAGTCCACATCATATGTCTGATATGCGTAAACAGATCAGTTCCTGCAATTGCAGGTGCTAAGTTAGTGGTGTCAGATAGAGGTGACATTTTGTCACCAAAATAAGCGCCCGAAATAACGGCACCTGCGGTCAACTCTATCGATAATCCCAAACCAGATGAAACACCAATAAGGGCAACTCCAACCGTTCCTGCTGTTGTCCATGAACTGCCGATACTGATAGAAACAACGGCGCAAATTAAACAGGAAGCAAAATAAAATATCGAAGGATCGAGTGTTTGTAGACCGTAATAAATTAAGGTAGGAACTGTACCCGCTAAAATCCAAGTGCCGATTAAACACCCCACAGAAAGCAGAATTAAAATAGCTCCTAAAGCGCTCGAAATCCCTTGGACAATACCATGTTCGATGGTTTTCCATGCGTAGCCATTTTTAATCCCAATTAGAACAGCGACACCTGCAGCTAATAACAGAGCAATTTGATTGGCACCATAAGAAGAGTCTGAGCCATATAAGTAAACTGATAAGGCCAATAACCCCACTAATATAATGACCGGTAACAAAGCATCAAAAAGCGATGGATGAACTCGAGAGTTCTGCGTTAGTTTTGTATTTATTTTTTCTTCACTACTCATTAAATCTTCAACCCCAATAAAAAAGGGGCAACGCCCCTTTTAGCCATCAACCGATTAAGGTAATGCCGAAAAATCTATCTAAAATGGTTACAATGGCGATTAGGCCTAAGAATGCAGGACAAATATAGCTGATCGCAAAATCAATGTATTTTTGTAGCAAAGAACCACGAATCGATTCATCGCCTGCCGCTAACTCCTCATTGAGGTTTTCTTTGCGCCATACGTAGGCTGCAAACACACTGATCAAAAACCCACCAACCGGTAAAAACGAATCGGCCGCTAAGTCTTCAACAAAGTCCATAAAACTGATTGGGTTTTCATGACCAGGTAAAGTGACAAACGAAGATAGCCAGTCAACCGTACCATTAGATAACATTGACGGAATTCCAATTAAGAATATAAAAATGGCTAGTCCCCAAACCGCTTTTTTACGCTCAATTCCATGCTCATCCACAACATAAGAAGTAGGAACTTCAAGTAATGATACAGTTGAGGTTAAAGCTGCAAATGACAGTAATAAGAAAAACAGCGCGCCAATGACAACTCCAATAACAGGGCCTAAAGACTCAAACACACCAGGCAGCGTCATAAAAATAAGACCAGCACCACCGCTTGGCTCAATACCTTGACTAAATACAAATGGAAACATCATAAAACCAGCTATAAAGGCGATTCCGACATCCATTAATGTAATAAAGGCTCCCGCTGAAACAATGTTTGTATCTCGCGACACGTAAGAGCCATAGGTGATTAATGCCCCCATACCGAGACTTAACGAGAAAAAGGCTTGCCCTAATGCGGAATAAACTACATCGCCGGTAATTTCTGAGAAATCAGGAGATAAATAAAACTTCACACCTTCCCACGCACCATCAAGGGTTAACGCGTAAGCTAATAAAATAAGCACTAATATAAAAAGTGTAGGCATTAATAGTTTTGCCGCTTTTTCAATTCCTCCAGCAACCCCATTAGAAACGATAAAAGCCGTTGTCGCCATAAATATCACGGTGTAGGCACCAACTTTGACAGCATCAGTAATATAAGTACCAAACTCTTTGCCTATTTCAAAATTACCCGCCAGCATTTCAATAAAATAGCCAAAACTCCAAGCTGCTACGACGTTGTAAAAAGACAAAATAAGAACGCCACTGGCTATCCCCATATATCCAATGATCGACCATTTGCGAAAACCGAGTGCTTTAAATGCGCCAACTGGGTTTCGTTGAGTTTTCCGACCTATAGCTATTTCTGTAACCAACACCGGATAACAAAGAATAAAACAAAAAGCTAAATAGATTAAAACAAAGGCAGCACCACCGCCTGCTCCAACTTCAAATGGAAATTTCCAAATGTTACCTAGCCCAACTGCTGACCCTGCTGCCGCGAGAATAAATCCTAATCTCGAATTAAACGAACCACGTGCTTCCATCTATCTGTCTCTATTGTTTATTATTTAGGCTACTGTACACTCTTTGAGCGAATGCCACTTATATTTTGATCAAGCGCTAATATCACCACAAAGAGACCTAGTAATTCAAGCCAGACCGACCGAAAAAAGCCAAATAGGCCTTTATTTTCAAGAGATTGTACCTGTCATTCAGTTGTTTGGATTAAAACTAGCTAATTGTTGTATTTTTAATTACTGAATTAAATTAATGATCACCCGATGCTTTTGGGTGTCTTATATGTCCTTTTCCTTGAACTAGATAACGCGAAATAGTCAAAGCATCAAGTCCCATTGGACCATAAGCATGCAATTTAGAGGTAGAAATTCCTATTTCGGCACCTAAACCTAGTTCACCACCATCCGAAAACCTAGAAGAACAGTTTTGCATAATAACTGAAGCATCCACTTCTTGAGTGAAGCGCTCAATATTACTCTGATCGTTAGATACAATGACTTCAGTATGCCGACTTCCATGTAAGCCGATGTGTTTGATCGCATCATCAATATCCGTGACGACTTTTATACTGATAGACTTATCAAGATACTCACGATCGTATTGTGATTCATCCTTAATAGGTTCGCCGTTTAACTTTTCTGAAGATTTCGAACAACAGTAAAACTTTAACTGATGTTTATCACCAATAGCTTGCAACTTGCTCCAAAATACGTCAGTAATATTTTGTTCAACTAATAATGTTTCTAACGCATTACAAACGCTTGGCCTCGAAAGTTTTCCATCTTCTATAATGCTAAGCGCCGTTTCGATATCGGCTGAACTATCCACAAAACAGTGACATAGTCCCTTATCATGTTTTAATACAGGAATAGTTGAATGAGTAACAACCGACTTTATTAAATTTTCTCCACCACGAGGGATCACTAAGTCAATAAAATCTGATTGTTTCAATAACTCGTTCACCGTTTGATAGGATTGATCTTGAACTAATTGAACTGGAGATCCAAATTTTTTTGCATCGGATAACACTCGACACCAAATGTCGACTAATTTTGTATTGGTATGAATTGCTTCTTTCCCACCCCGTAATAAAATGGCATTACCTGACTTAAAGGCTAAAGCAGCGGCATCAATAACAACGTTAGGTCTAGCCTCAAAAATCATAAAGATAACGCCAATTGGCACTCTTTGCTTGAAGACTTCTAGCCCATTCGGTCGTACTGAGCGGCTCTCGATGATCCCAACTGGATCAGCTAAGGCTATGACATCAATCAATGACTGTGCCATTGCTTCAATGCGCTCTTGATTTAACATTAAACGATCGAGCATTGGCTCGGCCACACCAGATCGTTTTGCATTTGATAAATCTAAATTATTTGCTAATAAAATTTCTTTAACTTCAGTTAACAAAGCCTCTGATAAGTGTTTTAAGAGATTGTTTTTTTCTTCAGCGTTTTTACTTTTTAGCTTAATCGATGCACTTTTCAAGGCTTCTAATTGCTCAATATTGACCATAATTCAATTCTCTTTTTTAACCCATTAACACCATGTCATTACGATGAACGACAACTTGTTTGCTTGATTGATTTTTAATTTTTTGCTGAGATTTGGCTGTAAGACATTTGAACTCCTTTAAGTCTTTAGACGTCCATTTAGAAAATCCTTTTGCTAAAACTCTTTTTGACTGGAAATCAACAAGCTCGACAACATCCCGCTTATTAAAGCTTCCCACAACATTTTCCACACCATTACTAAGCAGAGAGGCTTTTTTGAAGGAAATCGCATGAGTTGCACCAGAATCGATAATAATCTGACCTTTTGCTTGAGCAGTTTCTTTTAACCAGCATTTAATTTTTGAAACCGTTTTATCCGAAGGCACTAACAAGGTGCCATTGCAGTCATTTAACTTCATGGCAGCAAATACATTTAAACTATCATTTCCAATTATTGAGTGAACGCCACTTGATGCAGCGGTTTTTGCTGCAACAATTTTACTAAACATCCCCCCAGTACCAACGCTGCTATTTGTTCCTTTAGCAACATTGTTGAGAACAGGATCTGACACATCGACTTTAATTACCCTTTTAGAGTTATTAGGAAAATCTGAATAGAGTGCATCGATATCGGTATACATTAAAAGCCACTTTACACCGAGCATTGTTGAGATCATGGCCGCTAAAAGATCGTTATTTCCTAAAGACTTTTCTCGTCGATTCAACCCATCGTTTTCATTAATAATAGGAATAATCTTATGATTAACCATGTTTTCAATAAGCGAGTAAGTCTCTTTAAATGCCATTCGATCATTTAAATGCTGTCTGTCCACTAATACTTGAGCAACACAAGTATTAAGAGAATAAGCCCATTGGTTTATAATTTCGGCTTGCCCTACCGTCGCCAACATGGGTTTCAATTCAGTTCGGTTTCCACCGCAGTTTAGACCAAGCTGTTTTAACTTTTGCGCGCCTTTAGCCACTGCGCCTGAACTGACAATAATAGGTTTCATTCCAGAATTGATAAGATCTAAAATCATTTTTACGCAGCTTAAAAAAACTGAACGATCATGATTAGCCATGACAGCACTTCCCACTTTTATAACGATTAACTGATCTCGATTCATTTTGTATTGCCTAAAAATTTTGCCCATAAAAAAACCCGCAAACTGCGGGTTTTTAAAGTCGATAAACATCCTCCCGCAAATTAATCAGGTACTGGAGGGAAGCTCGGAGAAAAAGTATTTGTATTCATAGGTGTTTTTATAATTGAATCTCAATAAAGAATCAATCAATATTTATATTAAAGCCCCATTCTACTGAATAGATCGCTGATTTTTCCAACCCATTCGGTCAGCACAGGATGTTCCGCTTCGAACTTTTGAGCCACATCAGCAAGTTGCTCAAGTAGGTACTCGTCTGGTTCAGGAACTGCTTCAGGATTAGAAAGCATCTCACGAAGCTGTAGTCGCGCATTTCTAACATCATCGTCAATATCAGCCTGATCGGTTGTTATTTCTTCTAGCTTACGTTCAATATTTTCAAGTAATGAAACTAAATCTTTTGTAGGCACGATTAACTTCCATAAATTCAACACTCCTTTTAAATTTAGCCACAATTATTGTTAAACACAATCATTAAGGCGAAAAAAAAGCCAGATTAATCTGGCTTTTTTTTCTAAAGGCTATTTTTACCAGCCACATATTTCTTTTAAGGCGTCACCAATTTGAGCCAAGCTACGCACTGTTTTTACTCCGGCATCTTCTAATGCTGCAAACTTTTCATCTGCAGTACCTTTACCGCCAGAGATAATCGCACCTGCATGTCCCATACGTTTACCTTTAGGAGCTGTTACTCCGGCAATGTATGAAACAACTGGTTTGGTAACATTAGCTTTGATAAACGCAGCCGCTTCTTCTTCTGCTGTTCCACCTATTTCACCAATCATTACTATCGCTTCGGTTTTAGGGTCTTCTTGGAACATCTTTAAAATGTCGATAAAGTTAGATCCCGGAATAGGATCTCCACCAATTCCTACGCAAGTTGATTGTCCAAATCCAGCATCGGTGGTTTGTTTAACCGCTTCATAGGTTAAAGTACCTGACCGAGAAACAATGCCCACTTTACCAGGTAAGTGAATATGACCCGGCATAATGCCGATTTTACACTCACCAGGAGTGATAACGCCTGGACAGTTAGGTCCGATTAAACGAACACCTAAGGTATCGCAAACAATTTTAGCTTCAAGCATGTCAAGAGTAGGAATTCCCTCAGTAATACAGACGATTAACTTAATTCCGCTGTTAGCGGCTTCTAAAATTGAATCTTTACAAAATGGCGCTGGAACATAAATCACTGACGCTTCAGCACCAGTGGCTTCAACGGCTTCTGCAACCGTATTAAACACAGGTAATCCAAGATGCGTTTGACCGCCTTTACCTGGAGTTACACCACCTACCATTTTAGTACCATAAGCAATTGCTTGCTCTGAGTGGAAAGTACCTTGTCCACCAGTAAAGCCCTGACAGATAACTTTAGTGTCTTTGTTAATTAAAATAGACATTATTGTCCTCCCGCTGCTTTAACGGCTTGTTGAGCTGCATCAGTCAAGCTAGTTGCAGCAATAATATTCAATCCACTTTTTGCTAACAATTCAGCGCCTTTCTCTGCGTTATTACCTTCTAATCGAACAACCACAGGCACTTTAACGCCTACTTCTGAAACAGCACCAATAATACCTTCAGCAATTAAATCGCAGCGTACAATACCGCCAAAAATATTGACCAATACGGCTTTTACTTTGTCATCAGAAAGAATAATTTTGAAAGCTTCAGTAACACGCTCTTTGGTTGCTCCGCCGCCTACATCTAGGAAGTTCGCAGGGAATCCACCGTGTAATGCAACTATGTCCATGGTGCCCATTGCAAGACCTGCACCATTTACCATACAACCGATATTTCCATCGAGCGCAACATAGTTAAGTTCCCACTGTGCTGCATGCGCTTCACGCTCATCGTCTTGAGAAGGATCGTGCATTTGTTTTAATTGAGGCTGACGATACATCGCATTACCATCAACGCCAATTTTGGCATCTAAACAATGAAGGTTTCCGTCAGTTTTGATAACTAATGGATTAATTTCAATTAGTGCTAAATCTTTCTCAGTAAACATAGTCGCCAAACCCATAAAGATTTTGGTGAATTGCTTAACTTGATCGCCATTCAAACCAAGTTTAAAGGCTAGCTCGCGACCTTGGTAAGGTTGCGGTCCTACAAGTGGGTCGATCGCTGCTTTAAAGATTTTTTCTGGGGTTTCTTCCGCCACTTTTTCAATTTCAACGCCGCCTTCTTGCGAAGCCATAAAAACCACACGTCGAGTTGAACGATCAACTACTGCGCCTAAATAAAGCTCATCTGCGATATCAGTACAGCTTTCAACCAAAATTTTACTTACTGGCTGACCATTTTCATCAGTTTGGTAAGTGACTAAGTTTTTGCCTAACCACTTTGAGGCAAATTCTTTTGCTTCTTCTTTAGTAGAAACTAATTTAACACCACCTGCTTTACCGCGACCGCCAGCGTGTACTTGGGCTTTAACAACCCATTTGTTTCCGCCGATTTGACTACAAGCTTCGAAAGCTTCTTTAGGAGTTTCACAGGCAATACCATCAGAGACTGGAAGACCGTATTCTCTGAACAGTTGCTTACCCTGATATTCATGAAGGTTCATTGTACTGTTCCGTATTTAGTTAAACGTAAGGACAAAAATCAAAAGCCACCGAAGTGGCTCTTAAATAAAACATTAAAGCTCAAGCAAAATTCTGGCTGGATCTTCAATATAATCTTTTATGGTTTTCAAAAAGCCTACTGACTCACGACCGTCAATAATTCTGTGATCATAAGAAAAGGCTAGATACATCATTGGACGAATCACAATTTGACCATTTTCAACAATCGGACGCTCTTCTGTTCGATGCATTCCTAAAATACCACTTTGTGGTGGATTAATAATAGGCGTAGACATCAGCGATCCGAAAGTGCCACCATTAGAAACGGTAAATGTGCCACCTGATAAATCATCCAATGTTAGTTGATTGCTTTGAGCTTTTTGGCCAAATTCAAGAATGGTTTTTTCGATATCCGCCATGCTTAAGCGATCGGCATCACGAATAACAGGTACCACTAAGCCTCTAGGTGCTGATACCGCAATACCCACATCATAAAAACCGTGATAAACAATATCATCCCCATCGATGGATGCGTTAACTGCTGGGTAGCGTTTCAAAGCTTCAACCGTAGCTTTTACAAAGAAAGACATAAAGCCCAGTTTTACTCCATGAGTATTTTGGAACTGATCTTTGTACTTAGCGCGAATATCCATCACCGGCTTCATATTCACGTCATTAAAAGTTGTTAAAATTGCTGCAGTTTGTTGTGCATCTACAAGTCGCTCTGCAATGCGCTTACGCAAACGAGTCATTGGAACGCGTTTTTCTTCACGTTGTCCAGCTACAATTGGTGCTGCTGCAGCACTAGCTGCTTTTGCTGGAGAGCTTGAGGATTTAACGGCCTTTTCTACATCGTCTTTAGTGATGCGACCGTCTTTACCACTGCCTTTAATAGACGATGCATCTAAACCATGTTCATTGACTAAACGGCGAACCGCAGGACTCAATGCATCGGACGATCCCGCTTCTTCTTGAGTGTCTTTTTTAGCTGAAGCAACATCTGCTTTAGGCGAACTTTCTGAAGCTGCTGCGCCAGCCTTAAAGGTCGCGATAATTTGTTCAGCGGTAACTGTGTCACCTTCTTGCGCTAATATTTCAACTAAAACACCATCTTCTGGCGCAACTACCTCTAGTACAACTTTGTCTGTTTCTACATCAACAAGATTCTCGTCTCGTTGACACATTTCTCCAGGCTTTTTATGCCAAGTCGCAATGGTTGCATCAGCAACTGATTCTGGTAATACCGGTACTTTAATTTCTGAAGACATTGATCGTTTGTCCTTTCTAACCGTTAGTGTAAATAATTAATCTCTTTGGCCTAATGCAGTGGCAACCAATTTTCGTTGCTCTTCAATATGCTTAGATACGTGTCCGGTTGCTGGTGCCGCGGAAGCTTTTCTTCCAGCAAACTCAATGTAGCCACCTTTAGGTAAGCTCGCTTGAAAGTTATGACGACTGCAATACCAAGCACCTTGGTTTTTCGGCTCTTCTTGACACCAAATAAAGCTCTCGGCATTTTTATACTGTGCGATCACTTCTTTTAGAGATTTTGGAAATGGATACAATTGTTCAATACGAATAATTGCGACATCATCACGTTCTTCTGCACGGCGCTGCTCAAGCAAATCGTAAAAAACTTTCCCAGAACACAAAACAATTCGTTTTACTTTAGTCTTATTGATCGGATCAATTTCATCTAAAACTGGTTCAAATTTACCGTTGGTAATTTCGTTAATCTGACTAGTCGCCAGTTTATGTCTAAGAAGACTTTTAGGTGACATAACGATAAGAGGTGTGCGCCACTTTCTGATCATTTGACGGCGTAACATATGGAATACTTGGGCAGGCGTACTTGGTACACATACTTGCATATTGTGTTCTGCACATAACTGCAAATATCGCTCTAATCGTGCCGATGAATGTTCAGGCCCTTGTCCTTCGTAACCATGTGGCAATAACATTACAAGCCCGCACAAACGTCCCCACTTGTGCTCGCCAGAACTGATAAACTGGTCGATTACAACCTGAGCACCATTTGCAAAGTCACCAAATTGCGCTTCCCAAATAACCAATGAACGAGGCTCGGTCGTTGAGTAACCATACTCAAAAGCAAGCACCGCTTCTTCAGACAAAACCGAATCAATGACCACAAACGGAGGTTGATCATCACGAATGTTCTTTAATGGCTGATAGTTTTCATTGTTTTTTTGATCATGTAATACCGCATGACGATGGAAAAATGTTCCACGTCCGCTGTCTTGTCCAGAAATTCGTATTCGATAACCATCATCTAACAAAGAACCATACGCCATGGTTTCAGCAAAACCCCAATCCATAGGAATTTCACCATTTGCCATTTTCACTCGATCGCCCATCAGTTTTGCGACTTGAGCTTGCATAGTGAGGGTATCTGGCGTTGTGGTTAATCGTTCGCTGACAAAATTAAATTGCTCTTGTGGCAACGAAGTTTTTGCTTCGGTTTGCCAGTTGTGTCCAAAGTAAGGCGTCCAATCGATAGTAAACTCGTGCTGCGACATGGGAAGCCAATGGCTGACCACATTTTTGCCTTCATCCATTTTGTCACGATAAACCGAAACTAATTTATCGCAATCAGCTTTATTAAACGCACCTTGTGCTTGAAGTTGATCGGCATAAACTTTTCTTGGCGTTGGGTGCTTCCTAACCTTGTCATACATAGCCGGCTGAGTCGCTCTTGGCTCATCCGCTTCATTATGACCGTGTCGGCGGTAACACACTAGATCGATAACCACGTCTTTTTTGAACATCGATCTAAAATCAAGCGCAAGTTGCGTCACAAACACCACAGCTTCAGGATCATCACCATTGACGTGAAAGATCGGTGCTTCGATCATTTTTGCCACATCGGTACAGTAAGTTGTTGAGCGCACATCGTCTGGTCTGTTTGTAGTAAAGCCTACTTGATTATTTATCACAATATGAACCGAGCCACCGGTTTTATAACCACGAGCTTGAGACATATTGAAGGTTTCCATCACAACACCCTGACCGGTAAAGGCCGAATCACCATGAATTACAATCGGTAAAACTTGAGAAAACGATTCGTCGCGACGCCGTTCAATTCGAGCTCTAACCGACCCTTGAATTACCGGCGAAACAATTTCTAAATGCGAAGGATTAAACGCCAAAGCTAAATGAACCACTCCACCGGGGGTGTTGATATCGGAAGAAAACCCCTGGTGATATTTCACATCGCCAGAACCTTTTTCTGCGGCTTTCTTTCCGGCAAACTCAGCAAATAACTCTTCAGGTTTTTTGCCCATTAAGTTTACAAGTACATTAAGTCGGCCTCGATGCGCCATACCTAATACAACTTCTTTAACGCCTGCACTTCCAGCTCTTTGAATTAATTCTTCGAGCATTGGCATTAAAGAATCCCCACCTTCTAGAGAGAAACGTTTAGCGCCAGGAAATTTATTATGCAGGTATTTCTCTAAGCCTTCTGCGGCAGTCAGCGCCGATAAAATTTGCTTTTTATGTTCGTTGGAAAATGTAGGAGTAGCTAACGTACTTTCTAATCGTGTTTGGATCCATTGCTTTTGTGCCGGATCAGAAATGTGCATAAACTCCGAACCAATCGTTCTGCAATAAGTGGTAGTAAGCTCATCGATAATTTGTTTTAGTTTTTTACTGTCTGCACCATACATTGAACCGGTGCGAAATTCTGTATCGTAATCAAGTTTTGATAATGAAAATTTAGATAAATCTAAGTGGTCAATTTTAGCTTGTTTCCATATACCGAGTGGATCAAGTTGGCTGTACTGATGACCATGCGCACGATAAGCTTGAATAAGTTCAAGTACATTGACTTGTTTTGCATCAAATGATTGGTCTAGGCTACCTGAAGTGGTTGCCATTCGATGCTTATTGATACCAAGGTTTTTAAAATACTCTCTCACTTGTGAATGCGGAGAGTCTTTTGTTAGGCCTCCATTTTCAGCAAGAGAGTCGAACTTTACACGCCATGAAGGTTCGATATTTTCAGGGTTTTCTAAATAGCTTTCGTAAATGTCTTCAATATAAGCAGCGCTTCCACCAGTTAAAAAACTAGCAGCAAATTGTTCTTGGAGAGTTTTTTCCATGACTGTAAGACTTATTCTTCGTTAATTCGAGTGACACTGACGGATAAAACGCTTTGATGAGTCACACCCCTCAAAGCGCCATGTACAGCTAATAATAGTCTATTTTACGCGATTTACAGGACTAAACGCCTTTTGATATCAACATATTGCGCACATGCCCAATGGCTTTAGTCGGATTTAACCCCTTTGGACAAACACTTACGCAGTTCATAATGCCACGACATCTGAATACAGAGTAAGCGTCATCGAGAATAGCTAATCTTTCGTCTTTTTCTGTATCTCGGCTGTCTGCTAAAAAGCGATAGGCTTGTAGTAGCCCTGATGGACCAACAAACTTATCAGGATTCCACCAAAATGATGGACAAGCAGTTGAACAACAAGCGCATAAAATACACTCGTATAAACCATCGAGCTTTTCGCGCTCTTCTGGAGTTTGTAAACGCTCTTTTGCTGGTGGCTCATTCTTGTTTAGCAAATAAGGTTTAACCTTTTCATATTGCTTATAAAACTGCGCCATATCCACAACTAGATCGCGAATAACAGGTAAACCGGGTAACGGCCGAACTACAATTTTATTTCCTAGTGTTGAAATAGGAGTGATGCACGCTAAAGCATTTTTACCGTTTATATTCAAACCATCCGAGCCACATACACCTTCACGGCAAGAGCGACGGAAGGTCAGAGTCGGATCTTTCTCTTTCAACAACAACAATGCGTCAAGAAGCATCATGTCAGAACCTTTAGGAATATCTAAAGTGTAATCCTGCATTCTTGGTTTATTGTCGACTTCTGGATTATATCGATAAACAGAAAATTTCATCAGATGACCCACTCTTTATTAATAACTACGTACTTTCGGAGGGAAAGCATCAACGGTTACTGGCTTCATATTCACTTCACGAGTGCTCATTTCATTGGAGCTTGGATAGTACAGTGTGTGCACTAACCAGTTATCATCATCACGCTCAGTGAAGTCTTCACGGCTATGAGCTCCGCGACTTTCTTTCCTATATT
>JBFHSP010000007.1:0-47930 GCA_041591085.1 Kangiellaceae bacterium | reverse complement strand
ATTGCATAAAACCGACACAAAATTTTCATCTATATGTTGAGCTAATACGAAACTGACATTTAGATTTTCTGGCAAAGCTAATAAAAAACGCTTAACTGCTGCGGGGCCACCTAAAGAAGCTCCGAGCACCCAAACCGGACATTCTAGCTGTGGTAATACTGGTGCAGCAGGTTCTTCAAAAACAGGTTCTTCGACAAACTCTGTAAACTGCATATCTAACGCTGCATCATCAAGCATGGGTATATCTAAATCGAGTTCGATTTCTGATTCTACGTCTGCATCCGACAATTCTTCTAATGACGCAAAATCGTCAGAAGACGTCTTAAGCTCACTCTCTTGATCAATTCTAAGCTCTGGTTCTAATTGAGATTCAGACTCTATTTCAGGCTCTTGTTCTAACTCAAATCCTGATTGAGGAGCACCATAAATATAGTCGTCACTTAAATAATCGCTGGCTGAACTTTGCTGGACTTCATTCGTATCGTTAGTAAGCAGATCCTCTTGTTCAAAATCATCTTGCTCAAATTCATCTTCCACTAACTTAGAGTCATCGAGTGATAACTCGAGTTCAGGTTCTAGCTCAGGTTCTAGCTCAGGTTCTAGCTCAGGTTCTAGTTCAGGTACTAGTTCAGGTACTAGTTCAGACTCTAGTTCGGAATCGTCATCTAAATCAAAATCCAATAAATCAGCGTCTCCAATTTCACTCGAGTCTTCAGTTATTTCTCCCGATAAAATGTCGGCTATTGCTGGGTTATGCTCATCGAGTTCTAAATGCAAATTTGGATCAATTTCAATTGCTTGCTGAGAAGCTGTATCCTGCTGTTCACTTTCATTTTGACTGAGCTTGGTGTCATCTTTTAGTGTCCATTCAGATTTTTTCTGCTCATCAATGGAAGCGCCCAGTTGATCAATATCTTGTTCAAATTGTGACAGAACATCATCAATGTCATTGTCTTGGTTTTGCGATTCATTGCCATCAGCCAGTGCTTGATGTTCATCTAATGATTCATCAAGCTCAAAATCAAGTGGTCCAAAATCGTCTAGCTCATCAGACTCTGGGACTAATAATTGGCTAGATTCCACTTGCTCAGCCTGATTATCTAAGTCCATCAAGGACAGCTCGGATTCATCGTCCTCTAAGGCTTCGACAAAATCCATTTGTAATTCTGACCGTTCAGAATCTTCTACGTTGAATAAATCATCTATTGTTGTTTCATCAAGAGAAAGTTCATCATCAAGCTCAGGCAGATCTTCTTGTAAAAACTCATTCGCTATGTTTTCTAAATCTTCACTTTCTGGCATTGCATCTTTTATAGAGTCATCTTCAAGTTCCGCAATTTTTTCAGCGAGTTCGAGAGATTCCGAGCTATCTTCTAAATCATCGTCTAAGTCCCAGTCGGAAAGCTCAGCACTTTCTAAGTCAATCGACTCAATAGAATCTAATCCCGATTCATCTTCTTTTGTGTCAATAGTTTCAACTAGGTCTTTAATATCATTGGCAAATTCATCAGTTACAGAACTGTCTTTTCCTGCAAGCGACTGCAAAGTAACCGCAAGTTCTTCAGTTGCTTTTTCCAGACGATCGATTGATTCGATTGCTTCATTTTGCTGCTCAAAATTTAAATCAGATTCAATGGAGAGCGAGGATTCTGTTGGTGCGGATATTGGCTCTTCATCATTTGCAGACGCATCCTCGGTATTGTACTCAATACCTGCGACATCGTATAAACGAACGATTTGCTTTTTGATCCAAAACTCAGGGTGAGACTGCTTACTTAACGACCCACGTTCATGGAAAAAAACCGGCACTTCCGATTGATCCAATAAATCGTCGAGTTGATCGGTCCATGACTCATCATCGATATCGAGCAACCAAACATTCATTGAATTATCGGCAATACAATCGGGTGTTATATTTTGCGGCTCAATAGATCGTAAAACATTAACGCCTTGCTGTTTAAGCAAGGCGATATAAGCTTCAGACTCGTCACCACCGGAGGTCACTATTCCGATGGACAGCAGGGGTAACTGACTCATTAATTTTTGCCTGGCAGTAGCGACTCTATTGTTTGTAAAAGATCGACTTCATTATACGGTTTACCCATATAACGATTCACCCCAATCGACTCGGCTCGCTCTCTGTGTTTTTCACCGGTACGTGATGTGATCATAATAATTGGAAGATCTTTCAGTTTTTCATCATGACGAATAATTGTCGCTAATTCAAAACCATCCATGCGTGGCATTTCAATATCAAGAAGCATAACGTCAGGCTTATGATCGCTCAGTACCGAGATAGCATCGACGCCATCTTTAGCGGTAATAACTTCATAATCATGACGTTGCAATAATCTTTGGGTAACTTTTCGAACCGTTATCGAGTCGTCCACTACCATAATTGTTGGTACTTTATCTTCTGTGATAGAGGCTTCTTCAATAACCACTTGCTCTTCAACCACCGCGTCAGCACGACGAGTCAAGGCAGGTACATCAAGGATGAGTACTACGCGGCCATCACCTAAAATAGTCGCTCCCGATAGGCCACTTAATAAACTTAATTGAGTACCGACCGACTTCACAACAATCTCTCTTGAGCCCATCAACTCATCGACTTGAACGGCAGTTGGATGCTCCGCGCCGTGTAATAAAAGTACCGGTAATGGTTTTGAAACTCCGCTTAAGTCAACGGTTTGGTTATGATCGAGTAAGTTACCCATATAACGCATTTGGTAGTTCATTCCAGCATACTCGAATCGAGTTTCTGGATTGTTATAGTACTCTTGAATTTCAAAAGGACTTACTCGCACAATACCTTCAATACTGGTCAAAGGCACTGCGTAAATATCGTCGCCCACTGCAATCATCAATGCTTGGTTAACTGATACAGTAAACGGCAACTTAACGGTAAACGTAGCACCTTTACCACGCTCAGAGTGGATTTCAACCACACCACCGAGCTGCTTAATCTCAGAACTTACAACGTCCATACCGACGCCGCGACCGGAGATTTGAGTTACTTTTTTCGCAGTAGAGAAGCCGGCTTCAAAAATTAATTGTTGTAGCTCGTGATCGGTTAATTCCGAATGCGCCGTGATTAGACCACGCTCCATCGCTTTAGCACGGATTGCATCAATATTTAGGCCACGCCCATCGTCTTTGATATCGATAAATACTTCTGAGCCTTCACGATATAAGCGAATTCTTACTTTACCCGTTTCAGGTTTTCCTGCGGCTTTTCGCTCTTCGGTACTTTCAATACCATGGTCCATGGCGTTTCGAAGCATATGTTCAATTGGCGCAATCATTCGCTCTAATACCGAGCGATCCATCTCACCTTCAGCCACTATCGCTAAATCAACCGCTTTACCTAATTCATTTCCGATTTGGCGAACAATACGACGTAGTCGTGGAACTAAACTATCAAACGGTACCATGCGGGTTCGCATGAGTCGTTCTTGCATCTCGGTATTAACCCGACCTTGTTGCATCAAAAGTGTTTCAGCATCGGAAGTAAGGTTATCTATAGTTTCTTTTAAGTTTGAAATATCGGCGGTCGACTCACCTAAGCTTCGAGTTAGCTCTTGTTGTCGTGTATAACGGTCAAACTCAAGTGGATCGAATTCTTCGTAATCCACCCCTGCAATTTCTCGGCGATATTCAATTTGTGCATCTGTTTCAATTTCCATGTTACGTAATTGATCACGTAATCGATCGAGAGCTTGTTCCATCTCATCAAGGTTGTATCTCAGTACCGACACTTGCTGTTCAAGTCGCGCTCTAAAGATAGAGGTTTCACCTGAAAGATTAACCAAGCTTTCTAGCTGATCGGCACCAATACGCACCACATCTTGTTGCTTTTGTTTGGCCTTAGTTTCTTGTTTTTTCTGGAATGGCACCACGTCGGCCGATTTCTTCTCTGGTGCTTGTTGTTGAGGTTTAGCTGGTGCTTCAGCAACAGGCTTGGCTTTTTTACCTTTAATAACCTGATCAAGCTCTGCCATATAAGCCACAGGAGAAGTGAGCAAGCGAGAAGCGCCTACTTCATCAACCATCGAGTGGATAACATCGTAACCTTTCATAACAAAAGCGGCTTGATCAGCCTGCGCTATTAGTTGTCCATCCGCTACTTTCTCAAAAAACGTTTCGAGTTCATGAGTTAAG
Source organism: Kangiellaceae bacterium (assembly GCA_041591085.1). Classification (GTDB taxonomy): domain Bacteria; phylum Pseudomonadota; class Gammaproteobacteria; order Enterobacterales; family Kangiellaceae; genus Pleionea. Next base: position 43,769 of record JBFHSP010000007.1, on the reverse strand, counting down.
TCGCCAAGCGCGGTTAAATTAGAAAGACGAGCACCACCTTTTAAAGTATGTAAAGAACGTTGTAGCGTTTCAATTGCGGCCTTATCCGTTGGTTGCTTACTCCACACCTGTAAGGCTTCGTCCATGCTCTGCAATATTTCAGATGCTTCTTCTAAATAAATCTCTAGAACTTCTTCACCATCTTCATCGAGCTCAATTGATTGAACTTGAACTGCTTGATCTTGCTCAGATGCTACCGGCTCCACTTCATCGTCTGACTGTTGCGCTGGAGTTTCGCTGACTTCTGAAGTGACTGTAACGTCTGTTACTTCACCTGCTATAGCGGCACGAATAACTCCAATAAGATCAGCGTTGATCTGATATTCATTTTGCTCTCTTAATTGAGCGACTAGTTTTCTTAACTCATCAAGCACGGTATAAGAAAGATCGATGTGCGATGGTTTTACTTCTATATGCGAACTGGCTAAAACTTCATATAAGTCTTCTAGTGCATGGGCTAAATTACCACCACCCATTACACCAGCCATTCGAGCGCTACCTTTAAAGGTATGTAAATTTCTCTGTAAATTGGTGACTGGAAGTAGATTATTAATATCACCTTTCCAGACTTCTAAGTGACCTTCAATTTCTTCTATCAGCTCTTCAGCTTCTTCCAAGAAGAATTCGAGCAACTCTTCATCGATTTCATCTTCTGCTTCATGAACATCTGTCGGCTTAATGGTTTCAGAAACTTCTTCGTGTTCTACCGCAGCTTGCTTGACTCGCTCAAAAGCAGAAGCCGAGTGCCAATTTCTTAATTCATCAACCAGTTCTTGTGGGCTATCTAGTTCATGCTCGGTGGCCGCAACATTTAGAAGCTCCATCACTTTATCAAGCGCTTTATGCCCTAAAGATAAATAGGCATTATCGTTAGTTGCTTGATCAGGTTTAGAAACGAACTTCTCTAACGCCGAAGCCAATTGTTCAACTTCTTCAAGCATGGCCATATTGGCACCACGCTTAAGTGTATGCATTTCAGCTTGAAGACTGTGTTGCGATTCGATCGATCCTCTAATTTGCCATTGATCTAGTAAAGTCTGAGATTCAGAGATAATGTCCATACCTTCCGCTAAGAAGATCGCAAGTAACTCTGGATCTCGAGCAACGCTCAGTTTAGCTGGTGCAGAGTCATCAGCGTAAGCATTACGCATCTCAGACAAGTGTCGTTTTAAGGCATTAACAAGCTCTGCATTTTTATCGGAAATTAATAGTTCATTATTACTTAAACCAACAAGATGATCTTTTAAGTGAGCCGCACAATCACTGAGTAATGGTTTAAGCGAAACCGGTAAAGAAATATCTCTTAGCTTATAGGTTTTAACTAAGGTTTCTAACGGATCAGCAAGCTCCGCGACCGTGCCAACTTCGGCCATATTAGCACTGCCCTTAAGGGTGTGCATGGCACGAAGCAAATCATCTGACGAGGCAAGTGATTGCTGATCATCCCATTCAGATAAAAATTCATTGAAAATATCTAGGTGACTTTCCGCTTCATTAACAAAAATTTCGAGCAATAATGGATCGATGTTTTCATCGATAGGTTGATACTCAGCTGCCTTTTCGGTCACTTCAGGTAGCTCGGCTATTTCTTGATCAAAGGTCTCGTCTTCAACCTGCTCCTCATCAAAAGCTGCGTCGAAGTCTTCTTCGATCACTTCAAGTGTCGGAATGCTTTCCTGATCAAGAGTAAGCTCTTCGAGAGTGTCATCTTCGCCTAATGCTTCAAGCTCGATTGACTCATCTTCATCTTGCTCAAAAAGTTCATCCAACAATGGCTCTTGATCTTCAAGTGAAGCGCTGATCTCCATAACATCATCGACACCGATGGGTTGAAGCTCTTCTAACTCAAACGAATCGGTTTCAGCCGAAAGTTCGTCGGTCGAGAGTTCTTCGGCCATTAGCTCTTCAGATGACAAATCTTCTAGCGATAACTCTTCCGCTTCTGCTAAATCTAAAGGATCTAAAGGTTCTGTGAGCTCTTCGGAAAATTCATCAACTGTTTCCTCTTCAAATGAGTCAACTTCTGTAAATTCAGCGGCGAACTCTTCTGGAAGTATTTCCGGTAATTGCGCAGGAATATTTTCGTGTGATTCTTCTGCAAGATTTTTCAGTTCTTCAGCAACCGATTCATCTTCTGCTGCGATTTGCTCGGCGGCAGCTTTATCTTCTGCTGACTCTTCAACAATCAGCGGCTGCTCGCCTTTGGAAATAGCTTGAGCGTTAGCAATGATGGAATCTGGTGAGTCGGTTGGCAGCTGGTTTTTCGAAAAGGCATCGATTAATGAAGGGAACATCGCAGTAGCATCGCCGATCACTGCAAACACCGCTTCATCAAGAGCAATCGTGTGATCAAGTACGCGATTAAGCATATTTTCGACTGACCAAGCCAGTTCACCTGCCAAACTCGCACCGACAAGACGACCGCTGCCTTTTAATGTATGGAAAGAACGTCTGATCGTAGTTAATGTTTCTTCATCTTCTGGATTTTTTCTGAGCTTAGGATAAAGCGAATTAATGCTTTCGAGTTCTTCTTCTACTTCTTCTAAGAAAATCTCTAAAACTTCTTCATCAATCAAGCTTTCATCATGAGCCTTTGGTACAGGCACACTAATTGATTCAGGTGTTGGCTCTGCTTTTTCAACCTCAGCAGATGTTTTAGCTGGAGAAACTTCTGATGATTGCGCTTGCTCCAACGTTTCATTAGGTATCACTGGCTGAATTGATTGAACTTCATCATATGTTGATTGTTCAACCAACTCTAAATCCTGTGCGACAGGCTGAGCTATTTCAGACTCTACTATTTTTTCAACAGAAGGAATTTCAACTATTCCTTTCAATGCATCAGCTAATACTGTCTCACTGTCCTTAGCAGCACCAATTACTGAATCAAATGCGGCACTACCAATTTCATTAAAATTTTCAATACAATATTCGACGGTTGTAATGATGTCAGCAAGTGCATCCATCACCGCTTCAGCTGGTTTTAGCTTATGCGCGAGCAGAGCTTTTTCGATAAATTCATGGGCTTTATCAAGTAAATCGGAGGCATCGGTAAAGCCAACAATTTGCAAGCCACCTTGTACTTCCGTTAACAACACCGGAACATCGCTGACTAATGAGAAATCGAAAGAAGAAGCGATAAAGTCGACAATTTTTTCTTTAGCTTTTTGAATGTTTGCTCGACTTGCTTTGAGTAAATGCATTTTTGCATCATCAAGCTGAGCTTCTTGCGACACTTGATCTTGCTTAGCCGCTAACTCTTCTGGTGATAGTTCTTCTTGCACCGCTTCGTCGAGTTTAATATTGCTCATATTGGCTTCGACAAAAAGCAAAGCGCCTGCCACATCCATCACCATCGCATCAGTGACTGACTCACCAGAATCGACGGCTTTGGTTAAAATAACGATTTGTTGTTTAATAACATCACGAGGAATGCCCAAACCCAAAATGCCTAAGGTATCGGTAATTTTTTTCAAACTTGGGATCAGTGACTTCAGTTTACTAGCACTTTTATCACCACCACGAACGAAAAGATCTAAAGAGTCTTTTACATTGATTAAGTCTTCATTGATGGCTTTTACAACGGTTTCAATTGCACCACTATCTGGCCCCCGCATTCTGCGACGTTCGGTTTCAACTTCTTCTTCGTTCGGCAATACCTTATCAAGTTGAAATTGCTCTTTAAGTCGAACAACTTTTTCATTTTTTGAAGTGGATTTAGCAACGTAGTATAAAAGACTTCTAAGTAAGTCATCAGGAATAGTATCGTTTAAAGCTTCGGTGCCAAAATCTGAAAGACTTTTTATTTGGCGATCAATTTGCCCTAATAACGCATGTACAGCCGGATCTCTAAATAAACCCTTTTCTAAGATCGAAAATAAGAATCCGTCCGCTATCCACCACAAATTAGATACTGGGAAACCCGAAGTGGTTTCTTCAAGCTTTTCCAGAACCTTGTGCATTCTTTGAATGCCTTCTTTAACGTTTTCATTCCGCATCACTCCCAACAAACCTTTTTGGTAGTGCATACGAAATTTTTTGGCTAACTCAGGAAACGTTTTAGGGTTTATTTTAGCGGTTTTGCCAGCTGCTTTTGGAGGTTCAACTCCGGCTAATTGCGGCGTAAAAATAACACTTTCTGAAACTGGTGATGCTCCGCGAGATGCTCTTAATTCATTTAATAGTGGCAATAAAATAACCGGTAAATCTTTTCGACCTTGCTGTACCCGATCTAAATAAGTTGGCAGCTGTAGCATACTCGCCATGAGCACTTCTAGAGCTTTATCTTTAGCGACAAACTTTCCTTCTGCTAAAGCCTGTGCCAAGTGTTCCATTTCTTCAGCAAATAAAGCTGCGCCATGAAACTCCAACATTTGAAGAGTTCCACGGACCTGATGCAAACAACTAATGCAAAATCGTATATGAGTCACATCGCCTTCATTTTCAGCAAAAGACTCTAATCCTTGACGAGCTTGGTCAAGCGACTTATTGATTTCTTTACGCACCCAACCTAGGGCGAGCTGTTCGTTCTTATCGGCCATGCCTGCTCCAAAAAACCTTCTAACCGCCTGCGCGCAAATACGCTTGGCAATGTTTGGTTGATACTTTCTCGATCAGCGGATGATTAATTTGGTTTAACTCACCAGGACCTAAAACTAACAATCCACCTGGCGCTAATCGATTAACAAACTGCGATACTATTTCTTCACGGCGTGCAGTTTGAAAATAAATCAAAACGTTTTGACAATAAATCACGTCATAACTTTGTTTCGGTGCTGAAGCCAACTCATTCACATTCGACTGAATAAAGCAGGTTCTGTGTTTCAGCGTTTGTTTAACTTGATAATAATCGTCTGGTAAACGATCAAAACATCGCTCAACTTTTTCTGGAGAAACATTCAACAATTTTCTTGAGTGATATACTCCTTCTTTAGCTTGCGCTAAAGCAGGAAAGCTAATATCAATGCCGGTCACTCCAAAATAAAATTTTTGATTATTCTTTTCGAGCGCATTTAAATTCAAATCATTCATTAACATCGCAAGCGAATAGACTTCTTCGCCAGTTGAACAACCGACACTCCAAATTTGAGCATTAAATGGTTGATCTTTATTTGCTTTTGCATGCTGTTTAATTTTTCTTTGCAAATGATTAACAACCAATTGCATCGATTCTGGATCTCGGAAAAACCGAGTTTCATGAACCGTGAGTAAATCAACTAAACTTGCCCACTCAACTGCTGAGCTGACGCTGGTATCTAAACTATTAAAGTATTCTTGATAACTTTTAAAACCACGTTCTCGCATGCGTTGTGCAAGATTAGTCATTAAAAAGGCCTTGCGGTTTTCAGACAGCCAAACCCCAGTTTTCTCTTCAAGCAAATGCTGCCAGCAGGAGAATTCTTCTGCTGACATGTCGGGCATTTGATAAAGAGCGGCCATACTATATGCCTAGTGCCGGTTTAGTAGTTAGGCAACTTAAATCCAGCTACAGAGCCGTTGAGCTCGTCAGCCAGTTCGGCCAGTTTACCGATGCTGCTTGCTGTATTTAACGTACCTTGTAAAGTTTGATTGGTGATTTCCTGGATGACGTTCATCGTATTCGATACATGACCTGCCGATGCTGCTTGCTGACGAGCAGCATTCGATATGTTTTGGATTAATTCTGCAAGGTTTGACGATACGCGCTCGATTTCTTCCAGTGCAACACCCGCGTCTTGCGCAAGTCGTGCTCCACGTACCACCTCAGCAGTTGACGCCTCCATTGAAATTACCGCTTCGTTGGTATCGGTTTGGATGGTTTTTACCAGTGCTTCAATCTGCTTTGTCGCATTACCAGAACGTTCCGCAAGTCGTTGAACCTCGTCGGCAACAACCGCGAAACCACGACCTGCTTCACCCGCCATCGAGGCTTGGATTGCAGCGTTAAGTGCGAGAATGTTAGTTTGATCAGAAATGTCGTTGATCAGCGATACGATATCTCCGATTTCTTGTGATGATTCACCGAGACGTTTAATCCGTTTAGAGGTTTCTTGTATTTGCTCACGAATCGTATCCATCCCGCGGATGGTGTTTCGTACCACTTCACCACCTTTTTTCGCGATATCAACCGACTTTTCCGCAACCAGGGTAGATTCAGCGGCGTTGGCCGATACTTGCTCGATAGATACGGCCATTTCATTGATCGCCGCAGACGCTCCGGTAATTTCCTGCGCCTGATTTTTAGAGGCTTGGGCGAGTTCGTTCGAAATACCTTGGGTTTCTTCGGTCGCACCAGATAGACGAGAAACCGATTCGTTGATGGTCGATACCAGTGACCGCAGTTGGTCAATGGTATAGTTCATCGCATCAGCGATGGCTCCAGTAAAGTCTTCGGTTACCGTAGCGTTTGCGGTTAAGTCACCATCAGCAAGACCTTCCATTTCATCAAGAAGTCGAATGATAGCTTGTTGGTTTCTCTCGTTTTGTTCACGCTCACGAGAAGCTTGCACCACCACTTGGCTTTCTCGGCGTTTATCCGCAGCACGAATTTGTAAACCTAATAAGAATAAGAAAATTAATACCATTGAGCCACCAGCAATGGAGTACCAATAGTGTCCAGACATTACATCTAAGTTTTCACTTTGACGACGATACGCATCGGCAAGTGCTTCAGACTGAGCTTGTAATCGGTTTGATCGATCGAAGATTCGTGCAGAGGCTTGTTGTACTTTGAAAAGAGGTTCGGTACTGCGAATAACATATTCAACGTTATCTTTTACTTGTTGAAATAACACCACCACTTCTTCAAGGGCTGAAATAGCGTCTCGGTCAGTTACTCGAGAAATGCCGAGCATGACATCACCATTTAACATGCCATCCAAAACACCAGCAAAAGTTTCAACGTCTTGGCCAAAGTTTTCTGCTGCCGCTGCTGCATCTTCGCCACCTTGTAATACCCGTTGGAAACTTCGATTTATCCGTTCTGCGAAGAGCATTTGACGTCCAGAATAAAACACCTGCTCAGCCGCTGCGCCTGAATCCAGTAATATGTCGTTGACACTGGTATAGAGAAATTGAATTTGAGGAATGGTTGCGGTTAACTCAGCTTGAATATCGTAAAGGCCGGTTACCGTTTCAACACTTCCTAAAATGATCTCAGCGTCACCTTTTACATCCGCCCAAGTCAATCGCAAAGCCGCAAATTCATTATCGACAATGGCTCTAGGTGTAGCATCAATTTTAGTAAAGAAATTATTTCCTAATTCGGTCGATAACCCTTTTTGTTTATTGTCGAACGTATCAACCGCGGTTTTTAATTCGGTAAAGGCCTGAGCATTACCTTGAGCCGCCTCCGAGGAGTTTTTTGCCAACTGCTGTGACAATACTCGAAGATCCTCTGCTCGCTCCGCCCAACTTTGTACGTTATTTCCGGTTCGATATCCGAAAAATAAGTTGGTAATTGTGGCAAGAAGGAAGGTTCCCAACAGCCAGATAACAATCCGGGTGGTCGCTCCGCTGTCTTGCAGATCTTTATCTTTTACTGGTGCATTCATAGCTTGGTTCCCAACTGCGGTCTTAAAATGTGTAGCTCAACCCCTACAGCTTAAGCTACCTGTAATCGTTCCATGCAAAATGGCTAAATATTTTATAGCGCGACTTGCATAAATTTTTCGTTCTCAGCTAATGAAAATAAGCTAAAAACTGTCCACTCTTCTTCTTCTCGAATAAAGCGACCTGCCAAATACGGCATTAGGCCTTCGTCATCGGCCACATCAGTTAATCGTTCGCTGTCTTCAAAATGCTGTAAACCCAATACATCATCAACAATAATTCCACTGTTGATCCCATTATGATTGATCACCAGAACCCGCTGTCTTCTTGATGCATTAGGAATTTTATGGCCCAGGTAACCATGCATATCCATGATAGGTAGCAATGTTCCACGCACGTTAGCAATACCTCTAACCCATGCGCGTGCTCCAGGCACTTTGGTAAAATTAGGAATTTGTAAAATTTCGGCAACTTCTTTTAACGGGGCTACATAGCGTTTATTGTTTAGCCGAAATCCAATGCCAGTCCAAAAACGACCTGATTGCTCAGATCGTGGCATTGCTGAAGCACTTTGATAGCTCCGTTCCTCGATATCAGCAAGGATATTAAAAGCAGAATTAGTTGACGCTTCAGCCATATTCTTATCGTTCCTTTAAAACCTTCTAGCCTTCTAATACTGAGTTGATAACCTTGATCAAATTAGCTTCTTGCACTGGCTTAGTTAGGTAATCTTTGGCGCCTTGCCGCATACCCCAAATTTTGTCGGTTTCTTGATCTTTAGTGGTCACAATAATCACTGGGATATTAGACGTTGCCGCATCTTTCTTTAAATGACGAGTCGCTTGGAAGCCATTCAATCCTGGCATTACCACGTCCATTAACACTAAATCAGGCTTTTCCGCTTTCGCTACTTCAATGCCGGCTTCACCATTTTCAGCAGTCAAAACTTCATGACCGTGTTTATTTAAAATACTGCTCAGTACATGTGTTTCGGTTGGCGAGTCGTCAACAATTAGTACACGTGCCATTGAATTCCCCCTTTCACTACAGGAAATGTTATTTGTTAATTAAGCGCTTTGCTTTGAAGTTACATGTTCGCGAATGGCGTTAAGTAACTCGTCTCGGCTAAACGGCTTTGTTAAGTATTGATCAGAACCTACGATTCTGCCTTTGGCTTTATCAAATAACCCGTCTTTACTTGAAAGCATTACAACAGGCGTTTTTTGAAACGCGCGATTGTTTTTAATTAAAGCACAGGTTTGATACCCGTCGAGTCTCGGCATCATTATATCGACAAAAATTATGTCTGGCTTGTTGTCAGCTATTTTTGACAAGGCATCAAAGCCATCGGTTGCGGTAATCACCTCACAACCCACTTTTTTCAACAAGGTTTCTGCCGTTCGACGAATCGTTTTTGAATCGTCAATAACCATTGCTTTTAACCCTTCGAAGGAATTGTCCATCCACACACCCTCAGTGGCTTTTCGAATTAAATCGAGCGCCCACTTATATCATTTAATGAGATACTAAACCAATTGTTCGGACACATTCACCTGTTTTTACCACATGTGTACGCTATAATCCACAAAGATTTTACTTAATATAGAATAAGTTAGCTAACAAAGCTAAAGTAAAATCCACAAGAATTTAAGCGAAAAACAGACCTCGTCTCTCGATGGGAGCAACATTAACTAAGTTGACTATGAAAATATAGTCCCAGTTAGGTTAAAATCGAGCCACTGTGCTCAATTTAACGTTTTTAATAAGAGAATCGTTATGTCACTTACTATTGGTGTTGTTATGGATCCCATTTCTGGGATAAACATTAAGAAAGATAGCACTTTTGCCATGTTGATCGAGGCGCAAAAGCGAAATCACACCATTTTTTATATGGAAATGAACGATTTGTTGCTGCGAGATGGTCGTCCTTTTGCCACAGCCTGTCATTTGAGTGTTGCTGACAACTCAGATAAATGGTTTAAATTAGGAGAAGCCGAAGAGATCGATTTAGCCGATCTCGATGTGATCCTCATGCGTAAAGACCCTCCGTTTAATATGGATTATATTTACGCGACCTATATTTTAGAGCGTGCCGAAGCTGATGGGACTTTGGTCGTGAATAAACCGCAAAGTTTACGTGACTGCAATGAAAAACTGTTTACCGCTTGGTTTGCCGAATTCTGCCCGAAAACTTTAGTAACTAGCCGAGCGGAACATATCAAGGCCTTTATTGCTGAGCACCAAGACATCATTTTAAAACCTTTAGATGGAATGGGCGGCGCATCTATATTTCGCATTCAAGCAAGTGATCCAAACCTCAATGTCATCATCGAAACCCTGACTGAACACGGTAAACAGCTTGCTATGGCTCAAGAGTTTATTAAAGAAATCGCCGAAGGAGACAAGCGCGTGTTAATGGTTAACGGTGTACCCGTTGATTACACCCTTGCTCGGATCCCAACTGGCGGAGAAACACGAGGGAACTTGGCTGCTGGTGGTAAAGGGGTCGCCATGCCAATAACCGACAAAGAGCGAGAAGTTGCCCTTGCGCTAGGACCTGAATTGATAAAACGTGGGCTTTATTTTGTTGGACTTGACATGATCGGTGGCAAACTGACTGAAATAAATGTTACAAGCCCTACCTGTATTAAAGAAATAGATGCGGCTTACCAAACTAATATTTCTGGCATGCTTTGGGATGCACTTGAAGAACTGAGATCATGAAAAAAGCGGAATACTCAACCGAGTCTTTAAATGGGCATGCTCCAACGATTACCGAGTCCGATCGCCTGACTTTTGCCGGCATATTGGCCGTCGCTTTTCATGCTCTGCTGTTTTTAGGCATTGTTTTTGTCATTCCTGAAAAACCAAAAACGCCTTTCAGTCCCACCATGCAAATTGTACTGGCACAGAATCACGCGCTGGAAAAACCTGAAAAGGCAGATTTTTTAGGTCAAGATAATCAACAAGGCGGGGGTGAAAAAGATTTGTTGCAAATGCCTACTACCACCGAATTGGCCCAAATCACCGATCCAAATAGGCAAGCATCATTGTCGAGCGCGCCTGCTGCAACACAAAAGCCTATCGATCACAATCCAGAGATCCTAACTGCTGCTGGGCGCCACCGTGTTTTTATTGAAGATCAGCAAGATTTACCTGAAGAACTAGAACAACCTATTTTAGATACAGCAACTTTATTACAAAAAAGTTTTGAGCTTGCAGGTCAAAACGCTAATCTCGATAACAGCAACCAACAAGCCTCTAAAAACCTAAGAACGCGTCAAGCCTCAGCCGCAATTCACCGAGCCACCGATGCTCTCTATTTAGATACTTGGCGCCGCCGCATTGAAGAAGTTGGCAATCAAAACTATCCGCAATATGCTCGCGATAAACAGCTTTATGGAGAACTCATTTTAAAAGTAGCGGTGAATGCCAATGGCACTATTCGCAATGTTAAAATAATGGAAAGCTCGGGACATAAATTTTTAGACGATGCCGCCGTATCAATTGTTCGGCAAGCTGCTCCATTTGCACCATTTGATGAAACCCTAAGAAAAGACACCGATGTTCTGGAAATCGTTAGGCTTTGGCAATTTCAACCAGGCGATACGATTTCAACCTTGTAAAAATTACTTTTTATTTAACTTGCGTTTTTTGAGCTGATAACCAACAGTTAGCCTTATGACTGATCCCTTAAACTTAAAGAATCATTTTCTCATAGCGATGCCGTCTATGAGTGATCCACATTTTTCTAAAAGTGTGACTTTAATTTGTGAACACAATGAAGAAGGCGCTATGGGTATTGTCATTAATCACGATGCAGGTGTATCAACTTCTGAGTTACTCGAACACTTAGAAATCCAAGTTCAGGACAACTTTTTTGAGCGTCCAGTAGTGGCCGGAGGGCCGGTTCAAGTTGATCGCGGGTTTGTTATCCACTCCAGTCATCAAGATTGGCAGTCATCACTCAACCTCGATCACTCCATCACCATCACCACGTCTCTCGATATTCTTGAAGCGATTGCCTCATCTCATGAGTTGAATAACGCCATTGTTGCCTTAGGATATGCCGGTTGGGGACCTGGGCAATTGGAAGCTGAGATTGCTGAAAATGCTTGGCTTACCGTTCCAGTGAGCCCAGAAATTCTGTTCGCTACCGACATCTCTAAGCGATGGCAAAAGGCGACCGAATTGTTAGGTGTGGATATTGAACAGCTCGCAAGTTTTGGCGGCCACGCTTAAGGATCACCATGCCTTCCTATCAACGCGTTTTAGGCTTTGACTTTGGTGATAAATCGATTGGTGTTGCCTATGGCCAGTCCATAACCCAAACCGCCAAACCTCTTGCAGCTTTAAAAGCTAAAGACGGGCAGCCCGATTGGAACATTGTGGAAAAATTGATCAAAGAGTGGCAACCACAAGCTTTTATTGTCGGCAATCCGTTGAATATGGACGGAACGGAGCAATTACTGACTTTAAGAGCTAAGAAGTTTGGCAATAAACTGCATGGCCGATTTGGCCTACCGCTAGAAATGATGGATGAGCGACTTACAACGGTTGAAGCTAAGGCGCAACTGTTTGAACAAGGAGGCTATCGTGCTTTACAAAAAGATCACATTGATAGCCTTTCTGCGGTTCTAATAATTGAATCTTGGTTTAGCGAAAATAATTAACGCTTAACTAGCGTTAAATTTAATTTAAAACGCATCATCCTCAGTATCTTCAAGACTCATTCGACTTGAACCTAACTGACGATCAGCATCTTTTTCAGAGCTATCAAGCTTAATCATCAAACGTAAATCATTGGGTGAGTCAGCATGATGTAGCGCATCTTCATAAGTGACTTCACCCGCTTTAAACAACTGAAACAAAGCTTGATCGAAAGTTTGCATACCATGTTCAGTTGATTTAGACATTAAGTCTTTTATCAGGTGCATTTCGCCTTTACGAATATGATCAGACACTAACGGCGTATTTATCAGCACTTCAATTGCAGCGCGACGACCTTTACCATCGGGTGTTGGGATAAGCTGCTGCGCTACTATCGCCCGTAAATTAAGCGACAAGTCCATCAATAACTGATGGCGCTTTTCATCTGGAAAAAAATGAATGATCCGATCGAGCGCTTGGTTAGCATTGTTGGCATGCAAGGTACACATACACAAATGGCCTGTTTCGGCAAAAGCCACTGCATAATCCATGGTTTCGGCTGCCCGGACCTCACCAATTAAGATAACATCAGGCGCTTGACGTAAGGTGTTTTTAAGCGCAGTTTGAAATGACTCGGTATCAAGTCCCACTTCACGCTGGGTAATGATGCATTTATTGTGTTGATGAACAAACTCGATAGGATCTTCAATAGTAATAATATGGCCGCTAGTAGTTTGGTTACGATAGCCGATCATTGCTGCCAAAGAAGTCGATTTACCGGTGCCGGTAGCACCGACAAAAATAATTAAACCGCGTTTAGTCAATGATAACTTTTTTAGAATGCTCGGCAACCGCAATTCATCAAGAGTGGGAATAGTGGTTTCAATTCGTCTTAATACCATCCCTACTTCGTTACGTTGCTGAAATGCGCTGACACGAAATCGGCCGATCCCAGAAGCGCTGATCGCAAAATTACATTCGTGGCTTCGCGAAAACTCTCGGCGCTGCTCTTCGTTCATTACCGAAAGCACCACTTCCCGCGCTTTTTCACCGGTCAATTTGCGCTGCGTCACAGGCATAATTTTACCGTTTATTTTTATTGAAGGAGGCATGCCTGCTGTGATGAATAAGTCAGAGGCCTTTTTTTGCACCATCAATTTTAGAAGAGCTTCAAAATCCATCAAAAATACCTATTACCGTTCAGTTTTATAAAACCAAAGTTGGGTTAAAAGTCGTCTTTGCTTTTAGCTTTATCCCGCGCATCTTTGCGATTGATTAAGCCTTTTGAAAGTAAATCTTTCAAACATTGATCGAGAGTTTGCATACCATGCTGAGCACCGGTTTGAATAGCACTGTACATTTGTGCAATTTTATCCTCTCGGATCAAATTTCGAATAGCAGGTGTACCCACCATAATTTCATGGGCTGCCACACGGCCTCCCCCTACTTTTTTCAACAGGGTTTGCGAAATTACTGCCATCAAAGACTCTGACAACATTGAGCGCACCATACTTTTTTCTGCCGCTGGGAACACATCCACAATCCGGTCAATGGTTTTAGCCGCTGACGATGTATGCAAAGTTCCAAAAACTAAGTGACCGGTTTCTGCGGCTGTCAACGCTAGTCGAATGGTTTCTAAATCACGCATCTCACCAACCAGTACAATATCAGGGTCTTCCCGTAGGGCAGAGCGAAGAGCTTCATTAAACCCTAAGGTGTCTCGATGTACTTCACGTTGATTAATAAGACAGCGCTTGCTTTCGTGCACGAATTCTATCGGATCTTCAACCGTCAAAATGTGACCGTAGTCGTTGTCGTTAATATAATCGATCATTCCCGCCAGAGTGGTGGATTTACCAGAACCGGTAGGCCCTGTCACCAGCACAAGTCCTCGCGGATGCATACAAATATCTTTAAATACCTGAGGAGCACCTAATTCTTCAAGCGTAAGCACTTGCGATGGGATGGTACGAAATACTGCACCTGCACCACGGTTATGGTTAAACGCATTGACACGAAAGCGCGCAATCCCAGGCAGTTCAAATGAAAAATCGGTTTCGAGGAATTCTTCGTAATCTTTACGTTGCTTATCGTTCATAATGTCGTACACCAAAGAATGTACGGTTTTATGATCAAGCGGTGGCACATTGATGCGGCGCACATCGCCATCAACACGGATCATCGGCGGTAATCCGGCCGATAAATGCAAATCCGACGCTTTATTTTTTACGCTAAATGCTAAGAGTTCAGTAATATCCATGTGACGTTCCTGATTGGTGTTCTTTTAATACTCTACGAATTATTGGTAGTGTCAAATGCCAGCCATCATTACAATGCTCATTGACGCATAAAGTTTAGTCGCGGTTTGGTCATTCTGCCGCTTTTAAAACCAACAAATTTTTATATGAACTCTGCAAATCAACGACTCAATAATCTTAAGCAATCGATTGAACAAGCCACCGAATTGGCAGGTCGAGCTGCACACTCTGTCACATTGTTAGCGGTGAGTAAAGCACAGAAAATCAATCACATAGCTGAGTTACATGCCGCTGGACAAACATTGTTCGGTGAGAATTATTTATCGGAAGCACTGCCTAAGATTGCAGCACTTAAAGATTTAAACTTGGAGTGGCATTTTATTGGTCCTATCCAAAGCAATAAAACCCGTGATATAGCCTCTCATTTCGATTGGGTGCAAAGCCTAGACCGGCTAAAAATAGCCAAACGATTGAATGATCAACGCCCTTCAAGTCTACCGCCATTACAAGTGACCTTGCAGGTCAACCTGTTTTCTGAAGAGACTAAATCAGGTACCACCGAGCAGGCGCTTTTCGAACTCGCAAAGGCTGTAGATGCCATGCCCAACTTGAAACTGCGCGGGCTTATGAGTATTCCTCCCGCACAAACTGAATGTGCCAAACAAAAACAACAGTTTGAAGCTATCTATACGGTTTTTAAGCAACTTCAGACCACGTATCCTGACATAGATACTTTATCTATGGGAATGTCAGGTGATATGAATCAAGCCATAGCTAGCGGCAGTACCATGGTTAGAGTGGGCACCGCCCTTTTTGGTGAAAGACCAGCAGACTGGAAAAAGCACATCAATGAATAATCAAAATTCACAAAACCTCTCTTTAAAAAACATTACATTTGCTTTCATCGGTGCAGGCAATATGGCCAAGGCATTGATCAAAGGCTTGCTATCCATTGGTCATGAGCCAGAATCAATTATTGCTAGCAATCCAACTCAGCCTAAATTACAGCAGCTCCAAGACGAGTTAGGCATAGCTACAACGCTAGATAATCAACGAGCCGTTAATTTTGCTAATGTCGTAGTACTGGCAGTTAAGCCACAAAAATTGCAAGAAGTATTAGCTCTGCTCGATTGCTCCACAGCAAGCACCATCATTTCTGTTGCAGCTGGCACAAACACCCAAAGCTTAAAAGATTGGTGTAAGCACGATGCCATTGTAAGAGCCATGCCTAATACACCCATCAGCATTGGGCTTGGCGCAACGGGTTGCTATGCCGCGGCTAAAAGTAAGTCTTCACTTACCTCATCAATAGCTCATGCTAATTATCTTTTTGGCGCTGCAGGCATCGTAGAATGGATTAACGATGAAATCCTTATGGATACCGTAACCGCCATAGCCGGTAGCTCTCCTGCCTATTTTTTCTTGATGGTTGAAGCGATGATTGCCGCTGCTCACGCACAAGGTATGGATCAAGCAGTTGCGCGATCATTAATTGTGCAAAGTGCGCTAGGCGCTAGCACACTGATGCAACAGCAAAGTGATTTAGAAATTGCAGAGTTGAGAAGGCAAGTTACTTCTCCGAATGGCACCACCGCGGCAGCCATTGCAAGCTTACAACACTCACAAATTGAGCGCGTTTTTGCTAAAGCGATAAAGGCCGCCACTGATCGAGGAGTTGAGTTAAGCCAATAGAACAGCATTAATACGCGCTAACTCTTTGACAATAAAAAGAAAAATCTCCTATCATTGAACACTTATTACATCTTGAGCGCCCGTTATGAGTCAAAATCCGTTTGCTTTTTTAATCACTCAATTATTCGAGCTTTATATTTACGTCATTTTACTTCGGTTTATTTTTCAGTGGGTGCGTGCCGATTTTTATAATCAGGTCAGTCAATTTATAGTAAAGGCGACCAATCCCTTTTTGATCCCATTAAGAAAAATCATTCCTGGTTTTGGAGGAATCGATCTCGCTTCAATCATTTTGGCTTGGGGCGTCAATTTGGCAAAGTATGGCTTATTAATGGGTTTTGGATTAACCCGCTCAGAGCCGATTTTAGTTTTATTGGTTTACACCCTAATCGAGCTTTTACACATGGCGCTTGGACTTTTTATCTTTTTATCCTTTATCAGAATCATTTTAAGTTGGATCGCTCCTTCAGGCTATAACCCGATGGTTGCGCTGGTGATTCAAGTAACCGATCCCTTATTCAAGCCCTTTCAGCGGATAATTCCACCACTTGGAGGGCTCGATCTATCGCCAATATTGATGTTTATGGTACTTTATTTTGTCCGTAATGCGGTGGCTTATTACCTATTTCCTTTGGCATTTATATTCAGATGAACAGTTTAAGTTTGGTAATACTACCTTTAACTTAAAGAAATTTCTGACAAAATGTACCCAAGTTCACGGTTTTTCTAGCTTTTTCTGCTAGACTAATGGTGGTTAAAATTTAGTCAGCAAACATTAAATATAGATTTCATCATGATCAAACACCTTTTTGAAGAATCCGTTGGCGAGTTTGAGCAATGGAAAACCACCATTGCCAAGGAGCTCAAAAGCTTTCGGTTATGGCTAAGGCGCAATCAGCTGTGCGATGAAGCTTCTGACAGTCGCATCATGGATATGCTTGATGCACTCAATAGTGAATTCTTAACTATTGCTTTTGCAGGAGAGTTTAGTCGCGGTAAAACCGAGCTTATTAACGCCATTTTCTTCTCAGATTACGGGCAAAGAATACTACCATCCCAAGCTGGACGCACCACCATGTGTCCAACCGAGCTTTACTACGACTCATTGGTTAATCAGTGTTATTTACGGTTACTACCTATCGAAACCCGTAAAGACGAACGGTCGCTTAGTGACTTTCGAGATATTCCTGATGCTTGGCAACAAGTTGACTTGGATTCAGATGATCCGAAGAACATGGCCGAAGTCATGCTAAAAATCACCGAAACTCGATCCGTTAATCGGGTTGAAGCGATGGCTCTTGGTTTTGATTCAACCATGCTCGATGAAGATGAAAGCAATCCAGAACTTGTTGAAATTCCCGCTTGGCGACACGCTTTAGTCAGTTTTGATCATCCGTTATTGAAACAAGGTTTGCGCATTGTCGATACCCCCGGGTTAAATGCATTGGGGAGCGAGCCGGAACTGACCTATCAACTACTGCCACAAGCGCAAGCGGTTGTATTTGTGCTTGCAGCCGATGCTGGTGTCACCGCCAGTGATATGCAAATTTGGGAAGAACATATAGAGCAATTAAAGAACCGACCTAATTTAGGCTTATATGCAGTACTGAACAAAATTGATGTGCTTTGGGACGATTTAAGTGGACGCAAAAAAACGGAAAAAGCGATTAATCGAGTCATTCGTCAAACCAGTCGTCACTTAAAAATTAATGAGTCAGATATTTTGCCGGTATCCGCTCATAAAGCATTATTGGGCCGAGTAAAACACGACAAAGCCTTGATTTTGAGAAGTCAGATTGGCGCTGTAGAAAGTATTTTGTCGGAGACTATTTTAGGTAATAAAGAAACGGCTATGTGGCAAGGTGTGATTGAACAAACTTCCCATTTAATTGCCGATAGCCAACAAGTATTAAAAAGTCGCAAACAAAAAATCCACGATCAAATTGAAGAAATTTCTAATTTACGGAATGACTCTGGAAACGCACTGACCGATCTACTCGAAAAAAGCAAAAGCGCTCAAATTGAATTTAAAAAGCGCCATGTAGCATTAAAGCCAAGCCAACGATTATTAGAGCGACAAAGTGAAGTACTGATGCGTTCAATAGGTCATGAGACTCTTAACGATTTAATCCAACGCATTATGCGCGATATGGTGGAACGAAAAACCACCGTTGGTATGATGCGATCGGCTAAAAAGTTTTATCAAGGTATTGATGCACTTATGACCGAGTTTTGCCGCGAAGCTGAACTCAGTAATAAAATGGCTGAGTCTATGTACAATAAATTTGAAAGAGATTTTGGTATTGAATTACTTCAACCTCGTTACTTACGAGCAAAAATATATCGTAGAGAACTCAACCAAATTCTTGATGAGGTTAGTCAAGTCAACCGTAATGTTTTATTCACATTTACGGAGCAATCGGTTGCGGTAAAACGTTTTTTTGGTTCTACGGTTTCGCAAATCACCAAGTACTTTAAATATTTACGTCAAGAAACTCGGCTGTGGACTCGTGATGTAATATTACCTTTATTTCATCAGGTCAACTCGTTAAAAGATCTACTCGATGCCAATCATAAAGAGCTCACTGCACTTCACCAAAATGAAGCGACGGTTGAAGGTCGACTAAAAGCACTCAACAGCCTTATTTTTGAACTCGACTGTGAAATTAAAAATGCAGAAAAAAGCTTAGAAAAGTTAACTAAAGTTGCACCTAAAAGAGCGGTTAGTAATGTGGTAGAACTGGCAAGAATGCGACGTTAAAACAATTTGAGATATGGTTATGAACCAACATAAATTAGTTTCACTATGTTTGATTTTATTTTTTGCACTTTATTGCTTAAGTACTAAAGCAGAAACTCATGTAAAAGAGTTTGGCGATATCAGTGTTTATTATTCAGTGGTCAACACGAGTTTTTTGACGCCACAAGTTGCAAAAGACTACGGTATTAATCGTGCTGGAAATTTAGGTTTAGTCAATATTGCCATCAGAAACACTCAAGCTAACAAGCCTCTGTCAGCTGAAGTTGACGGCAATGCCTACAATTTGGCTGGGCAAAATAAAAGTTTAGCCTTTAAAGAAGTTAAAGAGGAAGGCGCAATTTATTATTTAGCAACTGTTCGATTTAGTAACATGGAAAACTTAAGTTTTGAACTTAATGTGCGCATAGATGGCACTCAGGAAGTTTTGCCGATCAGGTTTAAACAAACTATGTATGTCGACTAATTAAAACAGCATTAACTAGTCAACCTGATATCATTTAAAAAAGCTGCTCAAGCATTCTATTTTTAAGTCTTACTTGGTTAAACAGGCATCTTTTGATGTTTTTTTTCAAAGGAAAATTTGCTAATAAATCTTATGAAATCGAAAATCGTACTTGCCAGTGGCAATCAAAAGAAAATTGAAGAATTAAGCGATATTTTAGGCTCTGATCAATTTGAAATAGTGCCACAAAAATCTTTAGGCATTATAGATGCCATTGAAGATGGTTTGAGCTTTGTCGAAAATGCCATCATTAAAGCCAGGCACGCAGCTAAATCCTCGGGTTTACCAGCGATTGCCGATGACTCGGGCATAGAAGTGGATGCTTTAAATGGCGCGCCTGGAATTTATTCCGCGCGTTATTCTGGGGAAAATGCAACAGATCAACTTAATAATGAAAAACTATTAAGAGAACTTGCTGATACTATTTCTGAACAGCGCTCCGCGCGTTATCATTGCGTGATTGTTTATGTAAAACATGAGTCCGATCCGATGCCTTTAATTTTTTCTGGTAGCTGGGAAGGAAGAATTTTGACTCATCCTGATGGCGATGGTGGCTTTGGCTATGATCCTTTATTTTACTGTCCAGAATTTCAGTGCAGCGCTGCTTTATTAAGCAAAGAGCAAAAACACAGCGTTAGTCATAGAGGTAAAGCTTTAAACCAGTTAAAACACTATTTTTTAAACCGCTCTCTATCTTTGAAAAATAACCAATGAGTTTAGTATTTGCTGGCTTACCTCCACTTGCACTTTATATTCATGTACCTTGGTGCGTCAAAAAGTGTCCTTATTGCGACTTTAATTCGCACACACAAAAACAAGCGCTACCAGAAAAAGAGTATATAGACGCTTTACTTGAAGATTTAACTGAGCAACTTCCGAGTGTATGGGGTAGGCCGATTGTCAGTATATTTATCGGGGGTGGAACACCCAGTTTATTTACAGCACAAAGTTATGATTATTTACTCAGTCAATTAAGAGCGCTACTTCCTTTTTCTCATGATATAGAAATCACATTAGAAGCTAACCCAGGAACAGCTGAAGCCGATAAATTTAAAGGCTACTTCGATGCAGGGATCAATCGACTGTCAATTGGTGTGCAAAGTTTTAATCTTGATCACTTGAAAGTGTTGGGGCGGATTCATAATGCAGATGAAGCGTTAAGAGCTGTTCAATTTGCAAAAGCTGCTGGGTTTGAAAAAATCAATATTGATTTAATGCATGGACTTCCAAAACAAACTCCCGAGCAAGCTGAGAATGATTTAAAGACAGCATTAGACATTGGCGCTACACATGTTTCCTGGTATCAACTCACATTAGAACCTAATACACCTTTTTATCATTCACCTCCGGCTATACCTGATGATGATCACTTAGCTGACATACAAGAATTGGGCGAAGCGTTTTTAACAAACCACGGTTTTGATAAATATGAAATATCAGCGTATGCATCGACTAAACAACAGCAAAGTGTGCATAACAAAAACTATTGGTCTTTTGGTGACTACCTAGCAATTGGGGCCGGTGCACATGGAAAGATTACGTTACCTGCCGAGCAAAAAATTATTCGTTTCAGTCAATACAAAAACCCAAAAGACTATTTAAATAAAGAAAAACCCTTTAATCAGAATCGTAAAGCCATAAACGTTAATGAGCTGCCACTGGAGTTTATGATGAATGCATTGCGTTTAAAACACGGAGTTCCGGCGCAGCTTTTTAGTGAGCGAACTGGATTACCGCTAAGCGTAATATCATCGATGCTCAATGATGCGAAACAAAAAGAATTGTTAGTTAATCAAAATAATATCATTGCGCCAACCGAGTTAGGTCAGCGCTACTTAAATGACTTATTAGATTATTTTTTACCGGAAAAATATTCTGCGTTGAGCAAAGCAACGCTTTTGGAAAACTCGATCAAAATCACTAAATTATAAAACCGTTTTTACCTTTAAGAGCTATCAAAATTTTAAATAATAAAGATCCCACACCCCATGTCCGAGTCTATGACCTCGTTGTTCAAATTTAGTAAGCGGTCGCGAGTCAGGTCGGGGTACATAAGTTTTATCATCCGATTGACTATTCCATCCTCTTTGATCATTCATTACTTGCAGCATATGCTCGGCGTAATTTTCCCAATCGGTCGCTAAATGGATAAATCCTTGAGTTTGAATTTTCGGTGTCACCCGCTCAATAAATTGTGGTGAGATGATTCGGCGTTTATGATGCTTCTTTTTATGCCACGGATCAGGAAAATACACTTGAAGACCATAAAGAGCGTCATCGCCTAGCATGTGCTCAATAACTTCAACCGCATCATGATTAAGCACGCGCAAATTTTCGAGTCCATATTCCTCCGCTAATAACAAGCAAGCTCCAACACCTGGCTTATGAACTTCAATCCCTAAGTAATTAAGTTGGGGATTATTTTGCGCTTGTTCTGCAAGAGAGCGCCCCATACCAAAGCCAATTTCCAAAACTACAGGATGGTCGTTACCAAATAGCGCGATCATATCGATGAGTTGTTGCTCGAATTTAACTCCCCATTTAGGAAACAATTCATCCATCGCCCTCTGCTGCCCTTTGGTCATACGACCTTCACGCAATACAAAGCTGCGAACTTTTCTTAAAAATTGAGGAGAATCTGACATAGTGCTACTCGAAAACTTAAACATTTGACTGGCGCGATTTTAGCAAATCTTTATTCAAACATCTTTCTACCGTGCCTATTTCGTTTGCTCTTTTTCAATTTATCGTTATGCTTAGGGTTCTGTCTTGGCAAAAAAGACCCAATTTTCAATAGATTATGATTTTTGAGTTCCCAAGTATTCCTAATTACCACGCGGCTGCCATTCTTTTAATTACGGCTTTTGCGCTTTATCTTTTTCGCCGAGACGATATTCCTCTGGAAACGAGTTGTTTAGCGATTTTGCTGATTGTCGTTGTGGGATTCGAGCTATTTCCTTTTGTTTTACGCGATGGCACTCAATTGCGGTCCACCGAATTTTTTTCCGGTTTCGGTCATGAAGCATTAGTTTCTGTGTGCGCACTGATGATGGTAGGCCAAGGGCTGGTAAGAACAGGCGCCCTAGAGCCTATTGGAAGGGTACTCTCAAAGCTTTGGAAAAGCTGGCCAATTCTGTCTTTGCTATTAACTTTGGTGGTTGGCGCTGTATTAAGTGCTTTTATGAACAACACACCCATCGTAGTGCTGTTACTTCCTATTTTAATAAGCGTTTCAATTAGAACTAAATCTTCTGCTTCACGGGTATTAATGCCAATGGGACTTGCGACCCTAATTGGCGGTATGTCGACCACAATAGGTACATCAACCAATCTACTCGTGGTTTCGGTGGCTGCCGATATGGGCATGCGACGCCTTGATATGTTCGATTTTTTACCCGCCGCAGCCATTGGTGGTGTGTTTGCAATCGCTTACTTATGGTTAGTCGCGCCACGGATCATGCCCGAGCGCCAAACAGCCATGGGCGATAGCTCACCTCGCTTGTTTACCGCTCATTTAACCATAAAAGAAGAAGGCTTTGCGGTTGATAAAACGTTAGCTGAAATCATCGATCATGCGGGTAGCGGACTCAAAGTCGAACGCATCCAGCGCGGAGAGGAAACCGATACCCGAATTATGCCGATGCCCGATGTCGTGATCAAAGCGGGTGATCGACTACGTATTTCCGATACTCCTGAAAAACTCAAAGAATATGAAGTAGCTCTCGGTGCACGATTATTTATGGGTAAACAACTGGTTGATGACGATCATCCACTTACCGCCGATGATCAGCAGCTAGCAGAAGTGGTGGTGGTTCCGGGCTCCCCGTTAGCTGGCTCTACTTTAAAAAATGTGCGATTTATTGATCAATACAAGTTGGTTGCGATTGCCCTTCATCGCGGCGGTGTGGCTATCGATTTATACCGAAAACTGGGCAATGTCGCTCTAAATGTCGGTGATATTTTGTTGGTGCAAGGTCCTCGCGCAAACATCCAAAGATTAAAAAAAGAAGGTGAGTTGCTAATTTTGGATGCCACCACCGACTTACCACACTCTAGAAAGGCTAAATTGTCTTTACTCATTATGGCAGCAGTCATTCTGGTGGCGGCTATGGGAGTTCTCCCCATTTCAATCAGTGCGCTGTGTGGTGTTATGTTAATGCTATTCACTCGCTGTATGAGCTGGAAAGACGCTTCTCTCGCTCTTTCTACGCAAGTTGTACTTATCGTGGTTGCCTCGCTCGCCCTTGGTGAAGCCCTGTTAAAAACAGGTGGCGCGGATTACGTAGCACAAGCGTTTTTGGCGGTTATGTCAGGAGCACCACCAGTGATTATAATGAGTGGATTAATGTTACTGCTTGCCATTTTAACCAATGTGGTTTCTAACAATGCCGCGGCCGTTATTGGAACGCCCATTGCCATATCGGTAGCCCATCAGCTTGGGCTCTCGCCGGAACCCTTTGTTATCGCTGTATTGTTTGGCGCGAACATGAGCTACGCCACCCCGGTCGCTTATAAAACCAACCTTTTGGTAATGAATGCTGGAGGCTATCGCTTTTCTGACTTTGTTAAGATTGGTGGCCCTCTGGTGATCCTTATGTGGCTAGTATTAAGCTTTGTGGTACCGATTCTCCATCCGTTTTAAATGCCTTTAAATCATTGTCAGGCTTGTCAGCAACCGTTACGCTGTGCCCCCCAATTTACTATTCAAACATTTGATGTGAAATTAGATAAGTCATTTCAACAAGCGGTACTCGCCTACTACCAAGAACATGGCCGTAAACATTTACCGTGGCAGCAAAGTAAATCGCCGTATCGAGTATGGGTATCGGAGATTATGCTTCAGCAAACCCAAGTTGCGACCGTCATTCCCTACTATGAAAAATTTATGCAGCGGTTTGCAACCATTGAATCTCTTGCTCATGCATCGGTCGATGAAGTGCTGTCTTATTGGAGTGGCTTAGGCTATTACAGCCGAGCACGAAATTTACATCAATGCGCCAAAACTATTGTTGAACAATTTGATGGTGCTTGGCCAAGTACGGTCGCCGGGTTAGAGAGTTTGCCGGGTATTGGCCGATCAACGGCTGGCGCAATATTAAGCTTATCAATGCAGCAACCAGCCGCTATTTTAGATGGTAATGTCAAACGTGTGCTTTGTCGGGTATTCGCTATTAACGGATGGCCGGGATCTGCCAAAGTCTTGAAACAGTTATGGGAACTAAGTGAAAGACTCACGCCTGAAAAAAATACTGATCAATACAACCAAGCCATGATGGATTTAGGCGCAACGGTTTGTACCCGGAGTAAACCCACTTGCAACACTTGCCCGCTTAAATCTCTTTGTAATGCCCAAGCGCTAGGCGCTCAAAAAGAATATCCATTTTCCAAACCTAAAAAAGAAAAACCCACAAAACATGTTTGGATGCCAATCATTGTCGAAAAAAATCAAATACTGCTTGAGAAAAGACCGCCAACCGGCATTTGGGGTGGCCTTTGGAGCTTGCCTGAATTCGATTCAAAACAAAGCTTACAATTCGCATTTGAAGGACAAACGCTTCAATGGCACAAGCCCTTTAAACACACATTTAGCCACTATCACTTAATGATCCAAGCGGTTGAGGTGAATTCTAACCCAAACACTGTCGCAATCATGGACAGCAACGCAAGGCAATGGCACCATTTAACCACCACAGAAAACCTAGGCCTACCAGCACCTATTGAAAAACTGTTAAAGCCTTTAAGAGCGACCTTATGAGCCGAACAATACACTGTAAAAAACTCGATAAAGAACTACCTGGTCTTGCTACCCAAACTTATCCTGGAGAACTTGGAGAACGAATTTTTAACCACATTTCAGCCGAAGCATGGCAAATGTGGCTAAAACACCAAACCATGCTTATAAATGAAAAACGGCTTAGTGTGATTGAACCGGAAACCCGAACATACCTTGCCGGAGAGATGGAAAAGTTCCTTTTTGGTGGCGATTATGACAAACCTGAAGGCTATATACCGCCAAACGCAAGTTAGTCGCAGAAATTTAACATTATTTCTTGCTTGAGGGCTTGACTTAAAAGAGCGAAATCGGTTTAATACGCGCTCTTTGAGGCAACGCCCAAAGAAACCAGTGGCCTGGTAGCTCAGTTGGTAGAGCAGAGGACTGAAAATCCTTGTGTCGACAGTTCAATTCTGTCCCGGGCCACCATCGAATTCTTATAAAAAGCCTGAGTGAAAGCTCGGGCTTTTTTGTATCTGCCGAATTGAACCAATTGAATAGTCCAACCTAATAACTATTTAAAACTAGATTACTTTCTTCCGTTAACCTGATTTATTCCTATTTGTTTTACTGTTAGGCCTTCAATCCACAAACAAGCCTTAAAACCTTATTCCGCTTAATTATTTCATAGCCGATCAAGCATCCAAATGTTGTAAACAGTATCAATAAAGTGGCTTCTAACAAGGGATTCAAATCTAGTGGCTTTAGCCACCACGCAAAAACAATAATCAGAGTCTGATGCAAGATGTACCAAGGTAATATTGCGTCGGAAGCATAACTTAACTGCTTGCTGGGTCGATTAAGCAATATGCTCGCAAAACCAACCACGCAAAATATCCATGCCCAATGATTAACTGAAAATACTATACCGAATCCCAATCTTATCCAATTATTCGATTCCATTTGTTGTGCATACGAGCCAAACACACCATGCATATTTAAGACAATAAATGAGTAAGTAAGAATACCTAAGAGTAAAAACAGTCGACGCTTTTCTACAGTTAAGTCCCATCTTTGTTTCTGGAGCACAAACAAATAACCAAAAGAAAAGGCTAGTAAATATTTTCCGTGGTTATACCAATCATTTACTAAGGCATTAGTCGGAGGGTAGTTTTTTCGAACCAAAACCCACAGAAGCGCTAAACCTAGTATTACAGATATAAAGACAAGTAGATTAGATCTTGTTGATAACCATTCGCTTTCCCCTAACTTTTTAACTTGTTTATGAAAGACAATAAAAATACAGCTATAGAGCCATAAATAAGGCAGAAACCATAAATGATTCCAAGTCAGCAATCCTATAACCGTATGATGCTCCTTTAGTAGTTCCGTTCTAGGATTTGAGTACTCCCACCAAAACTCGAAAAAGCCCGGCTTAATTAAATTCTGGCTAAGAGCCTCAAAATAGATTTGTGGTACACAGATAACGAACATTCCAAATAGTAATGGCAGCATCAATCTCTTACTGCGCAATTTTACTAAATCGATAGCAGAATATTTTTGTTGAACGATTGCCAGCACTAGCCCACTGATAAAGAACAATAATGACATGCGCCAAGGATTGGTTAGCATCATTATATCTTGCAACCATGAATAGGTATCATTACTTTTTATGTGCCATCCCCAATCAGCAACATAATACATACCTACGTGATACAGAATAAGCACTCCGAATGAAATTGTTCGTAGCCAATCGACATCGTATCTTCTTTGCAATTTATTGTAAGACATCAACACCTCCTCTAAAATTCAATGAAGATGTTGTCATAAGTTTAATTTCACTGAAATCCATAGATCCCTTTGCGGACCTACTCTAGGGACAAGCGGTGGGAGACGGGGACCAATGAAGATGAGCATTATTGAGCGAATTGAAAAGAATAGATCTTTATATTGCTATTTATCAATTCTTGCTTATTTGATAATAAACAACACAATAAATGCATTCACTGTATGGCAAGATCATAATAGAGGGGGAGAGCCTAAAATTGCTTTCTGGGAACCATTTGCATGGGAGTACTCAAGTGCACTGAGTATCTTTATTTTGATTCCCTCATTAATTCTAATATTTGATCGCTATCCGCCAAGATTCACCAATATCAAAAAGCAATTGGTTATTCATCTTTTAGCTTCGGTTGCTTTTTCATTGCTGCATGTCATCATAATGGTTTCTTTACGAAAGTTCATTTATTTTACTCAAGGTGGCTTTTATGATTTTGGATTTTGGCCACAAGAACTTTGGTACGAATACAGAAAAGATGCTTTAGGTTACTCTTTATATTTTGCCGTATTCCACATGATAAAGTTTATATTCGCCCGACTTATAGGGGAGGCTTTGCCTATAGGAGAAGATGTAGAGTCCGACAAGACAAATTATTCAAATGATACTCCAAAACACTTCCTTATAAGAAAGCTAGATAAAGAGTTCTTAATAAAAACCAAAGATATTGAGTGGATAGAATCTTGCGCAAATTATGTAAACCTACACATTAAAGGTCGTATATATCCTTATCGTTCAACTCTAAAGAATATTGTGGACAAGCTAAAACCCATAGGAATAGTTCGAATCCATCGAAGTTATGCAATTAATCAATCGCAAATTGAAAGTATTTCATACCAAGCAAGTGGGGACGGAGAGATTCAACTTACTTCCGGTAAAGCATTAAAGTTATCGCGAAGGTACAAAGACTCTTTTAAAAAAGGTTTTATCTAAAGCTTAAGCAAGTGGAGATCATGTGAAACCAATCACATATAATAGTTATTAACGAAAAACATTTGTTTTGTTTTCCTGTCTATACGCGACTATAACTAAGAGTACTCGGCTAGGTTAATCATTATGAGAGTTAATATAACAAAAGAGAGTACTGCTCGATGAATTACATTTCTTATACCTTGATATGTTTAAGTGTTATAGGCCAGCAATTATTGGCAAGTACCGCAGTTGAGTTGACAAAAATTAACCAAGAAACCGACCTAACCCCTTACATCCAGCTATTAGAAGATAAACACGCGGAATATTCATTCAACGATGTACTCGAGCGGTACCAAGACCAGTTTACTCCATCTAAAGGAAGTGCAAACTTTGGTTTCACTCAATCAGCATGGTGGGTAAAACTTTCGATTAACAATTTTTCTGAACAACAAACGACTACTTTCATCAGACAAAACTATCAACAAATCGACCATATTGAATTTTGGAAGCAAATAAATAATGAATGGAAAGTCATTCACACAGGTGATCGTTTAATTCATTCCTCTCGCCCAATAAACACTCGCGATTTTACTTTTCCAGTACAGTTAGATGCTCAATCCAGTAAAACCATATACATCCGGTTTTCAACCCAAGGTGCAATGAACATTGGTTTGAGTATTACCAATACCGAATCACTTATTTTTAATACTTCTTCAGAGCAATTATTCTTTGGTATTTATTACGGCGGTTTTATAGTGTTGGTGATATATAATTTGTTTTTATTTTTATCCATAAAAGAAAAAGCGTTTATTTATTACTTGCTCTACCTAATTAGTTACGGTTTATATATGAGCGTTCATAACGGCCTTAGTTTTCAATATTTATGGCCTAACTCACCTAATTGGCACAACCAAAGTTTACTGGTTTTATTATCATTAAGTTTAGTTTTTAGTGTTCAGTTTATGCGTGAAATTCTGGATACCAAAACAGATTTAATATGGGCCGATAGAATTTCGAAATTTTTAATTGTTTTTTCCGGTGTATTGTTTTTCGTTTGTTTTTTTATCTCCTATAAAACCGTTATTTTCTTAATTTCAATTGCCACTTTAGCTGCAACTATAATCATTATGGCCGTTGGGATCGTTCGATTTTGGCAAAAGCACCCTGCCTCTCTTTATTTTCTTAGTGCTTGGACCATTTTACTGCTCGGCGTGATCATTTATATGTTAAAAACATTTGGCTACTTACCTCACAATGCATTTACCCAAAATAGTTTTCAATTGGGTTCATTAATCGAAATGTTATTACTGAGCTTAGCCATAGGCGATAGAGTTAAACAGCTTAAGATGAAAGCCTTTATCGACCCCTTAACTCGTTGCTTCAATCGTCGATTTTTTGAAGACCAATGTGAAAGCTTATTTATAAAATCTTATACTCAAAACGTTCCGTTAAGTTTATTGATGATCGATGTCGATTATTTTAAAAATATCAATGATTCATCGGGTCATCTTGTTGGAGATAATATCCTCAAAGCCATTACAGAAGAACTGAAACTAGGATTAGATGACGCTAATCAATTGTTTCGTTATGGTGGTGAGGAGTTTGCGATTTTGCTTAAAGATACAGAGCTTAGCGATGCATTAGTAATTGCGGAAAGGTTAAGATCACTAATCGAGCAACGTTCAATCCTGGGTCACAGAGTCACTATTTCTGTAGGCGCTTCCGAGGTTCAGTCCGGTAAACATTTTTCAGTCCAAGAGTTACAGAAAGCGGCCGATAAAGCGCTGTATCATGCCAAATATACTGGTCGCAATAAAGTTTGTTCGGTATTGAATATACTTGCAACTGAATAATTAAAACTTATTAGCATACTGTTGCTCAATTACTTGAACCAAATTTTTCAAGGCATCAACCGAAAATCCTCGGTCATAAAAATAGATCACTTCACCGACACTATTTAGTACCATAACTCTGGCATTATTGGGATTAGTATTTCCAGTGAACTGTTGAACCGTTTCTCCATCATCATAAATAGTAATCACCCCTTTCCATAATTCCTTTGGTATGCCCTTTCGCATGCCATCGTTAATTTGAGTTTCAAAAAACTGTGGAAATAACCCTGCAATAGTAGGTATCTCATATGCTGGCGCTTTTACCCCAACCATATCCATACCGATAAGCCATCGGTCAATATCAAACTGTGAGTTTTGCACGTAACCGATTAGAAGAATGGTTGCGTTGGACTGAACATCGGCAGGAAGTTGCTTGACTTCCCCTTGTAATGACTCACCAACCACACTTGGGAAAGACTTTCCTAAAACATTTTGATTTGCATACTGTTTAGAGCATGCAGAAAGCGCAAGGCTCAACAATAACAATAGATACACCCGATTCATAATGACCCCTTTTAGCAGTTGGATGATTTTACGCTCTATTACTTCAATTGGAGCAGATAGCCTTAGTTCAGCAAGCCCATGATGCTGAATTTAGCCGTTTGACATAGTACTGTGTATCGTATAGTATATTCTTACTGTGCATTACACAGTAAATGACACACAGTAAAAATAAATAAACACCAGAGTGAATTGTAATGAATGAACATGAACTGTTTGAAAAGCTGAAGCTAGAACTGCGGCGTGGCTCTTTGGTGCTCGCGGTTTTGTGTCAGCTCAATGAAGAACACTATGGCTATTCATTACGCCACGCATTGACCGAAGTTGGACTAGATATCGATGAAGGTACGCTTTATCCCCTGATAAGAAGATTAGAGTCTCAAGGTCTATTAACTAGTGAGTGGCGTGAAGAAGGCAATCGCAAAAAGCGGTTTTACCAAATTTCTACTCTAGGGTTAACGGTGCGAACAGCACTGATAACCGAGTGGCAACAAATGAACTCTAGCATTGGTGAGTTGATAAAAGGGGATTTACCATGAAGCAAACAAATTATGATGAATACATAGAACAATACATCGACAACGTCAGCTTGTATTTAACGGCGACAAAGAAAGACGATGTATTAGCTGAGTTGAAAGGGAATCTAGAAGGTGCTTTTGAGATGAAGCAAGAAGCATTAGAAAGAGAGCTCAATGAACATGAGATTGAGGAGACTTTTAAGGCCTTCGGGCATCCATTTAAGGCAGCGTCTCTCTACTCGGAGCAACAATACTTAATTGGGCCAGCTAACTTTCCCTTCTTTAAAAAAGCATTGGTTTATAGTTGGATCTTCATTTTTTCAATTCATATTATCAGCTCTATTATTTTTGCCATGGCGGATCCTAACGTAAATTTTAGGTTATTTGGTTGGCTATTTAATTCATTAGACTCCATCATTTTTGTGAGTTTAGTCTGTGTCGTTATTTTTTATTTGTTGGAAAAAAATAGCTATGAAATTCCGTTATTCAAACAGTTTTCATTAAAGACATTAGCAGCCACTAAAAATACTGCGATTGATAGACAAGATCTTATCACCGATATCATTTCAGAAACCATCGCACTACTCTGGTGGATAGACGTGATTAAGTTTCCTTCCAAAATTACTTTTGATAATCAAGCAGTGATGTTTAGCTTTGGCGAAGTGTGGCAGCCATTATTTTGGCCAATTGCGTTTATTTTAGGAGCATCTATTGCATTACATCTATGGTTGCTGACATGCAATTACTGGTCGAAACTCAGTGTCTTTATAGAGTTAATACTCGATATGATTGCAATCGCAATTTTAATTTATTTGATTACAGCTTCTGGTTATATCTCAGTAAACATTGAGTCAGACAAGATTCTCGATTTTGTTACAAACATAAACTTAGGATTGTTCTATACTTTGATTGGAATACTTTTGGTCATCATTTATGAAACTTACAAACATTTAAAAATAGCTTATAACGTTTACAGGTATTAATACTATGACAAGGCTAAAAACTTAAAAGCGATTTAAATCGCGCAGAGTGCCTGCGCGATGTTTCAATGGTTATTCCCTGCTGCATTATTAGATCTAGATTTCCTGAAACACCGATTTCAATTTTTTTGATGTGGTCTACATTAACAATCTGCTGTCTATTTGCTCTAAAAAAACTTGAGTTAGGCAACCGCTGTTCTAGTTGGTTGAGGGTTTTGTATATTAATGGCTTTTCTCTTTCGAAAAAAAGTTGACTGTAATTACCAGATGTTTGAATTAAATAAATGTCAGATAACTTCACCATCCAACAGTTGTCGCCATCTTTTACAAACACTGAACTTTGTGCCTCAAGTTTTGGTTGATTATCAGTAGCAACATTGGACGATAGCTTTTCTATTGCTTTTTTTAATCGTTCCATTTCTATCGGCTTAAGTAAATAATCAACGGCTTCGTAATCAAAACTTCTTAGTGCATATTGATCATAAGCCGTTGTAAAAATCACTTTAGGTTTTATTTCTAACTCATCAAGCAATTCAAAACCATTTTTACCCGGCATATGAATATCAAGAAAGAGTAAATCTGGGCAGTGCTTTTCGATAAGCTTTTTAGCATCATCAGGGTGCTCAGCTTCAGCAACCACCTCAACTTCTGGAATGGATTGCAAAAGTCTTACTAGTTCCTTTCTAGCTAATCTTGAATCCTCAATGATAATCGCTTTCATGATGTCGCCCTAACTTTTTTCTAAGCTTGCTAAAGGTAATCTTATACTTACCACGAAGAGGTTACTGCTTTCTGTCACTGCAATCGACGCCTGACCTTCGAACTGTAATGACAGTCGTTCAGAAATGTTTGTAATTCCAACTTTAGTTGAATTAGTAAGCTCTCGTTTTGTTTCTGGTACTGGATTCGCTACTTTAATTTCAAAAAATCCCTTTTCTAATTTTTGTATAGTTAACTCAATTTGACCACCAGATTTAATTTCACTTATCCCGTGCTTGATGGCATTTTCAAACAGCATCTGTAGAACAAACGGTGGAACTTGCTCGGTTAATAACGACTTATCAATATTTTCTAAATAGCTCAGTTTATCTTCAAATTGTATTCTGCATAACTCAATGAAATCATGTGCTAGCTTAAGTTCTGCATCTAATGGCACTAATTTTTGCTTGCCACTATTCAGCGAAGATCTTAGTAAATTGGCCAGTTGTCCTATCGCATCACGAGATCGCTCAATATCTTCAGCAACCAATGATCGAATGTTATTAAGTGCATTAAATACAAAATGAGGGTTGATTTGCCCTAATAGAGCATTCATTTGTGCATCTTTTAACGCCGATTCTAGTTTTAGTTTTTCAATTTCGCTGACTCGCCAGTTGGCGAGGTAATGCACAGCTAAATAGATGCAACTCCAAATAATCACCATAGGGAAAATGCCTATGATATTTCCGATCACCATATCAACAGATAAAGGGTTTTCGTCAAACGATAACCAGGGTGAAAAGAGTTTTATGGTAGACAACGCAATCAACACGCAAACAATTGCAGCTAAAAATGAAAACCCAAGCGTAGGTAACAATGCCTGTAAAAGGTTTTTCCTAACAAGCTCAATATTGCGATAGATTGCACGTAACCCATGTGAAGTAAATATACCTGCAAAAATAAAAGTCACATTCGCAAAAATCTCGTCTGCCATATTTGCATTAGGCCTAGAGATTTGAATAAAAAAGTTAACTAAAAATAAACCGGACCAACCAAAGATTTGGCAGGTCCAGTAAGCTTTATTACTAAATGAAGCACTCATAATTAAGCTCAAGCTCTAGAGAATAACTACCAAGCCCACAATCTGAGCCCGATATAATCAAAGTATACAAAGTATATGGCCATCATTGCCGAAGACGCTACGACTAAGAAAGTCCAATAGTCCATTTTTTTACGCTGTTCTACTTTTTTCATGGTTGAAATCCAAACCGGGATACCTATCCAAGAACCCACAGCAAACCCGATACTTCCCATAAAGATACATAGATTTTGCCAAGAAACTTGTGCGACCACTTGCAGATTTAAACTGAACACGCCGATTAACATAACAATTAAAGAAATGCTGGTGATAGAGGCTAATAGCGTTATGTTAACTCGCAAACTGTCAGGCTTAGATTTAGATACCAATTTACTTAACCAAATTAAACTGTAGATAACATAAAACAAGGTAGAAAGTAATCCGAGTACAAACAATACAATTGGCCACCAAATAGAAAAAGCAGATGCGGGCTCAAAATATTGACCATCAATTTCAAAAAATGCTCCTGCTGGATCAATAAATCCAATAGCTGGAGAAGTTAGATTTTCGGATACTAATCCGTCACCTAAATGATAAACCAACTCACTACTTCCAAAAATTGGATTAACTAAAAGCTTGTCGTGATCAGATTGAATAGATAAAACGCCTAGTAAATAACTGACGCCCGCAAAAATTTGATTGCGATCGTTAGCCATTCGGTAATATCCATTAATTTGATTCTCAAATGGAGTCGCAGTAAATGCTTTTTTCACCAAATCTTTATTTAAAAATTCGGTAACCAGTTTTACTGCCGATCGCATTGAAGACTCTGAGCTATTTATCATTATTGCATATCCAGTATTGCTTTCTCGGTTATAGGCATAACTGGTTAAAAAGCCATCGATACCGCCATCGTGGCCTAGCCACACAGAACCGTTTCTTTCCCGACCATAAATAGCTTTAGCATAACCAATAGCAAGTCCATTCTTTGCTGCTAAAGTGGACTCCGGTTTTTCCATCAGTGCAATGGTATTGCTATCAACATTTGTAATGGAGAGGGGAGATTCAATCGTGGAATGTCGATCATTCGCTAGTATGAATTGGGCGAATTTCGCTAATTCGGTTGCCGTAGTATTTAACGCGCCCGCCGATCGCAAATAAATATTTTTAAATTCGACTGGGCCCGAGCTGATATACCCCTCTGACATTCGAGCCAAAACATCAGTTTCAGCAGTGAATGAGCTTTGGTTCATTTGCAGTGGCACTAAAATATTTTCAGTTAAATAAGCCTCATAAGATTGTCCAGAAAATTTTTCAACTATGACTCCTAGAATTGCATAACCTGGATTCGAATAGGCGTGACGCGTACCTGGTTTCCACCTAACTTTTAACGTAGCGCTGTCACGATTGGTCGCATCAACTAAAGAAATATTCGGCTCGTTTAAATTATACATATTGCGAAAATGCATATCGTCGAATCCTGCGGTATGCTCCAGTAAGTGGATCACACGGACAGGATAGGTATCAGCAAACGGATTAATAATATTTAATTCAGGGAGCATTTCGGCTACATCATCTTGCAGGCTAAATTTTCCTTGATTGACCATTTGCATGATTGCTAGCGCTAAAAAGGTTTTAGAGGTTGAGCCAGCTCTGAAAAGGGTGTTGTTATCTACTGGCAAATTCTCGGTTTTATTTTTAAGCCCATAGCTTTGGCTAAAAAAAATCTCTTCTTTATTAAATAAGGCAACTTGTGCTCCTGGAATACCATTATCTTCAAACGATTTTGCTAGCGCAGCATTAAGCTCATCCAATGTTTTAGGTGGTGGAACATCGCTTTGGGTTAAAGCAACTTCTGTAGCGATTGTTGCTTGCTGAGCAACTTGTTCATCCGTTTCTTGAGCCAAGTCATTTGAGCTAAGTGCAGGTGGTATACACAAAATAACCATAGCAATTGGCATGAATAGTTTTTTGCAGCTCTGTTTGGCAATAAGTTGGATCGTCTTCATAATGAACCTCTTAATGATTGTTTCCTTGAGATTAAATGATGCCAAAAAGGCCGGATAAACCGTGATTTATTATATCAACGGTTTACCAACATGATAGACGGATCATAGGAGCCAGATTTTGCCCCCTCAGAAATCAAGGCATACTAAAAGAGAGTATGCCTTGAAAAAAGAAACAACCAGACGCTTAAAGCGAGCAGTTTAAACCGTTATTTTGGTGCAAAGTGCGCGGTAAAGTGTCTTAGCATGGGCGGTTCCCAAGTAATTTTCATTCCCTTAAGTTGTGATTTATTTTGATTCAGCTCCGCCAAACATTCAATACAATAATCAATATGGCTTTGAGTGTATACCCTTCTTGGAATAGCCATTCGCACCAAGTCCATCGCGGCGGGTTGTTCACTGCCATCGGTTTGCCGGCCAAACATAACCGTTCCTATTTCACAGGCGCGAATGCCACCTAAACGATACATTTCTACGGCGAGTGACTGCCCCGGATAATCAAGGGGATCAATATGGGGCAACATGGCTCTGGCATCAATGTACACCGCATGTCCACCTACGGGTTTCATAATTGGAATACCGAGCTTATCGAGAGCTTTACCCAAATAGGCAGTGGAAGTAATGCGGTAGTTTAAATAATCTTCTTCAACCACTTCTTCTAAACCAATCGCCATAGCTTCCAAATCTCGACCGGAAAGTCCTCCGTAAGTGGGAAACCCTTCGGTTAAAATTAAGACATTACGCGCATGCATTGCCATGTCATCATCGTTAAGCGCAAGCCAACCACCCATATTCACCAAGGCATCTTTTTTGGCACTCATGGTCATGCCATCGGCATAAGAAAACATCTCTTGGACAATTTCTTTAGGTGATTTGTCAGCGTAACCGGGTTCTCTGAGCTTAATAAAGTAAGCATTTTCGGCAAAACGACAGGCATCAAAAATAAGCGGTTTACCAAACTCTTCACATAAAGCTTTGGTCGCTTTAATGTTTTCCATTGAAACCGGCTGTCCACCACCCGAATTATTGGTCACGGTAATCATCACCAAAGGAATATTATCAGCCTGAGTACTCAAGAGATCGCGCAGCCTTTCTAAGTCCATGTTGCCTTTAAACGGATGCTCAAACTGTGGATCGGTCGCTTCTTTTTTCACTAAATCAACCGCTTTGGTTTTGGTGGCCTCTACGTTGGCACGGGTGGTATCAAAGTGAGTGTTGTTCGGAATGATTTTCCCAGCACCACCGACAATACTAAACAAGATTTTTTCAGCAGCGCGCCCTTGATGGGTGGGAATAATGTGTTTAAAAGGCGCTAGCTCCTTTAACGCATTTTCAAATCGATAAAACGATGGCGAACCGGCATAACTTTCATCGCCTAATTGAATTCCAGCCCACTGACGAGTACTCATGGCGCCTGTGCCAGAGTCAGTCAGCAAGTCAATTAATACATCATCGGATTTTAAGGAAAATAAATTGTAGTTTGCTTGCTTAATTAGTTGCTCGCGCTCAGCAACAGTAGTCATTCGGATCGGTTCAACCGATTTAATGCGAAAAGGTTCTATTATGGTTTTCATGGCATTCTGCTATTTTCAAAAATAAGCCATGATTGTATGTGCTGAAGATTAAAAACTATTGATCTTGATCTATTTAACAACAATCTTGTAGCTGGTAGTACCAATAAAAAAGGCCTCTTTCGAGGCCTAGTTTGCTTTCTAAATTAAATGCTTAGAATGTATAACCCAAGGTCAAGTAACTTTGTTGACCCGGTGAGTTATAGTTGAGCACATGAGTTGGCGCTTCATCCAACACATCATTGATTTTTAAGCTCAGTTTTAAATCTTCACTAAACAAGTAATGTGCCGATACATTCAATTGAGTATAACTATCTAGCATGACGCGAGTTGCAGGCCAAGTACTGAAGTCATCATCAGGTCTTTCTCCTTTATGAATCACTTGTGCGAACACACTCCAAACATCAGCGTTGTAACCGACTTGATAATTAAAGTGCTGTTTGGCGCGGCGAATCAGTTGGTCTTCACCTACCACATTGCCATTAGCATCAAACAATGATTCGGTTGCGTCAATCGATGCATAACTTACATTATGAGTCCAATTTTCTCCAACGTATGCGTATTCGATTTCATAACCGTCTACATTGGCTCGATCAATATTAACCGGTCTTAAAACAAAATCCGCATCCAATTCAAAATTGATTAAATCGTAAAAATCGGATTGGTAAATTGAAGAATAGATTTTATGACGTTCTTGCTGCCACACCAACGCTAACTCATTAGTAAAAGCCACTTCGGAACGTAACTCTGTGTTGCCTCCAAAGAACGGTGATGACGGATAATACAAATCGTTAAAAGTTGGTGCTTTAAATCCTTTACCGCGGCTAGCTACAAGCTGCAAATTTTCATTAAAGTCATAACCAACCGACAAAGCGAAAGTACGATCTGACTCTTGCTCTTTTACATCATCATAACGTAACGAAGTTTCAAAAGTTAAAGCATCAAAATCAGCAACAGAGATCCAGTAGTAGGCCTGAGTAGTCCGTTCTTTCTTCGCAAAATTAAGACTTGATTTAGCTACATCATCTTTATAACGATCGTAACCAAACAAGGTATTGAAATGATCGTTAAACTCATAACCAATTGCTGCGTTAATCGCATCGCGCTTGGTGGCAAATACGTTAGGATCATTTTTAGCTACGCCATTACCATAGCTCATCAATTCATCTTTTGATTGACCGACAGCTATTTCGGAATGCCAACCATCTGAGCGATAGCTGTATTTAATGTTATACATGTGATCTTTAAAATCGGATTCGTTAGCACCCCAAGCATTATCAAATTCTACGTTGCCTTGATTGGCCATCAGTATGTAATCAAGAGTTAACGTATCTGATAACAAATAGTTGGCAACTAATGATACTGACATTCTGCGATAGCCATCGTTATCGAGTTCTGAATCCGGACCAAATTCTGAGGAGTCATCTAAAACATCAATCCCTTCTGATGTTTCACCACTCACGTTAATGCTGTGGTTTAATTTTTCGTTTCCTAAACCAAGGGTATAAGAGCCACTTTTAAATGATTGCGATCCAACACTAGCAGTAATTGACTGTTCGCCATTCGGTACTT
Source organism: Kangiellaceae bacterium (assembly GCA_041591085.1). Taxonomy (GTDB): domain Bacteria; phylum Pseudomonadota; class Gammaproteobacteria; order Enterobacterales; family Kangiellaceae; genus Pleionea. The sequence goes on along the minus strand of JBFHSP010000007.1, from coordinate 5,058 downwards.
GGCGAGTAAAAATATGAATGACTGCACCAATTGCATCCGATCCCCAAACCGAAGCACGTGGCCCTCGCACAATTTCAATTCTTTCGATTTGATTGACTGAAATGGCTGATAATGCTTTTCGACCATCGGTAGCGGAGCCAACACGCACACCATTGACCAAAATTAGAGTGTGATCAGAGTTAGAACCACGCGCGAAAACCGCGGATGTTTGGCCTGCGCCGCCTTGGGTGACAATGTCGAGTCCGGCTACGGTAATCAGTAGATCGTTAATAGACTCAGGTAATATTCGCTCAATATCTTGGCGAGAAATCACCTGAATATTCGCTAAACTCTCTTGAATTGGCTGAGCTATTCTATTTCCAGTTATTACAACTGTTTGCTCTTGCTCGGCAAAGGTATTGGTTGAAAAAAAGCTACTGGCTACAATGGCTGTAACCACCGCTTTAGAAAGAGGTGATGGTTGCATAAGATCTCCTATGGTGCGCCCACCGCGCTAAAATGTTCGTTAAGGTTGAACATTTAAATAAACAATAATGAGCCGGTCTCCGGGCTTTGTTTGACACATTTAAGCTGACTGTCAAACATTTACCGTTGCGGGGGCAGCGCTGGAATTTCACCAACTTCCCGATAATTTTCGATTCCAAAACGATCAATTAATTGATTTTAATCGCTCAGTCGAAACACTCATTCCAAACTTATCCCTAAGTTATGACTGTCTTTTTACCGACCAGTCATCGGTCGTTTAATTACCCTTTTCTGGGCTTAATTCCTAGCTTCTAGCAGAATCAATCGCTTCACAAATTTGCTTTAATCCAATTAAAGCTCTTGGGGTAAAACGATGGACAAAATCACCATGAATAGTAAAAAGTCGATCGTTTTTTACCGCTTCCACTTGTGGCCATTTGCTCCAAATATTAGTTTTGCCGGTTATCTCACCAGAATGATGCGGAATGATAATCACTTCAGGATTTTTTACAAGTGCAGATTCCATATCAACTAAAGGATATTCACTTTCGGCATCAGCAAATATATTTTGGCCACCGCAATCGTTAATAAGAGACTCGACCCAACTGTTAGGTCCAACGGTGCGCAAAGGATCGTGCCACATTTGATAAAACACTCTGACAGGCTCTTTGTTTGTATAAGTTTGCTTCATCGATCCATATTGGGCATTAAGAGATGCTGCTTCCGCTTTTGCTGATTCAACCAAACCCGTTAACTCACCAAGCCGAATTAAATCATTGCCAATTTCAGCAATTGATGTGGGACTGGTGTAAAACATGGGCAAACCAAGTGATTCCAGCTTGGCTAAATCGGCCGCAGGATTACCTGTGCGCCAAGCTACAATGAGATCGGGTTCCAATGCGGCAATGTGCTCTATTTGTAATCCGGCATAATTACCAATGCGCGGAATGTTTAAAGCGGCTTCGGGATAGTCGGCATACTCAACCGTTCCGACAATGCGATCACCTGCGCCTATCGCATACAAAAGCTCAACCGCGTGGGGTGAAAGCGCAATAATCCGCTGAGCTTTTTCCGCAAAAGCGCAAGAACAAGCAAGGCAAAATCCAATGACTAAAAAAAACCTCACCAGTCGACCCCTTTGCGCGCTTTGATCCCAGCCTGAAATCCATGTTTAACTTCTTTAATTTCACTGACGGTATCGGCCAAGTCTTTTAGTTCTCCAATGGCACCACGCCCAGTAATCACCACCGATTGCTCTTTGGGACGGTTAGCTATGGCACTTAATACTTCATCTTTTGGTAAATAATCGTACCCAAGCATATAAGTGATTTCATCGAGCAGCACGACATCTATGCTTGGATCTTTTAAAAACTGTTTCGCTTGCTCCCATACCACTTCAGCAGCAGCTATATCGCCAGCGCGATCTTGAGTATCCCAAGTAAATCCAGTTTTCATTACCGCAAATGGAACACCATGTTGTTCTAATAAATTTCGCTCACCGCAATCCCACATGCCTTTTATAAACTGCACCACTGCGGCTTTTTGACCATGACCAACCGCGCGGCAAACCGTTCCAAAGCCTGCAGTTGATTTACCCTTTCCGTTGCCGGTTAAGATCAACACAATACCTTTTTCGATGTTTGCCTTTGCGACACTGGCATCAACTTTTTCTTTTAGCTTCTGCGAAACTTTTTTATGTTTTTCATCTTTATTCATGGTTAACTCCTATTATCTTAAATAATTTTGGCATATCGAGATGCTGGGCAAAAGTGTGTGCCAACCGTTCAATTTCTTGCTCTCTTACTTGGCTCCAGCTTTTTTGTTGCAAAGCCTTTGTTGTTAACGCTGCATCACAAACCCAACTTATAAGCTCATTGACCACTTCAGCTTGCTCAAATAAGCCGTGAATGTAAGTTCCAATGACTTGACCATCTTCAGAAACCGCTCCGTCATAAAAAGCTTCTCCAGTTTGTGTACCTAATTGCGCAAACGGTTTTTTCAAAGCAGGTCCCACGCTTAATCCACAATGAATTTCATAACCCGTTATATTTGTTGGAAAGGTTTCGTTGGATTGTTCAACTGAAAACTGACAATGACCTTTCACTTGAGTCAGGCGCTTTTCAGTTTGAAATTCTGTTTGGAAATCGAGTAATCCGAGCGCTGATATTTCTGTAAATTCACTTTCAATTTTATTGGGATCGAGCAGCTTGTTTCCGAGTAACTGAAAGCCGCCACAAATCCCTAATACTTTACCGCCATATCTTAAGTGTTGTTTGATCTGCAGATCCCAACCAAATTGCTTCATCAGTTGCATCTCTTGTGCTACCTGCTTACTGCCAGGAAGAATAATCAAATCAGCTCCCAGTATAGATTCTCCTGGAGCAACAAACCGACAATCAATATTAGGATGATGGATAAGCGGATCAAAATCGGTGTGATTACTAATGCGAGCAAACACTGGAATGTTAATTTTTATCAGTGTGTTTTTTTCAGCTAAATCTGAGACGGCTATAGCGTCTTCGGCATCGAGTTTTAATTGCCGAATGTAAGGAATAACACCCAATACCGGTTTTGCAGTTTTTTGTTCAAGCCAATCAAGTCCGTCTTTTAATAAGTTAAGATTACCTCGAAATTTATTAATGATAAATCCTTTCACTCTTTCTCGCTCAGACGCAGATAAGCATTCAAGCGTACCCACAATATGAGCGAACACGCCGCCTTTATCGATATCGGCTATTAGGATCACCGGGCAATCAGCCGCTTCGGCAAATCCCATATTGGCAATATCATTTTTTCGTAAATTAATTTCAGCTGGGCTACCCGCTCCTTCAACAACTACGCAGTCGTACTGCTGTTGCAAACGATTAAATGCCGCAAGTACCGAATCAAATGCCAGTGCTTTGATATTGCCAAACTCTCTTGCCTGTAATTGGCTCACCACTTTGCCGTTAATGATCACTTGTGAACCTTGATCACTTTCTGGTTTTAACAAAACCGGATTCATATCAGTGTGAGGTTCAAGTTTACAAGCGGCTGCTTGCAATGCTTGTGCTCGGCCTATCTCTCCACCTTCTTTTGTCACTGCGCTATTAAGTGCCATATTTTGTGGCTTAAAAGGCGCTACTTTTACGCCTTGCTTCAGCAGTAATCGACAAAGAGCGGCTACTGCAATACTTTTACCAGCATCCGAAGTCGTTCCCTGAATCATGAGTGACAAACTCATGGCAGATCGACCTGTCGATTCATCCACTTAACTTGAGTGAAAGTGGAATTATCTTCCATAGTAAAAACCTGTAGCATTGAAGTGCTAGCGTAATCTACGCACAAGTTTTGAAAAATCTCATTGGATTTTTCGGGCATGGAAAGAGCCCAGCCAAGCAATACTCTAATCACACCGGCATGAGTGCAAATTAAAAGTGTTTTGCCTTGATTTGCTTCTATCAATTGAGTAAAAGCTTGCAGCACTCGATTTTTAAAATGCTCCAACGATTCCGATTTAGGAGGCGGAAAATGCCACGGATCACTAAAAAATTGATCTGAAGCTGTTGGAAATTGTTCCGCTAGTTGTTGATAACTGATGCCATCCCAATCACCGAAAAAACATTCGCGCCAAATATCTTGAATAATCAATGGAATGTTATTTTCGTTGCAATACTCTTGGGCAAAGGCCGCACACCGCGATAAAGAACTGCTCACACAAAGGTCAAATTTTGGCAATGACAATGCGCTTTGCTGCATTTGCTGCCAACCGGTTTCCGATAAAGGCGTATCGGTTAACCCAATCAGAGATTGCTTGATTACAGGTTCGCCGTGTCGCATTAAATAAATAGTTGTTGGCTGATTCATCAATATTGACTCTTTTGCTTTAACAATACCGGTAAGCCGGCAACGACCAATGTAACCTCTTCTGCTAATTGTGCAATCGATTGATTAAGCCAGCCCGCTTGATCAACAAATTCTCTGGACAATTCGCCCAATGGTACAATGCCACTGCCCACCTCATTGGATACAACAAGGATACGATTTTTTGATTGCTTTAATGCTGCAATGAAATTTTGTTTTTCAATTTTCCAAGCGTTTTGCTCTTCAAAACATAACCAGTTGGAAAGATATAAAGTTAAACAATCGATTAGAATAATTTTGTTAGGCTTTTCATTTAGCTGAGTGAGAAGAGCTGATAGATATTTGGGCTCTTCAATTGTCTGCCATTTTTGTGAGCGGTCCGATTGATGGCGACTAATCCGTTTCTCCATTTCCGCATCATCCGGGGTTGCGGTTGCTATATACACAAGTTTTTGTTCATCAGGAGCTAATTTTTCAACCCACTGCTCGGCAAATCGTGATTTTCCACTGCGCGCACCACCTAATACCAAATGGATCATACGTGTTGCTCCATGACTACTAGGCCTAATAGAATAACGAGTTCAGAAATTTGTTGGCTTGCACCCAAAGCATCACCGGTAAAACCGCCAATTTGGCGTTTAAAAAGGGATCGTAAAACTAAAATAGTAATGAATAACCCCGTCAGAATAATAAACACATTATTCATTAAGAAAATGATTGGGAAACAGGTCAAAAAGCTTATCGATAAGT